>CALMST010000135.1 GCA_937872315.1 uncultured Ignavibacteria bacterium | reverse complement strand
ATCTTAATCCTGTGATCAGAAAAAAAGCAGATGAAATTTATTATACAGACAGCGGAAATTTAATAATTGATCTTCATCTTGAAAAAATAGAAAATGCTTTTGAGCTTAATAATAATATTAAACTGATCAACGGCGTAGTCGAAACAGGTTTATTCCTTAACATTGCGGACATTGTAATCGTAGGCAGGGAAAGTGAAACAGAGACAATTCAAAAATATTTTAATAAATCTAAATAATTAAAGTTTATGAAAATGAGAAAAGAGAGTTTTGAGTTTTTGGAAAAATATGTTAACAATGCCTCACCTACGGGTTATGAAACTTCCGGACAGAAGATCTGGCTCGATTATATCAGACCTTATATTGACACATACATATCCGATACTTACGGAAACATGGTTGGAGTTATTAATCCAGATGCGGAATACAAAGTCGTTATCGAAGCGCATGCAGACGAGATCTCCTGGTATGTAAATTATATTACCAATGACGGTTACATTTATGTAGTAAGGAACGGGGGCTCGGATCATCAGATCGCTCCTTCGAAGCGCGTTAACATTCACACAAGCAAAGGTCACGTCAAAGCTGTTTTCGGCTGGCCGGCTATTCACGTCAGGGATAAAAAGAAAGATGATCAGCCTACTCTTGAGAACATTATTCTTGATTGCGGATGCAACAGTAAAAAAGAGGTTGAAGCTCTCGGTGTATTCGTCGGATGTGTGGTTACCTATTGCGATGATCTTATGGTTTTGAATGACAGATATTATGTGGGAAGAGCGCTGGACAACAGGATGGGCGGATTCATGATTGCTGAAGTAGCAAGGCTGCTTAAAGAAAATAAAAAGAAACTCAATTACGGATTGTATATAGTAAATGCCGTTCAGGAAGAGACCGGACTCAGGGGAGCCGAGATGATCTCGAGAAGGATCAAGCCTAATGTTGCGATCATAACAGATGTAACTCACGATACACAATCTCCTTTATATAAAAAGGAAAAACTCGGTGATGTGGCTTGCGGTAAAGGACCCGGATTGACCGTAGGTCCGGAAATACAAAAAGAACTTTTCAAAATGATCCTTGATGTGGCAAAGAAAAAGAAAATTCCGTTTCAGAGAGAATCATCATCAAGTCACTCGGGTACGGATACTGTAGCATTTGCCTTTTCCGGTGAAGGTGTTGCATCTGCGCTGATCTCACTTCCATTGAAATATATGCACACGACAGTGGAAGCAGTGGATAAAAATGATGTCGATCAGGTAATCAAACTTATTTATGAATTCCTGATTCAGCTGAAGGCGGGGCATGATTTCAGGGCGATTAAATAGTATTAGGTATTAAGTATTAAGTATTAAGTATTAAGTATTATGTATTAAGTATTAAGTATTAAGTATTAAGTAATAGATAATGTTTCAGATTGTAGCAGCAACCTTTATGGTTGCGTTTCATTTAGCTGACACATTGTTAAAACCATTCAATC
>CALMST010000134.1 GCA_937872315.1 uncultured Ignavibacteria bacterium | reverse complement strand
TTAAACCAAGGTCTCTGTAATACTTCCGTGTACAGCTATTAAATTAAATGAAAATGTGAAAGCGGAAATCACAGTGGCATTTTATACATTTTACAAACAAAGTATCACACTCCAAACTGTTTAAGATGATGATCCAAATGTTTGTAAAACAAATTATTCCATTCGGTTTTACTCAATAGCCCGAAAGAACCTGAATCCTTATTATCAAAATAATCGGCACCCAGCATCTGAGTTTTGTTAACATAATCAATCAGTCTTTTTTTCTCGGCTTCGAAATTTTTTGGATTTGAAATCAGAAACTGAGGCGCTGTTTTCATGCTGCGGGAATAGGGCTTTTCACCGACTACTTTATTCTTAACGAGATATTTTAAGATCAATTTCATAAATGCATTCGGATGTGGATGAATATTATCATAAACCATTTCATAGCCTACGTTGCTGTGAGCGAGCATTTGCGCCACGTCCATTTTTCCCCATTGAGGCTGAGAGTCAGGTTTTAATTTGTTTATCCTGCTTATCATTTCATCAGTAACTTCTTTAGTGAATATATTTGGGAGAGGCATGGTGGATTTTTTAGATTAATTGAAATTAAATTAATCGGATAAATAAATAAATGCAATGTTATTTTCGCATTATAAATTTCGATAAGCCAAATCTGTACCAGAACGCTTTTCGGAAAATAGAATAGAACTAATTATACCTGATATACTTTCATCTTTTGAACGATCTGAAGAAAAGGAAAAGAAAAATCACCGTTTGATGTAAAGATAGATTGCCGGAAATTTTTTCACATTAGCGGAAAAAATTTAAACACACCGTTCCGCAGAAGAGCCCTGCCGCGCGTCAAGGAGAGGAAATTTTTGCTTACCCCCAATACTCCGAATTTCTTTTGGTATTTTATCACAGGCGGGAGCTTTATTTCGTATTCTGAAATGTTTGATAATGATTTGAATTTAAATCATATGTAAATAAAAAAAATGTTTTGGAAAGCGCGGGGAAGAAAGTTTGTACACTGATCAACAATCAATTGTCTAATAAAAAAGGATAGATCTCATTTCTGAGTATAGCATATGAATTATTTTTAGTATCAGGCTTATCGTAATTTCCGGCTGTAGTAATTACTGTCAGATCATTTTCAAGATCCCAGTAAATACTCTGATCACCGAATCCTTTGGCTGCAACAATATTTATCTCCCTGTCTGTGATGTGATCCTTCCACATCCAGAACTGGTATCCGTATCCGTCATGACCTTCAGCAACGAGACTTGGGAATTCCATCCTTTGAGTGAAAGATTCTTTTATCCATTCAGGTGTAAGAATCTGATATCCATTATATAAACCATTATTACGGTACATCATGCCGAATTTCATAAGACTGCCTGAAGTAAGGCGTAATCCTGATGAAGCAGCTGTTTTATGCGATCCGTTCCAGACAGAAAATTTATTCCATTCAAATGAATTTATTCCAAGAGGACTGAACAGATATTCATTTGCAAAATTTTCTATTGAAAGATCAGATGACCTCTCAATTATTTCTGCAAGGATCTGAGTTGCCCCTCCGCAGTAATTAAAATTATGTCCGGGAGATCCAGCCAATGGCTTATCAAGAACAAATCTGACAGGGTCCGTACTATGAGTCATTTTTATTTCATCATTTTCGTGATCATGATAAGGAAGAGATTCATCCCATTTAAGACCGGTTGTCATTGTCAGAAAATGATATATATTCCACAGAGCTTTTTCACCGTGGAAATTATATTCCGGAAAAAAATCAGAAATTTTCTGACCGGTATTTTTGATAAGGTTTTTGTCAATTGCAATTCCGATACAGGCAGAAACAAAACTTTTTGTAATGCTTCTCAGATCATGTAATGTTTCACTTGTGTGCATAACAATTCCAGTATCTTTCCCGAAATTCTGATCATGTCCTTTGAAATATTGTTCAAATATAAGTGATCCGTTTTTTGAAATGATGAGGCTGTGTATGTTGGGATAGTACTGATCCGAAATTTTTCCGGAGAGATCGTAAAAAAAATTATCTCTGTTCACATCTTTAAACATACAGGGATTATAATTTTTGGTGAGACAATTTTAAAAATCTTTTAGTGTAATTGTATCCTGACCAGCAATGATTAAAATAAAATCAGTATAATCAAAATATATTTATTTTTAAGTGTAAAATTTATAAAAGTCTGTAAAGCAACCCAATGCTGATATTACCAAAAAGGAATCTCCTAAAAAATAGTTATATTAAATAAATAAA
>CALMST010000133.1 GCA_937872315.1 uncultured Ignavibacteria bacterium | reverse complement strand
TAAAAGACCTGGTTCTGAAAACAGTTCAAGGTCGTGAATTATTTTCTGAATTTCCTGTCTGAAACAGATTCAACTATTTTTTAAAAAGATGAGGGATCTATGTTCCCATACCTTCATTTTTAAAATTCCCCGGTTATCGGTTAATCCTTCAAAAGTTTCAAACCCTTAAGACCTTAAATCCTTTCTAAGATTCATTAAATAGATTTGAATGAATGATATCTGAGCCATAATTCAGTAAAACTTTTTGGACAATTTTGGATACTGGCATAGCATTATTTTATTTTCAAGTTGAACTTGAAAACTTATAAATGTATTTTTGAGAAACAAATATTTCAGAACGACTGATCTTTAAAGGAATAATAAAATATTGAAGCCTTTCCTATATAAAAATATAAATTCGAGCATTTAAACGTTGAAGATGGTTTATCACAATCTTCCGTTAGAAACAATATTCAGGAAAATGACCGGAATGGATATGGATCAAAAGGTATATCCGAAAGAGTAAAGTTGTTTGATGATATATATGATTTAATGTCTTCCGCGGAAGATGGAACAGAAGTTAAATTAACTGTACCTTTTTAATTAAATACATACACATTCAGATTGCACACTTTAAATAAAATAAGATTCAACCAATTATCGATTGAGCATGGACTTTCGCAAAGTGTAGTGGATTGTATTATCCAGGATCACCGAGGATTTATGTGGTTTGGAACTCAGGACGGATTGAATAAATATGACGGATATAAATTCACTGTTTACAGGAATGATCCGGAAAATATAAATTCAATCTCCAATAATATGATCACCTGTCTATATGAAGATAACTCAGGCGATTTGTGGATAGGGACAGCAACGGGAGGTCTGAATAAGTATGACAGAGAAAACGATTGTTTTATTAATTTTATGCACGACGAAAATGATCCGGATTCATTGTCCAGTAATATCGTCCGGTCTGTTTTTGAAGATAGTGATGGTATCCTTTGGGTAAGCACAACAAACGGTGGAATAAATAAATTTTTAAGAAATAAAAATATTTTTAAAAAATATAATCCTGAAGAAAATAACACAGGAGATGTATATATTCACAGAGTCCGGCAAATGGTGGAAGATGATGATAAAAACATATGGATCGCTACGTGGGGGAGGGGTGTTATTAAATTTGACAGGAAAGCCGATAAATTTATAAGTTATGAAAACAAAAATAACATTGTTGATTCAAACAGAATTAATTCTTTGTTTATTGACAGGTTTAAGAAATTGTGGGTGTGCACAAATCATGGATTACAAAATCTGAATATGGAAACCGGTGAAATTATTGAATACACATATATAGAAAATTCGAATGACTGTATTAGTTCTAATCTTGTTTCTACAGTATTTGAAGACAGTAATGGAACATTATGGGTAGGAACAAAAGAAAGTGGGTTAGATAAATTTGACAGGAAAAATGAAAAATTTAAAAATTACAAACAGGAGAATAATGACAACCAAAGCTTATGCTGTGATTCGGTTTATTCACTTTATGAAGACAGATCAGGAATACTGTGGATTGGAACAAATGGAAAAGGTTTAAGCTATTTTAATATTAAGAAAAGATCCTTCTCCCACTACAGAGATTTTAGAGATGATAACGGAAATATTGCAAGCAATCTGATCTCCGGTATCTGTGAACAAAATAAAGAAACCTTATGGTTTGGGACTATCGATTCGGGATTAATAAAATATGAAATTCCTAAGAATAAATTTACCTTATTCAAACATTCTGATACAGATAATAATACTCTTAATGATGACAGGGTTACAACTATAGTTTGTGACGAAAAAGAAAATTTATGGATCGGGACTTATGGCGGTGGCCTCAATAAGTTAAATTTAAAAGAAGAAAAATTTACAAGTTACAAAAGATCTAAAGATGAACACATAAATTCTATAAGTGCAAATGCAGTTTCTTCAATAACAGTGGATAAGGAAGGTAACATCTGGTTAGGAACCGGGGACAGAGGGTTAAATAAGTTTGACCCAGAAAATGAAGTTTTCACTAATTATTATTTTGATAAAGATAACAAAAACGGATTAAGCTCTGACAGAATTAGATTTTTGTATTGCGATAACGAAGGAAAAATATGGATAGGTCTGGATGTAGGCGGATTAGATAAGTTTGATCCTGCAGAAGGGAAATTTGAAAACTTTAATGATAATCCTGCATTTGTAAAATCAATAAAAAACAATTCAGTTTATGGAATTTGCGAAGATAAAAAAGGAAGATTATGGATAGGGACTTCAGGTGGCGGATTAGTTTGCTATGATAAGATCAAAAATGAATTTGTTAATTATCAGGAAAAAGACGGACTTCCCAATAATTTTATAAATACAGTTTTGGAGGATGACAATGGATTTATCTGGGTAAGCACAAATAACGGATTATCGAGATTCGATACTGAGAGGAAATTATTTAGAAATTATGATGAAAGGGACGGGCTTCAAAGTAATGAGTTTAATCATTTATCCTGTTTGAAATTAAAAAACGGTTCGCTGATATTCGGAGGAGTTAACGGATTAAATGCGTTTCACCCGGATGATCTGATAGAAAACAAACAAATTCCTCAGATTGCATTTACGGATTTCAGAATATTTAATAAGAATATTCCAATTGGAGAAAAAAAATCACCATTAAGAAAATCAATAAATGAAATTGGAGAATTAGAATTAAATTACAGAGACAGTGTATTTTCATTTGAATTTGCCGCGCTGGATTTTAATATACCCGGAAAAAATCAGTATGCTTACAAAATGGAAGGGTTTGACAAAGGCTGGGTTTTATCAGGGAACAGAAGATTTGTAACTTATACTAATTTAAATCCGGGTGAATACATATTCAGGGTGAAAGGATCGAATAATGACGGTATCTGGAACGAAAAAGGAGTATCATTAAAAATAAAAATTACACCTCCGTTCTGGAAAACATTATGGTTTAAAGGAATCGGGCTGCTGGCTGTAGCCGGGGCAGCAGCAGGTTTTTACAAAAATAAACTGAAAAAAATTGAAAAGGAGCAAAAAGCCCAGACGGAATTTACGAAGCAGCTAATTGAAGTTCAGGAAAGTGACAAGAAAAGAATTTCAGCTGAACTTCATGACAGCATAGGAAATGATCTTCTAATTACAAAAAATAAAATACAGTTAAGTCTGAAGAATCCGGGTGATTCAAAGTCATTGGTTGAAAATCTGAAAGAAGTTTCAGAAATAATAACGGATACATTAAAGGATGTGAGGGAAATTTCATATTCACTGCATCCGTACCAGATAGAAAGGCTGGGTTTGTCAAAAGCGATTAAATCAATATCGGACAGAGCCGGCAGCTCGACCGGAATAAATTTTATATTCAATTCAGATAACATTGATAATATCTTAAAACCTGAAGTGGAGATAAATCTTTACAGAATAATTCAGGAATGTATAAATAACATCATAAAGCATTCAAAAGCGGACAGTGTGATCCTCAATATAAGCAGATCCGAAAATAATTTGATTATTTTAATATCTGATAATGGAACAGGTTTCATTCTGAAAAAAGTAAAAGAAAATACTTCGGATCATGGATTCGGATTAAAGGGAATATCCGAAAGGATAAAATTATTCAATGGTAAATATGAACTGTCATCATCTCCGGAAAACGGAACAGAAGTGAAAATCAAAGTACCAATATGATATTAGTAATTAATAAAATCTCATTATGAAAGATAAGGACATAAGAGTCATTATAGCTGACGATCATCCGATATTCAGGAAAGGTTTAAGGCAGATGCTCAATGAAGAAGATAATATAAAGATTATCGGAGAAGCTGAAAACGGTAAGAAAGCGCTGGAAATGATTATTGAAAAAAAACCCGATGTTGCAATCCTGGATATAGATATGCCGCGGATGACCGGACTGGAAGTTTTAAAAGAGCTTAAAGGAGTAGATGTGAAAGTAATATTTCTGACAATGTACGGAGAACAGGATATTTTTGAAGAAGCAATGAACCTCGGTATAAAAGGATATGTGATCAAAGACAGCGCATTATCGGATATTATAGACTGTATAAATTCAGTAATGAATGACAGATATTATTTAAGCCCGTCAATGTCAGATTTTCTGGTAAACAGAAAAAAGAAATTTTCTGAACTCAATAACAGCAATCCGGGAATTAATCAACTCACATTATCTGAAAAAAGGATCCTGAAATATATTACAGAGAATAAAACAAGTAAAGAGATTGCTGAGATATTATTTATAAGTTACAGAACAGTAGAAAATCACAGGGCAAATATATCGGGAAAATTAAATCTGAAGGGAAGTCAAAGCCTTTTGAAATTTGCAATTGAAAACAAGAATTTACTTGGGGACATATAGATAATTAATTGATTTTTTTCAATGCTGCTGTATTAAGTACCTGAAATTTTAAAAAATACCATAAAAAATAAATTTATTTAAAGTAATATAAGTAGTATCTTATGTCTTACATAAATAAAAACTAAGGAGATTTAACTTGAGCACAGAAACAATAGATAAAACAACAGTTCTGCCATATAAAGTAAAGGATATTTCGCTTGCTGAATGGGGCAGAAAAGAGATAAAATTAGCCGAAGCAGAAATGCCCGGATTAATGGCAATAAGGGAAGAATACAAATCAGCGCAACCGTTAAAAGGCGCAAGAATTGCCGGTTGTCTTCATATGACCATACAGACAGCTGTATTGATCGAGACTTTAAAAGAGCTCGGAGCAGAAGTGACATGGTCTTCATGCAATATCTTTTCGACACAGGATCACGCGGCAGCGGCAATCGCAGCTGCAGGAATTCCTGTATATGCATGGAAAGGTATGAATGAAGAAGAATTCAACTGGTGCATAGAACAGACACTTTTCTTCGGAGAAGACAGACAACCGCTTAACATGATCCTTGATGACGGCGGAGATCTTACAAATATGGTTCTGGATAATTATCCCGAACTGATCCCGGGAATAAAGGGCTTATCTGAAGAGACAACAACAGGTGTATTAAGACTTTATGACAGGATCAAAAAAGGTACACTTCCAATGCCGGCAATCAATGTTAATGACTCAGTTACAAAATCCAAATTTGATAATAAATACGGATGTAAAGAATCATTGGTAGATGCGATAAGAAGAGCAACCGATGTAATGATGGCAGGAAAAGTAGCAGTTGTGGCAGGATACGGAGACGTTGGTAAAGGTTCAGCTCAGTCTCTTAGAGGAGCCGGAGCAAGAGTTCTTGTTACTGAGATCGATCCTATCTGCGCTTTACAGGCAGCCATGGACGGATTCCAGGTGGTAACAATGGATCAGGCGTCAACAATGGCAGATATTTTTGTCACAGCAACAGGTAATTACAAGATCATTACTGACAGACATTTCAGAAAGATGAAAGACAAAGCCATTGTATGTAACATTGGACACTTTGACAATGAGATAGATATGGCCTGGTTAATTAAGAATCATGGTTCATCAAAAGTTGAGATCAAACCTCAGGTTGACATTTATAATATTGACGGAAACGAGATCATCATCTTAGCCGAAGGCAGACTTGTAAATCTCGGCTGCGCAATGGGTCATCCTTCATTCGTAATGTCTAATTCATTCACCAATCAGGTACTTGCACAGATCGAGCTCTGGACAAATCATGCTAATTATGAAAACAATGTATATGTACTTCCAAAGCATCTTGATGAGAAAGTTGCCAGACTTCATCTTGCAAAAGTTGGTGCCACGCTTGAGACACTTTCACAGGAGCAGGCAGACTATATAGGTGTATCGGTAGACGGACCTTATAAGTCGGAAATGTACAGATATTAATAATTTTAAATTTTAAATTTTAAATTTTAAATTATTATTATGTCGGAAATTATTAAAATATTCGGGAGTTTATTAATATGGAGAGAGAAAATGTTATTAAGACAAAGAGTTATAAATTTGCTTTGAGAGTAGTAAAGCTTTCTAAATATTTAATGGAGAATAAGAAAGAATACATTCTCTCAAAGCAGGTTTTAAGAAGCGGGACTTCAGTTGGAGCAAATATAGAAGAAGGATTAGGAAGTTTATCTAAAAAAGATTTCATAAACAAATTCTGTATAGCCCATAAAGAAGCCAGAGAAACACATTACTGGATAAGGCTATTAAAAGACTCAGAATATTTAGAATGCAAAATAGCAGATTCTTTGATTCACGACTGTGATGAAATTCTGAAAATTTCAGGTAAAATAATCTCAACTTCTAAAAGATCAATTTAAAATTTAATATTTAACATTTAAAATTGAATAAGCTGGAGTAGCTCAGCTGGTAGAGCAGCTGATTCGTAATCAGCAGGCCGGCAGTTCAAATCTGCTCTCCAGCTCGGATAAAGCCCTTATAATTATAGTAGTTATAAGGGCTTTGTTTTATGTCCGAAATGTGTTAGCAGTTTTGTTAGCAGTTTTTTATTTATCCAGTGCTTCAATTCTACTGCGAATAGCTCCGGCATTTTTGCTTTTATAAAAAGCTCTCGTGGTAGCTGTAGATGAATGGCCAAGTAAATCAGCAAGATCTCCTTCGGATAACCCCCTGTCGGCAAGTGATGAGGCGAATGTTTTTCTGAACGTTTTCAGATTGTATCGTTTATTATGCAGACCCAGCTCCTTTAGTATTTTCCTGAAAGTTTTTCCTATCCTGTTTACACTATATAGCTTAAAAACTTTTTCCTCTGACGGCATCTTAACTATTCCCACAATTTTTTCATTAAGAAATTTTTCTAGTTCTGTGTATATTGGAAAATCAATTGACCTTTTGGTTTTAGATATTCTTAATCGAATAATTTTTGATTTGAAATTAAAATCGCCAGCCCGGATTTCAAAAATATCCCCCGGACGGATCCCGGTTAATAAAAGAAATTTATAGATGATAAAATATTCAGAACTTTTTTGCTTAGCACATTCTAAAATCAATTCTATATCCTCTTCTAAAAAAGTATTTATAGGTTTTGTCACTGATTTTGGAATCACCCTCTTTGCTATTGGGGATTTGTCTATAATCTCTTCTTCCACTAAATAGTTGAAAAAGCCTTTCAAGTATCTGATATAAGTTTGTAATGAAGCATTTGAGATCTCAATCTCTTTTCGTTTAACAAAAGTACTTATGTCAGATCTACTTATTATTGTCACATCAGTCTCCGGCTGTATATCTTCCTGAAATTGCCTCATAACTACAAGGAACGTCCTCGAGTGATTATCCTGTCCGCCTGTTGAAGTGGTTTTTCTTATAGTTTTCAAATAATCATTTATTGCATTAGCAAGTGTCACTTTATTTTTCTTGGATTTTGGTACAACAGAACCATATTTAATTTTTAATTTGTTTTCTTTCTCAATTTTTTCAATTTTGCTCTTAGCTAATTCTGCTTTAGCCTTGTTAGCTTTTACAAAATCCAACTGAGTAGATTTTGTATATCGTTTACCATTAATGTGGTAAGCTATATAATATTTTTTTCTGTAATTATATAATGATGCCATTTTATTCCTTTAATTTTGAAATTATATTTAGTGCTTCAAATTCATCATCCGGATATTGAATTCTTTTTTCATTACCGGAATCTGATATTAAAGTCGATTGATTTATAAATTTGTCTAGTTTACAGAGAGGTACTTTCTTCCTGCCGGTCACTGTAACAGATTCTATGTATCCATTCTCTATTAGTTCTTTAGTTTTTGAATATCCTAATTTTAATTTTTTGCTTACTGCGTTGATACTAAGCAAATTATATCGGTCGTCATT
>CALMST010000132.1 GCA_937872315.1 uncultured Ignavibacteria bacterium | reverse complement strand
AATACTTAATACTTAATACTTAATACTTAATACTTAATACCTAATACTTAATACTAAAAAAATGCCCCAGCTAAAACTTAAAAAGAACGAAGAAAGACGATTATTATCCGGACATCAGTGGATTTTCAGTAATGAAATAGAATTTATGGAAGGTGAACCTAAGAACGGGGAAGTTGTTGAGCTTTTTTCATATAGCAATAATTTTCTCGGTAAAGGTTTTTATAATAAAAACTCACTAATTGCATACAGACAGCTTACAAATAAAGATGAGGAAATTAATAAGGCTTTCATTTTTAAAAGAATGAGTCTTGCAAATTCATTGAGGAAGAGGATCTATCCGGAAAGAAATACATACAGACTGATTAACAGCGAAAGTGATTATCTTCCGGGACTGATAATCGATAAATTTGATAATAAGTTTTCATTTCAGATATTTTCATTCGGGATGAATGAGTACAGGGATATTATCAGTGAACTTCTTAAAGAAAATTTTAAAGCTGAATTAATAGTAGAAAAAAACAATAATGAACTCAGAACACTTGAAGGACTTGATAAGACGGAAGAGATTTTGTACAGTTTTAAAGATCCGGCAGATGAATCATTTAAATGTAAAATAGATGAGATCATATATGATATGGATCTTCTCAAAGGTCAGAAAACCGGGTTTTATCTTGATCAGTGTGAAAGCAGGGTTCTTCTCAGAAAGTATATAAAGCCGGATTATAAAGTGCTGGATCTTTTCTGTAATGAAGGCGGGTTTGCATTGAATGCGGCTTTTGCGGGTGCAGAGGATGTAACGGGAGTTGATTCTTCAGAGCATTCAATTAATACTTCAGTAAAAAATGCCGCATTAAATAAATTGGAGAAGATAAATTTTATCTGCAAAGATGTGTTTGAACATTTAAATGAATTATTTCAGACCAAAGAAAGATATGATGTTATAATAGTTGATCCTCCGTCATTTGCAAAATCTAAAAAGAATTTATTTCCGGCTTTGAAAGGTTATCAGGAATTAAATTACAAGGCAATGAGGTTATTAAAACCAAATTCAATTCTCTGCACATTTTCATGTTCTCATCATGTAAGTGAAAAACATTTTGAAGAAATGCTTATAAAAAGTGCATCAGAGGCAAAGCGAAAAATTCAGATAATAGAATTCCGAAACTGTACTTTTGATCACCCGGTACTTCCGCAAATGCCTGAAACAAAATATCTTAAGGGATATTTTTTAAGAGTACTCTGATTTGTTAATTGAACTTAGTCTTAATAAGCATTATCTTGTAAGATACATTTATAAACTAAATAAGTAAAAAAATCTGGATATGGGAACAAAAAAATTCGTAGCAATAAATTACATTAATTGTAAAGATCATTACAAACCGAGATTTGAGGAGCTTTTTGGTTCAAGAGCAAAAGCAATAGACACAATGCCGGGATTTTTGGATATGGAAGTGCTTAAACCTGTTAGCGGAAAAGGTGATTATCTTATAGTAAGTCACTGGGATTCGGAAGATGCTTTTAAGGAATGGACAAGATCCCCCGAATTCATTGAAGGACATAAAAGAGGATTTGAAGATCTCAGAATTGCAAAGGAAAAAGGTGAAGAGATGCCGATGACTTCTGATTTTAAAACTTATGAAATAATTGCAACTTAGAATTCAGGAAAATGTTTATATAAATAAATTTAAAAAAATCAATTAAGAATTTTTGATTTATAGCAAAAAATCAGTAACAAATTAAACCAACAATAATTAAAAAAATAATACTAAAAGAAATGAAAAGTAAATTTAAGTTAAAAATTTTCGAAGTTATAGCGATCGCATTGTTATTTGTAACGATATACAGCTGCAGTGATGATGATAATAACCCGGTGGTAATTAACGGACCTGTTTCAAATTCAGTAAACGGTGTTGTTAATTTTGTTGATACTAATTTTATCCTGACAGGAGGAACATATCTTATTTCTGCTTATCCTTCTACAGGCTGGCCTCCAATGGGCGGTCCGACAGCATATGACACAATTAAAATTGCAAGGACAAATAATGTATTGAACACCAGCTATAATTATCAGTTGAGAGATCTTCCAACAGGGGACTATGTAGTTTCTGTTGGTTTTAGAAAATCAGTGGGAGGACAAAGTCCGGTAATGTCAGTATACGGATGTGATACTCTGAGAACTATATATCCGGCCGGATTAACATGTTTTCTTAATCCAACTTTGAAAGCAACAATCGGATCCAATAATGAAGCTGCTGTAGGAATAGATATGTTATCTTGGGCAGATACAACTTATAAGGTGTATTAATTTATAATGAGCTATTTTTTTAATAATATTTCATTTTTTACAAGCAGGGGCATTCTTTTTATGTCCCTGCTTTTTATTTTTCAGATATCTGCTTTAGAAACATACGGACAGGGATCTTTGGAAGGAAAAATTATTGATGAAGAAACAAGTTCTGTTGTAAGTCTGGCAAACATCAAAATTTTCAAAGACGGCTCAGATGATTTTGTAAATACTCAATCGGATGTTTCAGGAAAATTCAGTTTCATTGATCTTGATTCGGGAGTTTATATGATCGAAGTTACAAGTATTGGATATGAAGAATATACGAATCAGGTCATGATAGAAGATTTAAAAGTAAAAATTCTTAATGTTTTTTTAAAACCGGCAGGAATTGAAATTGAAAAAATAAATGTCACATCAACAAAGACTGAGGTTACTTTACAGCAAACCCCTTCATCAATTTCAATTGTAACGGCTGAAGACATAAGCAAAAAAAATATACTTACTTTTGATAATGTACTCGAACAGGTTCAGGGGGTTACATTAAACAGAAGCAGCGGAATTAATGTGAATTCGATGTCGATCAGAGGGTCTTCGGATGTTGCAGGCGGAGGAATAGGAAATCGTGTGCTGCTGCTGCTGGATGGCAGACCTTCTCTTACCGGTGATTCCAAAGGAGCCTTATGGTCTCTTATACCTGTTTCCATTATTGATAGAACTGAAGTTGTCAAAGGCGCATTCTCTTCTTTGTACGGATCGAGTGCGATAGGCGGCGTTGTTAATGTGATAACCAAAAAACCAACTTACAATTCCTCAACAAGTATGAATTTCAGTTATGGATTTTATGAAAAACTTAATGACAGTCTCAGATACACAAATGATCTGCTCACTTTTACAACTGCCGATATTATTCATAGTAATACTATCAATAAATTTTCTTATCTCCTGAATCTGAATTATAACAATAATGACGGTCACTCGCAGCAGTCAAACTATGATTTTTATTCGGGGGTTGGCAAATTCACTTATGATCTTTTCGGTAACAGGGATCTTGAAGCGACTTTGCAGTACACAAAATCAAACAGCGGATTTCCTCATTATTGGAGAAAAGATGCAGGCAGTGTTGCCGATCCATATAAAATAGCCGAGTATTATTTAGGTGATAAAATTCAGAAAGAAACACAGAGCTATGATCTTTTTTACAGAGCTGTTCCAAACTCTATCTCAAAATATACAACCCGGTTTTATTATTATTATTTATACAGTAATTCCTATTATAACCCCAATAATCCTGTATCAATTGAGTTTGCAGATACCGGAAAAGGTTTAAACACATATATTGATTCATACAATATAGGGAATATTACACAGGTTGATTTTCAGTTTGGAAAATACAATTATTTTGTATCGGGAATAGATTTTCAGATGAACATAGTAAAATCAGATCCTCAGGAAATTTTATACGGCGATCAGCAAATGAATAACTTTGGAATATTTGCTCAGGACCAGTATAAAATTATTACGGATAAATTGGGTAATTCAATACTTGAAACCACTTTAGGAGCAAGGTTGGATTTTAATAAAGTCGTTTCGGGTATAGAATCTTCAGAGATAAGTCCGAAAGTATCCTTTGTATATACTCCAGACACTGAAAATAAGGTCTTTAAAAATACCGCTTACAGATTTTTAGTGGGCAGAGCTTTCAGAGCGCCTTCAATTGCTGAAATATATTTTAAAAAAGAATTGTTCGGCGGTTTTGATTTTCTTTACAACCCTGATCTTCAACCTGAATACATGATATCCGCTGAGATTGGATTAAGAAAACAATTCACAACAAGGTTCACATTTGATATGGCATTTTTCTTTAATGAATATGAAAATCTTATCCAGTATGTTAATACAAGCACATCCATCTACGGACCATTTCAGGTACAGAATATTGCCAAATCGCAGATCTCAGGTTTTGAATTCAGTCTTGATTATAATTCTTCAGTGAAATTATTTAAAAATCCACTGGATTATTTTTTTAATATAAGTTACACATATCTTAATGCAAAAGATCTTTCGGAAAACAGGAAGGATGATTTTTTACCTTATAAGCCCGTAAATAATTTTTTATTTACAACCAATTTTGGCTATTACGGTTTTAATCTGGATATTTACGGTAAATATTTAAGCGCAATTGATGAGGTTCTGTTCTATAATTTTGAAGAACCGGAATCATATTTTCTTTTGAATTTAAAGATCAGTAAAGAAATTACAAACAAGATCTCATTCTTTCTTGCTGTAAATAATCTTTTTGATGAATCATATCAGGAGCTTGAAAGGATCCAGGCACCAAACCGTAATTTTAATTCAGGGTTCAGTCTTCAGTTTTAAATCTGCTTTTAATGTCATTTTTTTTCTTCCTTAAAATATCTTTAACTTTCTTCTTTGTATTCTTTAAAATATAAAAAATGAGTATTTATACTTATTCAGATCAGTAGTTTACACTTATATTTATTTAAAAATATATTATTTAAGTTTATGATGAATCAACCCCAAATTACTGAACAAACCAATTATTGTCATACCCTGATTCAAAAGCCCTTTTTGAAAGCCCCAAAACTGCAAGATTAAGCTCCGGAAAGTGTTTTCGGAGCTTTCCTTTTTAAAAAAAAGATCATTAATATCAGAACGAAATACTGATCGAATAATAAAAATTATCAAACTGAAGTATGTTTTCATTTGATGAATCCTTGTTTTTTAATCCGGGTTTAAGGGAAAGGTTCAGAAGACAATTCTTAATTGTAAATTCCGCAATCTCTGCCAGCCAGCTTTCATTTCGGAATAAGAGGTCTGAAGCATATTCCAATGCAAGCATCGAGACGCTGCTTATAAGAACAGAATTGGATACTTCTTTAGCCCGGCTCAAAGGAATCAGGACATTTAAATAATGATTAGCATAAACACTGATAAAACCAGCCGGTTTTATATATATCTGAGGGGTAAAATTTATTACGGCAAAGGATTCATAAAATCCTCCGAAACTTACATTATTTCCGAAGTTTCCTAAAAAATCAAAGGAATGATTTTTATCGTTTTTTATTCTGCCTGAATTAAATTCAAGATTATCCAGCCGGTAATAAAATTCTTTTCTGAGAGTATTCTCAGTTGACTTTTCCTGTGAAGACTGGATCGCTTTAAGATCTGTTTCAGGACTGATTTTTATTGTTTCAATAATTTTTGTTTTCTGTGCAATTGAAATATTCGCAAAAATTAAAAAACTTATGAAAATTGTTTTCATAATATTATTTAATTGTAATTGCTGAAGAATTATTCCCGGAAGCTATCTAAAATGTATCTTAAAGATTCTTCTATGCTTTTTTGCTTTATGCCAAGAGAATTTAATTTATCTGTATTCATGGAGACATCCCTAACTATATGCAGACCTGGAATATCGTTCATCGGTGTCCGGATTATTAAGGAATTTTGAAAACCGGCAATTTCACAAAGCATTTCTCCCAGTTCAGATCTAGAGACTCTTTGAAAACCTCCGAAATTCAGAGTAATATCTTTTATCTCAGGAGTTAATAATTTTGCTGATAATTCTGCTGCGTCATTTAGCTCAAGAGGAGTTCTGAACTGGTCATAGAATAATTTGACCGGCTTGCCATTCCTGAAGTTTTCAAACATCATCTGAAAGTTATTAACTGAATGATTAAATCCCAAGCCATAAAGCAATGAAGTGCGCAGGATCACATAATTATCAAAAACATCCCTTATTTCTTTTTCACTTCGTACTTTTGTTTCGGCATAGAATGAAACAGGAGCTAACTCTTCATCCTCTGCAGCCGATCTAATCCTGTCACCGCTATAGACCAGATCAGTGGAAGTATAAATCAGTTTTGCATTATAAGAATCACATAACTCAGCAAGGGCTCTTGTAGAATTAATATTTATATCAATCACATGATTCTCCGGAAGTGAATCACATAACTCGGGTCTGGATATGGCAGCAGTATGAAATATTACATTCGGTCTGTATTCTGAAACAAGCGATCTCAATTTCTTCTGATCAGTCAGATCAATTTTAAGGGAATTGTAATCAGTGCAGTTTCCGGAATTTGAATTATACAATGTTAGAATAGTATTGCTTTCCGAAAGCACCCGGTTAAGATATTGTCCTAACAGTCCGCTTCCGCCAGTTATGAGTACTTTCAAAATAAAATATTATTAAAGCATTTTGAATTCTTTGTAATAGTTAATACTTCTATCATGCAGATCGGAGGTTATGTCTTCCATATGAACTGATTTAACAAATGAGTTAACAGGACCAACCTTAATTTCCTTAATAAAATCACTGACCAGTTCTTTTTCACCAGATGCAACTATCTCTACGCTTCCGTCGATAAGATTTTTTGCATATCCCATAATGGAATATTCAGCTGCTTTGCGGTAACAGAAATATCTGTATCCGACTCCCTGTACTAGTCCGTTAACTGTTATTTTTACTACCGTATGCATTTTTAATTTTTAATTTTACTATTCCGTAAAATTCGGAAATAAGAAGACCTGTGAACATTATTGCGGCTCCCAGCATCTGATTGAAATTCAAAATTTCATTTAAAACTAAAAATGCAAAAATAGCAGCAAAGATTGATTCCATACTGTAAATGATCCCGGCACGGAGCGGTGTGGTCATATTCTGATACTTTGTTATCAGAAGAATGCTCAGAAGTGTAGAAACAAATGAAGTATAAATTAAAGTAATTATCAGTTCAGTATTCAAAATAATAAATGCACCGCCTTTAAAATTTTCATCGTAAAAAAATGTAAATAAAAGACTGAGAATTGTCATTGAAAAAAACTGTCCGAAGGTCATATAAAGGAAATTTTCATCCGAAGTATATTTATTCAGAAGAATTATGTGTATCGCAAAAAAAACAGCACAAAAAAGAGTCATCAGATCACCTATGTTCGGAACTATATAAAATGCTTCCGATAAAATATACAGTCCTGTCAGCACTATTAATGCTCCTGCAATATTTTCATTTCCGGGTTTTATCTTAAGAATGAAAAACTGAGCAAAAGGAAGAATAATCAAATTTGTTCCCGTGATAAATCCTGATTTGGATGCAGTAGTATATTCCAGTCCAACTGTCTGAAAGGCAAATCCTGAAAATAGAAATACACCAAGTATCAAACCGTTTTTCCAGAGTTTAAAATTTTTGTATTCAATTTTATTCCGGAAAATAATCATAAAAGTGACCAGCGTGATAAGGAAGCGGATAAATATAAAGAGGCCGGGAGAAATGGAATTCAGTGATATTTTAACAAGAGGAAACGAAAGACCCCATGCTATTGTAATGCATAAGAGTATCATCTCAGCCCTGTATGTTTTCAGGACATTACCCGGGATATTGATGAGATATTTTATCAAGGAACTGCTTTTGAATTATTTTCAGAAAACTACATTCCGAATTTAGCTTTGTAAATAATTAATGCGCATGCGATCAGCCATAGGAGAGAATTAATTATAATAGGGATATCTTTAGTGACTATCTGTGTCGGACTCTCACCAAGATTTTTTTTATGAAGCAGATACAGATATCTGAATATTCCATAAATGACGAATGGTGTTGTATAAATAAGTTTATCCGAATGAAAAGATGTTATTGCTTTTTCGGAGACGGTATATAAAGCATATGAGATGATCGTTCCGGTAGCTGCCACTGTATTAAGCTGATCAACAAATACAACGTCATAGTCACTTAATACTTTTCTTTGTTTTTCGAGATTTTCCTGATTCGGTCCGGATAGTTCAGCTCTGCGCTTTGATATTCCGAGAAAAAGAGAAATGAAAATTGTCGTTATGATCATCCAGCTGGATACTTCTACATTAATAGCGACCGCACCGCCAATCACTCTTAAAATAAAACCGGTAGATATAGAAAACACATCCAGCAATACAACATTCTTTATCTTAAAAGTATAGATTAGATTATTTATAAAATAAAAAATAATTGTTAAAGTGAAGAGATAATTTAAGTTAAAGCAAATTGCGGATGTGAATAAAAGTAAAAACACAAAAAGAATTTTGGCTCTTTTAATTGAAACATCACCTGCGGCAATGGGACGGTATCTTTTCTTTTTATGGGCTCTGTCGGACTCTACATCCATTATGTCATTAAGCACATACACACTGCTTGATACACCGCAAAATGCTATGAATGCAAGTATGTTTTGAAACAGCAGAGGGAAATTAAGAAGTTGACCGGCAAATAATATAGGTGCAAATACAAACAGATTTTTGATCCATTGTTTTGGTCTTATCAGTTCAAAGAGTTTCAGTACTTTCAATTTTCTAAAGTTTCGTTTTTGAATTTGTTGAAATTGGTTTTATAAACTTTCATTTCCTTCCCGCCGCAGATCGTATTTTCATCAAGAATAGCGCTTGTGATAAATTCCATCTGATATCCATATTTGTCTATATATTCCCTGAACCAGTGATCATAAATAATAATATAACTAACATTATTTTTCTTTAATAGATAATTTAATGAATCCAGATTATCTTTCCACATATACTGTCTGTATCTTAATATTTCAGGTGTAACAAGACCAGCCATGTCAATTATCTTATTGCCGTTTAAAAAAGTTATGGCACCTATATCATTTATCGCTATAGTCTCGTTTCTGCCAACATTTTGAGATACCCATTTTGCCAGTTTAACCTGCTGGGAATTTATATTGTCGGTATTCTTTCCAAGTGCAACAGCAAAAACCAAAAAATACGGTACGGAAAAGATAAGTAAAACAGCTGTAACTCTTTTTACATTATTCATATATTTTTTCAGGAATCCGGCAAATTTCAGATCAAGTATATAAAACATCAGATATACTGTGATTAAATTTATAAACGGGATCAACGGTATCATGTATCTGACGTGATGACGCCAGTTAGGAATCAGAACAGACATTACCAGTGGAAGAACTAAAACCCATAAAAAAATCAGATTCAGATATCTAAGTTTTGAGAAATAATATCTTATCCTTTTTAAATAAAAAATAAAAGCAAAAACATATAATAAACCGGTGATAAGATTATCCCTGAAGAAAAGCGTAAATGCAATTCTGAGAAAGGTCAGATCCGGAAAATAATTAGTACCACCTCCCTGACCTCTGAAAGTATTCGGGAAAAAATGTCCGCTTATATTATAGGAAAAGATAAGATAGGGGAATGTGATCATGCCAAAAATTAAAAGGGCTGATATAAATTTAAAAAATATGTCCTTAAAATTCTTTTCATTCAACGAGATCATAATCACATCAAAAAAATACAACGCGGATAAAAGAAATCCTTCTGGCCGTGAGACTGTGGCAAGCGCAAATAGTAAAGCAGGGAAAATTGTAAATTTACCGTCTTTCAGATTTTTTATGTGATAATACACACCTAGTATGGAAAAAAACATAAACATTGTTGTTTCCATGCCTGACATTGCCGACCATACAACTCTGCCGGTTATGGCTGTCACCAAAGAAATTAATAAAGCAAAATTTTCAGCAGATATTTTAAAAGAAGAAAATCCCACCGGATCGGCACTGTTATTTTTAAATATCAGAAGGGAAGTCCTGTAAATGTAAATGCACGAAAGAAGATAAAATAAGAATGAAAGAAATAAGGAATTAATTATGTAATTTTTTATAATAAAACTTGTCATTCCCAAAACGATCACATAGAGCGGTGAGGTAGTTCCTGCTGTGTATTCGCCTGTATTGTACTGATAAAAGTATCCGTGAGAAAAATTATCAGCAAACCGGAAATGGATCCAGGTGTCATCCAACGGAACTCCCATCTGACCGTTTGTGAAAAAATATTCAGCGCCAAGATAAATTATGGCGGAAAACAAACAGACAAGAAAAATGTATAAATAATTTCTGTTCAAAAACCGAATTTAAAAATATATAAATTTAAAAAAAAGAGGAGAACTTACATTCTCCTCAGAATATTAATACCGGATATTAATTTGTATTATTGTGGAAATTAAAATACCGCCTGCTCTTCATAAACTCCAAAAACCTCTTTTAACTCTGCGCACATTTCACCGAGCGTAACATATTTTCTGGCACAGTCAAGAACTACGGGCATCAGATTTGTTCCGTCAACTGCCGCTTTATTCAGCGCTTTAAGAGCATTTTTTACATCTTCATTATTTCTTGAGGCTTTTAATTCAGTGAGTCTTTTTACCTGACTTGCTTCGACTTCTTTTGATATCTGCAGAATTGGAATATCTATTTTTTCATCTTCTTCTACAAAATCATTTACTCCGACTACTATCTTTTCTTTATTATCAAGCTCTTTCTGATATCTGTATGAAGCATCCGCGATCTCTCTCTGAAAAAAACCATTCTCAATGCAAGCGATCACACCACCCTGAGAATCTATTAAATCAAAATATTTTTCAGCTTCAGCTTCGATATCATCTGTTAATTTCTCTACGTAGTAACTTCCGCCTAGAGGATCAGCGACATTTGTGACTTCATGTTCGTAAGCAATGATCTGTTGAGTCCTTAAAGCAATTTTCACCGCTTTATCCGAAGGTAATGCCAGAGTTTCATCCATTGAATTGGTATGTAAACTTTGAGTACCTCCCAGCACACCTGCAAGTGCTTCAATTGCGGTTCTCACTATATTGTTTTCAGGCTGCTGTGCTGTAAGAGAGCATCCTGCAGTCTGCGTATGAAATCTTAAAGTCCAGGATTTCGGATCTTTGGCTCCGTATTTATTTCTCATTCTTTTTGCAAAGATCCTTCTTGCTGCTCTGAATTTTGCAATCTCTTCAAAAAAATCAAGATGTGAATTAAAGAAATAAGATATCCTTGGAGCAAAAGAATCTACATTCATTCCTCTGGCAATGCAATGTTCCATGTATGTAAAACCATCTGCAAGTGTGAAAGCAAGCTCCTGAGCTGCGGTGGAACCGGCTTCTCTAATATGATAACCACTGACACTAACGGGATTGAACTGAGGTACTTCCTTTGCTGTATATTCGATCATGTCGGTGATTATTCTCATGGACTGCTCCGGAGGATAAATATATTCTTTCTGAGCTATGTACTCTTTTAAAATGTCATTCTGAAGTGTTCCTCTCAGTTTGCTGAATGGAACTCCCTGCTTCTCTGCCACAGCCAGATAAAATGCATATATCATAATAGCCGGTGAGTTTATAGTCATTGAAGTTGATACTTTATCAAGCGGAATACCATCAAATAGAATTTCCATATCCTGAAGAGATGAGATAGCAACTCCGCAGATTCCGACTTCACCTTCTGATTCAGCATCATCGGAATCATAACCCATCAGGGTCGGAAGATCAAAAGCAGTTGATAATCCGGTCTGTCCGTGTTCGAGTAAATATTTAAATCTCTGATTAGTGTCTTCCGGAGTACCGAAACCCGCAAACTGTCGCATTGTCCAAATCTTTCCTCTGTACATATTGTGATGTATGCCTCTTGTATAAGGATATTCACCCGGGTAGCCAATTTCATTATAATAATTTGTTTCTTTAATGTCTTCAGGAGTATAACAGATATCAAGTTCTTTGCCGCTGAGAGATGTGAATTTTCTGCCGTTAGTCTTTGATTTAGAAGCTGTTTCCATCCACTCATTTTTGGACGTACTTTTTTTAGGTTCGGTGTTATTGGTCATAGTCAAGTTTGTTTTATTAAAGTTGTAAATATAAAATATTTAATGTGGAAAATGAATTCAATTCTGAAACCCGTTGCATTTCAATTCCGTCCAAAATGTTTTGTTGAAAAATAGAACTGATCCTTATGTGCTACGGATCGAAGCTAAAAAAAATCGCAGGCTTATTACATTGATATGTAAAAAGAAATTCATTTTCAACCGGCGGCAATATTTTCAGCTTACCGCCCGGCAGAAGCGTGTACCGGATGTCCGGACAAAAATTTTTTGCTTATTGAGTGAGACATCTCTGAATTTTTTTCTTTAACATGTCACAGGCTGTTTTTTATATGTCACAACCTGAAATGTCTGACCCTGAAAATGCATGTAATCCATATATTAATAAAAAAAAAGTTTTGGAAAGCACTGATTCCATTTACGAATTTCTATATTATTTATATTGTGAATTCAAAAAATTGAAGGACAGATGAACATGTAAGGATTAATAAAATAAACAGATTTTAAAAATTGCATTTAAAGATTCCGGTAAGCAATAGTATGCTTTGTTTTTTTATTATATAAAAAAACCGAGTAAAATATAAATACTCTACTCAGTTTAAATATTCAATTATCAATAATAAAAAATCAAAGTATCGGGTTTATTTTATCAGAATCATTTTCATTGTCTTTGAAAAAGAGCCGGATTGAACAGTATAAAGATATACACCGCTGGAGTAATTAACTCCGTTAAAATTGACCTGATATGTGCCCGGATTCTGAATTTCATTAACAAGTGTTTCAATTTCTTTTCCTGAAACATCACTGACTTTAATTATAACATTTTCTCTGACAGGTATCTGATAAATAATTTTTGTTTCGGGATTAAATGGATTTGGGTAATTCTGACTTATCTCATAATTTTCCGGGATTAAAGAACTTATATTAGTAACCCCTACAGTTACGCCGGAAATTAATCTAAGGGATCTGGGATAATAATCTGAAATAAAAAGAGAATCTCCGCCCGGAGAAGCTAAGATTCCATTAGGTCCGTTGAAAGTGGCTGAAGACGCAGGTCCATTGGTCTGACCGGCATTTCCGGTACCTGCAAGTATTGAGATATCTCCGCTTAAAGATATTTTATATATTCTGTTCAGATCAAAGCCTGTAGCGTAAATGTATCCGTTTGCAAATTCAATAAAACCGATTATTCCGTTTAAATCAGCTATAGTTGAAAAAACACCTGATTGAGTTACAGAAAATATTTTGCCGTCAGTATAATTTGCCAATAATAAATTTCCATTATTATCTATCCTCATTCCTACAGGACCGTTCATTCCGTTACCAGTATATAAAGTAGAATAATTTCCTGCTGTATCTGCAAGATAAACTAAATTCAGCTGGTAACTGCAAATATACATTTTTCCGTCATCCCTGAATATTACAGTTGACGGGTATGGTATAGAAGGAATAAAAGGTTCTGAAATTCCTGAAGGTGAAAATTTGATTATACTTCCTGCCTGAACATTGTTCGGTACATATAAATACCCGTCACTTCCCAAAGTTGTACCGTTAGGATTGTTTAAGCCGGTTGCAAAAATACTGGTTTCACCGGAAGGTGTGATCTTTGTGATCGTTGTTGAAAAATATCTTGAGGCAAAAATATTTCCTTCACTGTCCATTGCCAGTCCATCGTTAAAAGTAGAAACGGCAGGGACCGGTGTGGATACTACCTGAGAAATTAAATTATTGAGAGAAATAAAAGATACTAAACAAATGTTTAGAATAATAAAAGTAATTTTATTCATATTTTTTTTTAGTTAATGAAAATTGTTTAATACATGAATGAAAATTATTATACTGAGAGTCGGACAAAAAGTTTTTAAAAGGTTAAAAATTAGTATTTCCTTTTGGAACTGTCTGAATGTCCGTCACTGTATAGTCCTTTCAGCTCGATAATCTTTCCTGAATCATCTTTTAAAAATTGTATCCTGAAATATTCTATATCACTGAACATGAAAGTATCTTCGGTCATGGCAGTAAGTTCGAATTTCTGTCTTCCGTTTCTCTGATAATATAATTTCCCGTTTTCAAATGAAATTTTCCTGTCTCCATAATCCCCGCAGTATTCATTTAAAATTTCCTGACTCAGATAGACATTTTCTAAAGTAGCTGATAGTGATTCTATCAGCCAATCTGATATTTCCTTTAATTTCACATCATTTGATTTCATGTTGATTTTTTCCAGAGCCAGAATATGCGCTTTGACCAGTGCTTGAGTACTGCTGATATTTATATCTGGAGAAACACCTGTTCCTTCCCAGTTTGTTTTTGTGATTGGATTTATGGCTCTTCCCATCGGCACAAACATAAGAAAATTGTCATCAACTATATTCATTCCTCCGGGATGAGCACCGCCACCCGTTGTTTCTCCGACAATAGCTGCACGTTTAAGATTCTGAAGATTGTATGAAAACTCTTCTGCGCCTGAAAAAGTAAATGAACTTGTAAGCACAAATACAGGTACGTCAGGCATTCTTTTTCCTTTTATATCTTTAAGGGTCCAGAATTCCTGGGTTGTATCATTAGGTCTGAAATAAAGATCATTAAGGTGAACAGGTTCATCGCCAAACAGATAACTTGAGATCACCTGTATTCCCGTAGGATCACCTCCGCCGTTATATCTCATATCAAATATCAGTGCGTCACAGTTTTCTACAAATCCCATTACAGATGCTACTTTATCTTTTATCTGTTCACCCGGACCAAATTGTCGGAAATCTATGTATCCAATGTTGCCGCTTAATATTTCAACTTTTTTAAAAAAATAATTTGCCGATTTCAGCTGATCAATATACTCCTGAGTTATTTCTTCATCGTTGTTCGTGTTGTTTTCTTTTATGTGTTTGATTTGATCGGGGTTAAACTGAACCCGGATATGCTTATCATTGCTTACAGACTGAAGATCAGTTGTCAGAATTTGAGCAAACTCCTGAGGGTCAGTTATAGTGTCATAATTATTCTCAGATAATTTTGATTTAACATAATTTTCCATTTTAACAGATACTTCCGGAAAAATATAATTATCATACAGCAGTTTCGAAATTGAATTCACAGCTGATTCCTTATCTGAATCGGATAAAACATTTTTTTTGATTTGATTATTCTGACCTGCCACCAGAGTTGCGGACATTATAAATATAATAATTAAAGAAAAAATTTTCATATTGTAATAATTTGATTTAGTTTAAAAATATATTGCTGCCTGCTTGTAAATAAAATCAGAAAGGGCATAAAGAAATTTCTAATTCGGGAAAAAGCATTTAATGATAAAGAAAAAAAAATTATAATTATTGTTTGCTTCCAATGTATGATAAAACCATTGCAACTACAAATATCAGTTTAAGAAACATTAAGAAATAATTTAATTTTATTTCCTCACTTTTATTTTCTCCGTTAAACATGATGATTTATTTTAATGATTATGCTGATAAGTTTTTAAGTTAAGTTCCATTCTCAATGTTGCCCTTTTGTATTCTGATCCTTTTTTCATTTCTACTTCATTGAAACCCAGGCTTTTATAAAGGTTTAGAGCCGGGATGAGTGAAGAGTTAGTTTCAAGAAACAATTTTTCGGCATTGAGAGATATGACCTGGTTAATAGCTTCAATGGCTAATTTTTTTCCGATTTGCTTTCCCTGAGCATCTTCTGTTACAGCCATTTTAGCAAGTTCAAATTCCTTATCACTGTGTTTTATTAAAGCTACAGTTCCGTTGATTTTATTATCACATTCGGCAAAAAATATATAGCCGCCTTTTTTCAGAATTTCTTTGTCCGGATTCTCAAGAAGATCTCTGTCTTTATTCTCTATCGTAAAGTATTTATTCAGCCATTCATAATTAAGATCCCGGAAAAGTTTTTTATACCTGGGTTTATAATCAATAATCTTAACATTCCCGATCTGACGCAATTTTATCTTTTCCATTACTCTGCTGTATATGTCTTTTGAATCCAGAGCGGATTCCAGTTTACTAATAATGAAAAGAATATCGTAATCTGTAGAATCCAGTAATTCTTTTACGGCAATTTCTATATCCTCCCACACAGGATTAAGTTTTTCTATTAAAGCTTTACCTTTTTCAGTTATAGTTATAAATTTTTTTCTTGAATCATTTTTGCTTTTTACGGCTCTGATCAGTTTTTTTTTAATGAGTGAATTGGCTATTTGAGTGACAGCAGGTTGTGAATATCCAAGTTCTTCCGTAATTTCCGTTATAGTAACAGGGGAGTTCTTATTGATCAGATAAAATACTGCAAACCATCTTGGTTCAAATTCGAGATCAAGTGACATATATATTTTATCAGCATCCTGCATTAATCTGTCTGTTAATACCCGGAATCTTGTACCGATTGCTAAATATCCCAGCTGTTTTATAAAACTCATGACCTGAAAGTTAAATTGAAATAAAAATAATTAATAACATATTAAATTATATAAGTGCTTATGTATATGCAAAAATATATTCAGCCTCAATCATTGTCAAGTTATTTTTTAAGTACGTGAAACGGCATTTTGCTGCCGGAGACATATGATGTTTTACAGCACAATGTAAACTGTTCAGGCAGCCTGGAGGATATAATGAAAAAATGATCAGGATTTAAAATAGAAGTACCTACCCATACCTGATTATTCCGATATGAAATTTCTTTATCTGTTGCCGTGATCTTTATCCGAATTTTTGTAAATGTTCCTTTTTCGGGGGGGATTTTGATTATTAACAGGATAGGTATATTTGTCTTTTGCAGCTTTGCCTATGATCTTCTCGAGTTCATTTAATTTGAATTTTATTTCTTTAATTAATTTTGACGCTGCTGATATTTCCGGTATGTTCATATAAAGTTTTCTGTGGTTTTAAATTGTAACAAGATAGTTCGAATTTTTATCAATTATTATATACTTTAAAATATACTTTTTTAACATCAGGTAATTTTTATTTATTGCTGACATATTTACTTTTGCAGTAACGTGAATGAAATTAGATTTTTGTAGTTAAATGAAAATTTATATTGAGTGATTAAAAAAGTTTGTTTTATAATAAAATTTATTAAAGTATATTGTACTAAACAATTGTTCTTTTAAAAATACACTTTATAGTTCCCAAACTAAATTTACAGGATTTTCCCACCCACTTTATAATTTGCCAATAGTAAGAATTACTATTTGGTCATATATATTTTTTACTTAACTATTGTAATAAATAACTTCCATTATTATTATTTTATGTATCCACTATTTCAAAGATAGTGACTTAATCCGGATCAATTCTTTGATTGAAGGATTATTTAACTTAATATTTAAATAACTAATATTTTACAAACTAAAAAATAAAACCATGAAAAATATCTATAGCTTTAAAAAATGTTTTACCGCTCTGGTGTTTTCAGTATTCTTTGCTTCATTTTTTATAACGGAAATTTCCCGCGCTGAAATGGTTGGTTCCAGTTCATTTCAACCAGTTATAAACAGATATGTGGACGATACATGGGCAATAGTATCGTCAAGTACCGTTACACTTCAGGGATTCACTGTCAGAGGAGTTAACGCTGTAACCTGGAATTCTGACGATCTTCTTTTTTATGCAATTGTAAAAGTTGACCCTAATCCTTCGAGAAGACTTGTCAGAATAAATCCGGCTACCGGAGTTTGTACAGATATTGGACCATTAGCTGGAAATTTCTCTTCACTTACATATAACTCAACTTCCGGAATTCTCTATGCTATTGGAGGAGCAGGTTCCGGAGTCTATGCAGAAAGAATTTACAGCCTTAATATTAACACGGCTGCAGAGACATTTCTTGGCGGACCTTACAGTGTAGGTTCGGACGGAGAAGTAATTGCATTCAATTATGATGATGGCTACATTTATCACTGGTCAGGAAATGTGACTGCAAATATGGAAAAGATCAATGCTTCTACTTTTGCTGCTACACCTGTATCTCAATCCGGTGTTTCGCATTCTGAAATATGGGGTGCCGTGTATATTGGAGGTAATACATTTATTGTTACGGATATTAATTTAAATGCATACACAATAACACCTACCGGAGTAGTTGCGCTTCAGCAGTCAGGCATTAATTCTGACGCTGTCAGAGGATTGGGTTATGTAGATGCTCTTCTTCCTGTGGAATTATCATCATTTACTTCAACTGTAACAGGAAGAAATGCAGAACTGAACTGGTCAACTGTTTCTGAAGCAAACAATTCGGGTTTTGAAATTGAAAGATCTGCAGCAGAAAATGAAAATTCAAACAACTGGACTAAAGCAGGTTTTGTTAACGGAAACGGTAATTCTGCTGCTTTAAATAATTATTCTTTTACAGACAGAGGATTAAACTCGGGAAAGTACAGTTACAGATTAAAGCAGATCGATTTTAACGGTAATTTTGAATATCATAATTTAAACGAAGAAATCTTAATTGGCATACCAGCTGATTTTTCTGTTTCACAAAATTATCCTAATCCATTCAATCCTTCAACAAGAATTAACTTCGATATTCCAGTTGATGGAAATGTAAATATCACTTTGTTTGATATTTCAGGAAAGGAAGTATCTACTATTGTAAATGAAGTAAAAACTGCCGGATATTATACAGTATCTTTTGATGCGTCTTCATTACCCAGCGGAAGTTATTTTTACAGAATAAATTCTACCGGAAGCGGAATCAGTTATACTGCTACAAAGAAAATGCTTCTATTGAAATAATTGTTATCAAAATCAGATTAAAAAAAATCCATCTCTATAACTTCAAAAGAGATGGATTTTTTTATCTGTAAAAGATAATTGAATCAATACCATGTATATTGTAAAGTCAAAACAAAAATTTTATAATCCGCTCCTCTTCTTGTTTCAGCAGCAATATGATACTGAAGCTTTGTGGACAATTGTCTTGAAAGGGGAGTAGAATATGTCAAACCGATCCTTGAATTATTCTGATAATCATTGTTCTTGACACCATTTAAGCTTGTCTGCCCTCCGTTTGAATAAGCAAAATTTGCAGCTACCCACATAAAGTTTTTAAAAATATAACTTGCATGGAATTGAAAACTGTATAATGGATTTTGTGAGAGTGTATTAGTTTCCAGGTATTTACTGTTGTTTGTATAAAGCCATATACCTGCATATGCTTCAATAAATGTTTTTCCTAAACTGCTGGAGATGCCCACCTCAGGTTTAAAACCCCATCTGTTTGAGCCGAGATTAATTAATTTTTCCGGAAAATACTGACCGGTGGGAATAGAAGTTACGAGACTGGCACCAACAATAGTACCTTGTTTGTATTTCGGAAATTGCTCCCGGGAAAGAGCAGGGGATCCGTAAAAATTAATTCCGAATCTTAATCTTGAGTCATTTAGTCCTGATCTTGTACCGCTTGTATCTTTTCCTCTGTAAGTGATATTTCCCGAAAGAAAAGTATAAGGCAGGGAATATTGAATTCTGCTCAGACAACCGAAAAGATTAAATGTTCTTACATATCCGATAATCGGAGTATTTGAAGATATTGAAAAATCCTGCAATGGAAGCGATGCATCGGATACAACCTCTCCGGTAGAATATGAATAAGCTAAAGCAAGTGCATTAAAACCTTTTGGTAAATTAGCATAGTTTCTGGGTTCGATCTCCTGAGATATTGCATTTGTTTCCAAAACAAACATTATTGCAATAGATAAAAAAAGTGATTTATATCGGATATTAAATGGAAAATTCAATATGATTAAATTTTGATTCCGGATATTTTAGTGAGCAAGATAATATTATACAAAATTAAATAGTATTCAATAATTTTGTTAAGATAAATTAGCTTTGAAATGAAGTTCTATTTATATTTAATTAATTTTTTAATTTATAAGTTAGGAAGCAGAATTTCCCAGGACGTTTTCATTTATATTTGTTAATAAAGTTCATAAAAGAAGTTTTTCACGATTTAATGTCTTGAATTCAAAAATTAACCCCTCCCAACTCTCTGAGAAGGGAAGGGCAAGGTCGTAGTCTGTTAATTTATTATATAATTCTGATCGATTTTGAATCAATTCATAAATATTTTTTTTCTTTAATTCGTTTTGGACATCATTTGTCAGGAGGCATGGTTCACAGTAATTAATCAATTGTTAAAAAATCTTATATGAGTTATCTTGATCCTTATGTTTAAAAAATAAAACAACCAATATTTGAATTCAAAATTTAAAGAAGTAAGAGAACTGATCGATTCGAGCAATAGTATAATACTGACAACACATGTAGTTCCTGATGGAGATGCTATTGGAAGCGTTATTGCATTCGCTGAATATCTAAGGCTGAAAGGTAAATCTCCCGTCATAATAAACCATTCAAATACACCGCATAATCTGAAATTTCTTGACAAAAATAATGAGATAAAGATCTTTTCTGAAAATGAAACTGAAAATGCTGAATTGATAGAAAAAGCGGATATGGTGATCATTCTTGATACAAATGAGTTTTCCCGAACAAAGTCTATGGAGCCTTTTTTAAAAAATTCCAGAGCGGTTAAGATCTGTATAGATCATCATACCGGTTTGAAACCTGAATCATACACAGCATATATTTCAAATACAGATTATCCTTCCAATTGTTCAATTCTATATGATTATATGATGGATGACAATGATAAATATATTTCAGAAAAAGTTGCATCTGCTTTATATATTGGCATAATGACAGATACCGGATCATTCAGATATCCAAGGACTGATGAGAATGTCTTTTTAATGTGCGCGGATCTGATAAAGAAAGGTGCTGACCCTGTCTCTTTGTATGAAAATGTGTATGCAACCACAACGCTTGACAATTTAAGATTAGCTGCCAGATTTATAGAAAGTCTTGAATTTTATAATGATGAAAAAGTTGTCGTAGGTACTGTTTCACAGAAAGATTTCCGTGAATTAAATCTTAACATAGATCATGTAGAGGGATTTTCTTCCATGATCATGAATATTGAAAGTGTTCGTTTAGGAGTGATCCTGGTGGAGTTAAAAGATAATATTAAATTATCCTTCAGATCTAAGGGTGAGATAAAAGTAAACGAACTGGCTGCCGAGTTTGAAGGTGGCGGCCATAAGAATGCATCAGGGGCTAATGTCAAAAACACCACTATTCCGGATTTGAAAAATGAAATTCTAAAAAAAATCAATAAATATTTAGATTAAAATAATAAAAATACCAAAAATGAAAATCACATTTGAAAGATCCGGTTTCGACAAAGTAAAAGCGGATGCTTATTTGTTTTTATGTTATGAAGATAAAAAATTGTTTGATGAACAGATAAAATATATTCAGAGGATCCTTAAAACAAAGATCACCGAACTCAATCTTGAAGATTTTAAAGGAAAGACCGGTCAGGCAGCTTTGATCTACACGAACAAATGCAGAATTATTTTAAGCGGTCTGGGAAAAAAGGAAAATGTAACTATTGAAAAGATTAGGGTCGGAGTATCAAGGATCTTAAAAAAAGCAATTTCTTTGAAGATCAAAAAAGTAGCTGTAGAAATATTAAATGATGTAAGTCTGCCGGGAGGTATTACTGAAGTTGCACGTGCTGAAGCAATCGGATGCATCCTTGGTAATTATCATTTTACTAAATATTACACATCTAAAGATCAAAAAGAACAATCTTCCATTAAACAGGCTGTGTTTTTTGCAGACAAACAGCTAATGGAAAAATATGCAAAAGAGCTTGAGAAGGGAATTAAAACCGGAAGTATTATAGGAGATGCAACAAATTTTGCCAGAGATCTTGGTAATGAACCTTCGAATGTTCTTTTCCCAGAATCTTATTGTAACATTCTTGTGGAAAAATCCAAAGAGAGTAATTATACAACTGAAGTGCTTTTACTTGAAGATATCAAAAAGCTTGGAATGGGAGCCGTTCTGGAAGTGGCTAAGGGAAGCGAACATGAACCAAGATTTATGATCATGAGATATAATGGAGGAGATGAAGGTGAAAAGCCTTATGTCGTGATCGGTAAAGGCGTAACCTTTGACAGCGGAGGTATTTCTTTGAAACCTCCTGCGGGAATGGCAATGATGAAACTGGATATGTGCGGAAGTGCTGCCGTTGCAGGCATTTTTGATGCAGTTTCAAAACTTGGACTTAAAATAAATCTTGTCGGGCTCATACCAATGGTAGAAAATATGCCGGATGGAAATTCTCTTAAACCGGGTGACGTGATCACAGCATATAACGGTAAGACCATTGAAATAGATAATACAGATGCTGAAGGCAGACTTATTTTAGCTGATGCTCTTTCTTATGCAGCAGAATTCAAACCAAGATCAGTTATTGATATGGCTACATTGACCGGAGCGGTAATAGTTGCTTTGGGAAATGTTACTTCAGCTGTAATGGGCAATAATCAGGATCTTATTGATAAATTATCAGCTGCAGGAAATGAAACCTATGACAGGGTATGGCAGCTTCCGCTTTTTGAAGAATATGATAAACTTATTGACTCCGATATTGCCGATGTTAAAAATGGAGGAACAGGCAGACAAGCCGGTACTATAACCGCAGGTATGTTCCTGCAAAGATTTATTGGAAATTATCCATGGGCGCATATTGATATTGCCGGAACTGCAATGCGGGATTCCAAACAGGATTTTCTCCCCAAATATGCAACAGGCGCTGGTGTGAGACTTGTAACCCAATATCTGATAAATGAAGAAAAAGAGGCACAGAATGCATAAAGCTGTTTAATAAAATAAATTTATAACTCTTTTAAAGTAATAGTAGTTACATATTATTCCTGAAGTATTGCGTCAGATGTATTTTGTGATTTAAAGATGATTTACTTTTAAATATTAACAATAAAAAAACCCGTTTGGTGCATCCAAACGGGTTTATCTTTTTTAGGTAAAATTACCTTTTAATTATTTAAGCAATATCATGCGTTTTGTATCAACTAAGAATCCGTCTGCGGTCATAGTATAAAAGTAAATTCCGCTGGGTAAATTTAAACCATTGAATTTAATATCATAACTTCCTGCATTCCTGATTTCGTTCACAACCTGTCTGATTTCTTTTCCGTTTACATCAAACATCTTTATGCTGACCAGGCTTTTTGATCCTATATTATAATTTATTATCGTCTCCGGATTGAAAGGATTCGGGTAATTCTGATTCAGATAAAAACTTTCGGCTGCCATTAAATTCTGATTTACTGAAGTAGGATTTTCAATTGTGAATTTTATATATCCCTCAGGAGCTGTTATAGGTTTTGTGTTTGTCTTACCTGAATTTGATGTAGCTGAAATATAATAATAGACATTGGTTCCAAGCGGTTGTGGCGGAATATTTGCCGTGAATGTATCAAGGGTCATTGTCATGTTAACAGAATTATAAGACTGGGTTGTATCAGTTCTCCAGTAAACCTTTGCTGAGGAGACACCTGAAGTGGTTTTAATATAGGATTTTACTTCATAAGGTGATAAAGTATTGACAGTATTAAGTAATTTCGGATGAGAAAAGAAAATAGGCTCATTGACACCTATTTCTTTTGTAATACAGTGAATTGCACCAAGAGATGCTATCATTGAAGATGCGTTAATACTTACAATATTATAACCCGGGAGATTTTCCCTGTAGATCCTGATTGCTGTTGAGTCAAGAGAAAGTCCGTACACAGGTACTATTACTGTCCTATTGATAAAGACTGAATTGGTATAAGTATAATAATCTGATGAAGGCGGATATTGTCCGGAAGCACTTGGCGGCATAGGTATTCTTACGATCTTGTATGGCCGGCCGTAGCATGTCAGATAATTGTTAAGAATATGCTGAATATTTGCTTCTATCTGGGGACCATCAGCCACTCCGGGAGGGTATTCTCCAACTAAAATAGTCTCTTCATCAAGGAGTTTCATATGCATATCTATATGGTGAATGACATCATAAGGAAGTAAATCCATTTTTACATATCTCTTGATCCCCATATAAGAATCCAAAATTCCTTCAATTTGGCTTAAACTCAAGGTAGGGTTTTCATTAACAATTAGTCTGGAAGAAAAACCGGTACCATTTCCGTCAACCATAAAATTTCCACCTGTTGCTATAAGTTGATTCGGAGGAGCAATTGTCTGATATAAAGGAGTGTTGATTGAATTAGCAAATGCAACTGACATCTGATCATCAAGGGGTCTCGGTCTGTTATATGTCCAGTCAATTAATTTGAGACTATCTGAAATACCCGAATAAACAGCCCAGGGTCCGTAATCTCTGCACCAAACACTATTCAAAGGAGCTAATAAAAATTTCAAATTGACTATAGGAACGTTTCCGCTGGTCAGATAGGATTTAACTGTATTCGAATCTGAACACACTATATAAACAAGACCTTCTTCCTGAGCATAATCAACGATCTGTCTGACAATAGGTGTAAACTGATTCCATGCAACAATTATTCCCTGCACCTGTTCCCATTCTGCCATGGTTCTGACCTCTGTAGGCGGGGGATTTGTGTCATCCAAATTACTGCCTGGCGGAGTATAATTTTTGTATAAATCTTTTTCGGCATCTGACATGTAGTGAGGCAGATCCTGGGAAAAAGAATTTCCTGTTAATATCAGTGATAATAAAAGTACAATAAATATATTCATTTTCTGTTAAATTAATTTTTATCTATTTTTTCTAAATACACAATCCGCCGCAGCGAATCAATACTCAATACTCAATAC
>CALMST010000131.1 GCA_937872315.1 uncultured Ignavibacteria bacterium | reverse complement strand
AAGTTTATAAAGTAAAAACCGCTCAGAGATGGGCGGTTTTTTTGTTTGAAAAGAAATTTGCAAATAGAATATTGAATTGAGAATTTTTTTTCGAAATCTTTATACTTTTAGAATTATCAGTATGAAATATTACATTTTTAGATTCGCAGGGATTATGTTTAAAAAATGATTTTACTTAGTCAATAAATTAGCTTAGTTTTGTAATAATTAAAACTTGTGATTATAGTTCCACTTTAAAGTTCAAATTCTTAAAGGAATACAATATGAAAAAATTATTATTCTCTATCAGTTTCATACTAATTTGCGCACAGGTTAACGCGCAATTGCCGCCTCCGCCTCCTTTGCAAGCCGGTGAATCCTGGACCAATCTCTGGTCGGTTGCTTATGATTTTCAGACAAACGGTAGTCTCCGGTATTTATTACAGGACCCTAATAATCCGAATCAATGGTGTTCTTTAATAATGGCACAGAAGGATTCGAATTCTACAGGATCAAACAACAGATATGTTTACTATTCATACAGCACCAATAACGGCGTAACCTGGTTCTCAGATGCTCTGAATACATCAGTTAACGGTGGTTTCCCCTGCATAACTCTAAGAAACGGAACTGTAGTAGTTGCTATACATGATAATACAGGAGGGGGAAGTAAAGTATATCAGGACGTGATTTTTGGCGGATTTGCTTTTACTCCATTCGGGAATCTTCCGGTTATAGGAGGTAGTCAGCCAATCTGGCCGCATATAGCCGGTACTTCAAATGGTAACCTTATTGTAGCAGCTTCACCTAATGACGGTGTATCTCTGGGATACCGGACAACTTTCAACGGCTCATCATGGTCTTCATATACTGAAATGCCTTTGATTAACGGATCTTCAGGTAACTTTGATGCAGCTTCCGGTCCAAACGGTAAAGCTGTTGTAATTGGTACAGCTTATGATTTAACCAGCGCTATGTACAAATATGAATCAACTAATAACGGAATTTCTTTTGACAGTGGAAATCTGGTAATGAATTACATTCTAGACGGCGGAGACACTTTATTCGCAAATGTAATTGGCGGTTATCAGTCAGTATATGACAATCAAGGAAATATTCATATAGTGTTCGCAGCTTATAACTATCTTGATCAATTATTTGGAAATTCAAATACAATAGGATTTGTAAAGCCAAGGATTTATCACTGGTCTTCATTAACAAATAGCTTTACTCAGATTGCAGGCAAATCTAACATACCTGCATTGGTAGATACTTTAACACATGCAGTAAACGTACCATTAGGGCAGCCGACAATTACAATTACGCCTTCCGGTAAACTTATATGTGCATTTACGACATTTCTGAATGGAAATGCTCAGATAGTTGAAAATGGTAATTTAGTGAATGCAGGTGAGATATTTATTTCTACATCAGAAAATAACGGAGCCACATGGTCACCGCCAGTAAATATTACTAACACACCGGGTATAGAGGAAAAACATCCGTCTTTGTCTCCCTATTCGATGACAGAAGATGCAGGAATCTATTATGTAAGAGATATGAGAGCAGGAGGATGGGTGAATGTACCAGAATGGGGAAAAGCTCCTGTCTATGGTATATTTAATATTATCAGATTTAATGTTGCGCCGCTTGCTCCGGTTTTGTTAAATCCTCCTGATAATTCAAATTATGTTATATTGACTCCATTACTTGAATGGCTGAATGTTTTCACTGCGGATAATTATAATATACAATTAGCATCTGATACTATTTTTAACAATCCTATCATTAATCAAACTACTTCTGAATCTGAGTTTCAGGTGCAAGCATCTGCACTTAACTATGATTCTGTTTATTACTGGAGAGTAAATGCAACGAATTCTTTTGGTACTGGATCGTGGTCTCCAATATGGAAATTCAGTACCGAAACATTTCTGCCTCCTGCGCCGGTACTCGTAGCGCCTGTAAACGGAGATTTGGAAGTATCACTTAATCCTACACTGGATTGGGCAGAAGCACCTACGGCGTTAAGTTATAATTTGCAGCTCTCAGCAGATTCAAATTTCTTGAATCCGATTGTCAATCAAATGAATTTGAATGTTTCACAATATTTAGTTACCGGATCTCCTTTAACAATAAATACTGCATACTACTGGAGAGTTAAATCCAATAATACCAACGGAACAGGTCCCTGGTCACAGGTCTTCAGATTTACCACAATATCCTTACCGCTTACGCCGGTACTTGTTTCTCCGCCAAACGGTGTAACGGGAATTCCATTTGTAATTTTACTAAACTGGTCCGATGTCTCAAATGCTCAAAGATACAGAATACTGCTTTCAACCGATTCAAATTTTACATCACTCATTGTAAATGACTCAGGACTTACGGTTTCACAGTTTGCAACCACAGCATCGATCATGACTTATGGTACAAAATACTTCTGGAAAGTAAATGCAATAAACCAGGCAGGAAACGGACCTTATTCGGCAATATGGAATTTCACTACTGTTAACACTCCACCTCCTCCTGCTCCAATATTAATATTCCCTGCAAATGGAGCCGTGAATGTATCAGTCACACCAACTCTCGACTGGGAAAATGTTTCAGGAGCTTTTTTATACAGCGTACAGGTAAGCACAGATGTTAATTTTGCATCTCTGATCGTAGACCAGTCAGAACTTTCTATTTCAGAATATACGGTCCCTTCTCCGATCCTAACTACAAACACATTATACTTCTGGAGAGCAAGCGCCACAAATACTTCCGGAGCGGGTTCATGGTCTGCTGCATGGAATTTCAGAACCACTACTGTCGGTATCAGTCTGATAAGCGAACAGATCCCGACCAAATACGGTTTATTCAATAATTATCCGAACCCGTTCAATCCATCAACAAAGATCAAATTTAATATTCCTGAACAAAATTTTACTGACTTAAAAATTTTTGATATGAACGGAAAGGAAGTTGCAAACCTCTTAAGTGAAACTATAGCTGCAGGAAGTTATGAACTGGAATTTACCGCAGATAAATATGATCTGTCAAGCGGTATATACTTTTACAGACTTGAGTCGGGAGAGTTTTCTGATACGAAAAGAATGATACTTCTGAAGTAACAGAAATGAAAAATATTGACTGAAATACCTCACTGTTTATAGGTTATTTTAAAATAAGCAGATTATGTGGTCAGTTACCATCCGGTTCATTTGCATCTCCGTTATCTGCATCTTTTCCGTTATCCGGGGGATTGCCGAGATCATCAAGATCATCTTTTTTTCTGATGTTGATCGATCTTACAACTGCCTCGATCTCCTGTTTATATTTATCAAAAAACTGTTTCCTCACGGAAGCTCTTAGTGATAATTTTTCTACGCCAGTATCATTGAATATATAAAAACGATATTCAGTAAATCCCGCAAGTGTTTTAGGTTCCTTTGCGAAAGCTGTCAGATTTGTATCAAGCATTTCAAACGCTGTAGTAAAATCTTCAGCGTTATAATCTTTACCATCGTTATCGAGATAAATAAACATTGACATCGTACCGGGCTGTTCTGCAGTCGTATCAGTCAGCACCACACCTTTAAATTCCTTTTCATTTTTATTTATTTCTCTCTGGTCAGTGATCTTCCAGTAATTAGGATAATTCATAACAAGACCTATATCCTGTTCATTAAAAGCACTTCTGAGTGAATCAGGGATCTGATACAAGGCAGAATCTCCTCTGTTTAAAAGTGAATCTGCCAAAGCAAGAGAAGAGTCATTTAACTCACCTTCTCTGAGCTTTCTTAAAGAATCTAAACTTCGGGTCAGATTTTCCTCTACATTCGAATCCAGTTTTGTTTCCTCCCTTTTAGGTCTGGTAATGGTCGGTGGCTTTACAACTCTTCTCGGTTTGATCTCCCTTTTTTGATCTTCGTCTTCTTTAAGCAGAGGAAGATCTTCAACCTTGGGTTTATTTGGATCTTCTACATTCTCAAGCTTGATCTTTGGATCGGGAAGATCCTGCAATATTATTAGTCTCTGGGGTTCTTCATTTGTTTTATCGTCACCCTTACCGCTTAATTCAAAAAATACAATACCTGCTGCGACGATGTGCAAAGCAACTGCGGCTGTGAGCCCTATTGTTAAATTCTTCTGTATTAATTTTCTAAGATTATCAAACGGGTTCTTATAGGGAAGATATTCTTCCGGCTCATCTTCCTGAGTTAAGGAAGAATAATCCGGAGGCTGAATGAGATCAACAACTTCAGGATTCGGAATTAATTTTATTTTACCGTCATCGGTTGTTTCCAGGCCTGAATACATCACCTCTTTTGAATATTCCTCCAGCGCGATAGTGATCTCAATTTCTCTGGTAGAGCTGTCAGGATTTTGCTTGATGAAGATCTTATTGTTCTGAGACTGGATCGAGTTTTTCTTATCCCGTGATACAGATTCGATCTTAACTGATTCGAATGTTGCGATCCTTATTTTTAATAAATTCTCATTTATCAGATTTATCTGATAATTGCTTTTTGATTTCTTATCATCCGGTTTTTCTTCGACAGGTATATCTTCATATACAGATTGCCCGGGATCACTATTATCAGTTGCTACAACATTATCCACAATGACATTATCGCTTTTATCATCATTTAAAATTTCAATTAATATCTCAGCTTCCTGAAAACTGAAATCCAGTTTCGGATAAATATTGATCTCATTGGTTTGTGAATGATGTAAAGTCCCGGAATCAATTACTGCGGAATCAATTTTAACGGCTTTCTTATTTGCGCTTACAAGTATTTTTAAAAGATCTTCGTTTATTAAACTGATCTGATAATTATTTTCCTTAGGTATTTTGGTTGTCTGAGTTGTTTTGGATCCGGTATCCTGCCTGTCTTTTTCATCTTCAATATTCTTAACGGAAGCAGGATCAGAAGTAGTCTCAGAAACAGGTTCCTGCTTGCCATCCGTTGAATTTTCTGAAGTATCTTCGGATGATCCCTTCCCGGTAAAATTTTCAGTATTATCGGTTGACTCAAATGAAGATTTATCTTCACCCTGAAGGTCTTCCTTTGATTCTGTATGAGATGATGACTCTGAAGGAGTTAATTCTGATCTCGAATCATTTCCCTTTTCATTCGAATGATCCTTATCATTCTTTGCCTCTTCGGAATCGGAATTTAATTTATTTTCTGACATTTTTTAAGTTGGCACTAATTTAGAAAACTTAATTTAAACAATAAATTCAATTATATATTAAATAAGCTATATTATTTTTATTTTGCTGAAGTATTTAAGTAAATATAGTTAAATAAGTTCCGTGATCTTCATTTTCATAAAACCGGAGTTTAAATGATATCGTTATTATTGAAGTAAAATCTTATAAAAATTAATCAAATCTATTGGATCTGAAAGAATACGTATCGTCAGGAATCCTGGAATTATATGCATCAGGTAATCTAACTGAAAATGAATCGACCGAAGTAGAATACAATATAAGGACTTACCCTGAAATAAGATCTGAATACGAAAAAATACAAAGAACGATCTATCTTACCGCATTATCAAATTTACAAACTCCTTCTTCTTCCATAAAAGAATCTGTAATAAATAAAATACGAACATCCGGAAAAACCGATTTACCGGTAAATGAATACATAAATGTCTCTGAAAAAAAAGTAAGTTCTTCTTTCAGTTATCTTATGGCTGCAAGCATTGTTTTTCTGCTCACCAGTCTTGCCGTCAATTTTTATTTATGGAACAGGCTTGGTGATGCCAATAATACGATAGCGGTTTTATCGGATCAGAAAAAGATTATAACGCAGGAATATGAAGCTGTCAATAATAAACTTAATATTGCGAAATCCGATATTGAAATTTTACATGACAGGAATTATAAAGCAATTGATCTGAAAGGAATGGAAATTTCGCCTTCATCAAATGTTATGGCATACTGGAATCCTGAAACGAAAAAAGTATTTGTGGAAGTTAAAAGTCTGCCCGTCCCTCCTCCGGATAAACAATATCAGCTTTGGGCAATTTGTCAGGGTGTACCAGTAAATCTTGGAGTAATGGATGTGGATCCGTCAGATTCGAGTCTGCATGAAATGAAAGACATGGAAAATCCCCAGGCATTTGCTGTTACGCTCGAGCCGAAAGGCGGCAGCATAAACCCTACAATGGATCAGATGTATGTAATGGGCGAAATAAATGTCTGATCATTTCATAAAGAAACATTTTCAGCTGTATAAGAATATCTGTTTTTTCCCTTTCAGGTTTTTGATTTATTTCTTTTGAAAATCCAGTGCATTAAATTTATATTTAATGACTTTACAAGCAGATGAAATTCATTTGCGGAATTTTTTAAATTTATCTGATATTGGTTATTCAATTTTTAAAATGACCTGATATGAATTTTTTTATAATCAAACAACAAATTAAATGGAAACTTACTATAAACCGGAAGATCTGAAAAAATTTGGCGAGGTCTCTGAGTTCGATGCCGAACTTGCTAAAAAATTCTTTGATTATTACGGGGCTGTCTTTGAAGAAGGCGCTCTCACTGCCAGGGAAAAATCTCTTATAGCCCTGGCAGTCGCTCATACTGTTCAGTGTCCTTATTGTATCGATGCATATTCAAATGATGCCCTGGAAAAAGGCTGCAGTGAAGAGCAGATGATGGAAGCAGTTCACGTTTCAACTGCAATAAGAGGCGGTTCATCTCTTGTGCACGGCGTGCAGATGATGAATCATGTAAAAAAAGTGTCAATGTGAATCTGCGGTTTGTAAATTGATTCAGCGCCAGAATTTTTAATTTTTATGAGAAAATATTTTTTAAAAAACCAAACAATATATCAAATGAATTTTGTCAAAACAATTTTTCTTTTTGTCTTTATGATGTCATGCTCATACAGTTTTGCGCAGGAGCGCACTACGGTTGCCTCATCTCCGGAAACTGTAAACCCTTTGAAGACCGGACAATCCATACCTGAAGTTAATGTAAAAAACAAAGGAGGCGATCTTGTTTCACTCAACTCTTTAGTTTCAGAAAAGCCGACAATACTTATATTCTACCGCGGTGGCTGGTGTCCATACTGTAATGTTCATTTATCAAAACTTCAGGAAATCGAATCTGAATTACTGGCTCTCGGATTTCAGATCATTGCAGTCTCTGCTGACAGTCCTGAGATGCTTTCTGAAACTCTGGATAAAAACGAACTCAGGTTTTCTTTATATTCGGACAATGAATCAGCCGCTTCTACAGCATTCGGACTTGCCTTCAGAGTCAGTGATGATTACATGGAAAAATTAGCAAGTTATAACATTGATCTTGAAAGCGCTACGGGAAACAAAGATCATATTCTTCCTGTACCGGCAGTTTATATGTTAAATACTTCAGGTCTTATAGAATTTGATTATTCAAATCCGGATTATAAAGTAAGACTCGATACAGGCGAATTGCTTAATCAGGCAAAGACACTTCAGAGCGGACAGAAATAAAAGTCCGGAATTTTTAGAAATAAAATTCATTCAATGATCGTTAAATCCTTAAAAATCCGTAATTCAAAACTTGCTGATCCATCCGAACAGATAGATATTCTTCAGAATACAGTTCAGGATTCAGGGGAAGACAATTTCAGTAACTACATTAAAAGATCCGGCATTGATAAACTTACTTCAAGAAAGATTGAGATCTTTCAGATCAATATGGGTAAGATGTGCAATCAGACATGTAAACACTGTCATGTGGATGCGGGACCGGACAGAAAAGAGATCATGACAACTGATACGATGCGGATATGTCTGGATAGGCTGTCGGAAACTGATATACCTACCATTGATCTTACTGGCGGGGCTCCGGAGCTTAATCCTGATTTCAGATGGTTTGTGACGGAATTAAAAAAACTGAACAGGCACATAATGGTCAGGTGCAATCTTACAATAATCTTGTCCAATCCGAGATTTAATGATCTTCCTGATTTTTTTGCCGAAAATAATATAGAAGTTATTTCTTCATTACCTTACTATCAGAAACTTAACACCGACAGGCAAAGAGGTGACGGTGTTTTTGAAAAGTCCGTCAAAGCTCTGCAGATGCTGAATGAAAGAGGTTACGGTAAAAAGGGAAGCAGCCTGATCCTTAATCTAGTTTATAATCCTTCGGGAGCATTTCTTCCTGGTCCGCAGCAATCTCTTGAAAATGATTTTAAAAAGGAGCTCATGGACAAATACGGGATTGAGTTCAATAATCTTTTTACGATCACGAATATGCCCGTCAGCAGGTTTCTTGAGTATCTGATCGATTCGGGAAATTATGTTGACTATATGGAGAAACTCATACAATCATTTAACGCCGCTGCCGTCAAAAATGTAATGTGTACAAATACTATTTCAATCGGCTGGGACGGATATTTGTATGACTGTGATTTTAATCAGATGCTTGATATGAAAGTAAAAGATAATTTGAAAGATCATGTAAGTAATTTTGATCTTAATTATCTTGATACCAGGGAGATCATTACCGGGCAGCATTGTTTCGGCTGCACCGCAGGATCCGGCTCAAGCTGCGGAGGAGCAATTTCATAATTTTTATTTTACTTTTTAAATTAAAAGAATTATGAACATTTACAAAAATATAAAGATGGTATCATTTTCAATTTCTGTGTTATTTATTATAATATCAGTAATAGGAATTTTGCCCGCCCTGTCGGAAAACTCTTTTTTAAATAATGATCCGAAAAGTCAAACCCATAAAAATAATCCATCGGACGAAGCGCCCGGTCTGAAAAACAAATACGGTAAATGGGTAAATACTGATAAAGAGATCAGTATGCAGGATCTCAAAGGAAAAGTCGTACTGATCGAGTTCTGGACTTTCGGATGTTTCAACTGCACCAACACTCTCCCATATCTGAATAAATGGTATGAAAAATATAAGTCTGATGATTTTGAAATTATAGGTATCCACTGTCCGGAATTTGATAATGAAAGAAGTTATGAGAATGTAAAAGCCAGTGTGGAAAAACTCGGTATCAAATATCCGGTATTGACCGACAATGAATTTTCGATATGGAAGGAATATGATGTTCACGCCTGGCCTACTATTTTTTTAATTGACAAAGAAGGTGTGATCAGATATAAGAAAGTTGGTGAAGGCAAGTATGACAAGACTGAGCAAATGATAAATGAATTGCTTGGAGAAAATAATTCATTTGATAAATGATCCTCCTGCAGAGCAGGGTGTTCCGTTTAAATCAAATTTATGAATATAGTAATTATCGGCAATGGAATCACTGGTATCACTGCGGCGCGTCACATCCGCAGGCGCAGTAATAACAAGATCACGGTGATATCTAGGGAATCTGATTATTTCTTCTCAAGGACTGCTCTGATGTATGTCTTTATGGGACATGAAAAATTTGAGGATATTCAGCCTTACGAAAACGGATTCTGGGAAAAAAACAAAATAGATCTGATCAGGGATTATGTGACTTTTATTGACACTGAAAATAAAAAAGTAAATCTTGCAGGCGGAATAGTAGTAAATTATGATAAGCTGATAATTGCTTCAGGATCCAGATCGAATAAATTCGGCTGGAAAGGTCAGGATCTTAATGGCGTTCAGGGATTGTATTCACTTCAGGATCTTGAACTTCTGGAAGAAAACATAAAAAACATTAGCAGAGGAGTAATAATCGGAGGCGGACTCATAGGGATCGAACTTGCGGAAATGCTCATATCAAGAAAAATTGCTGTGACCATGCTTGTCAGAGAAGACAGTTACTGGAATAATGTATTGCCTGCTGAAGAATCCGAAATGATAAACAGGCATATCAGAGAGCATCACATTGATCTGAGATTGTCCACGGAGCTTTCTGAAATTATTCCGGATGAAAATAAAAAAGTCAGGGCTGTTATTACAAAAGAAGGAGAAGAGATAAGCTGCGGACTGGTCGGTCTTACTGTGGGTGTCAGTCCGAATATTGATCTTGTTAAGAATACAGTGATCGAGCATAACAGAGGAATTCTTGTAAACGAATATCTCGAAACCAGCATTAAAGATATTTATGCGGCGGGTGACTGCGCAGAATTCAGAACCGCTTTTCCTTTCAGAAATAATATTGAGCAGGTCTGGTATACGGGCAGGAAGCATGCTGAAACTATTGCGCAGTCTGTCTGCGGAAACAGAACCGCATATGATCCCGGTATATGGTTTAATTCTGCAAAATTCCTTGATATAGAATATCAGACATACGGACTCGTAAATATGAATATTGAAGGCGAGAAAAATCTTTACTGGGAAGATCCGGAAAATAGAAAAGCAATCAGGATCGTCTATACAGATGACGGAGTAACAGGTTTTAATCTGATGGGCGTCCGTTACAGACAGGATGTTTGTCTGAAATGGATCAGGGAGAAAAAACTGATTGAAGATGTTTTAGAAAATCTTGGCGAAGCAAATTTTGATCCGGAGTTTTTTAAGCAACACGAGAATGATCTGATAGAGGTTTATAATTCCAAAAACCCTTCTCATCAGATCCGCCTGAAAAGGAAAAGAGGACTTTTTAAATTTGTAGATTAAATAAAACTATAATGGTATGAAAAAAATAATTCTGATTATTTTCGGATTGATCTTAGTAAATGAGAATTCTTTTTCTCAGGATCTGAATAATCCGGGAGTAGATTATCTGACGCCCGCTGATTTTAATTTTCCGGTAAGAGTTTATATGTGGGAAGTCACGGGTGATGATCCTTTTATAGATTCCAGCCAGACCTTAAAGATCGGACTTGCATATAATTATTCATCAGCCGAAAAATATTTTAATACTGACGGTGAACAGACAATGGTCAAAGCATCTTTCAATCAGTATGACAAAGGTCTGGACACCGGGGGGTATTTCAGGAAAAGCGGTGCGCTGCTATGGGTACAGTATAATTTCGGCGAAGTCAATAAAGTTGTATTAAGACTTCCCTTCACTTTTACTGAGATGAATTCTTATTCTTCTACTACTGACGTAAAGCCTCAGGAAGAATTCATTAAACCACGAGGACCGTTTCAGGATATTGAATTGTCCTATACAAGACATTTACTCAGGACAAAAGATAACTTCAGCATATACACCGGCGGCGGATTTACATTCCCGACTTCCAGACCAAAACGTTATCTGGATAATCCACATGGCGGCAACGGTGACAGATGGACGGGAAATCTGAATGCTTATTTTGATTACAGGATAGATAAGGTCAATCTGACTGCAGGCGCAAAATTTATTCTGAAATTTCCTACTACCAACGAACTCTTTACTCCCCGTCCATACGGGATCGGTTATCCGTATCTTTACGATACAGCGCAGATCTCCTTTACACAGATGAATGATTTCATTAATGATAATCCTTATCAGGCAACGACAGAAACGGCAAATCAGTTTATCGTGGATTTTGTGGCTGATTATAATTTCAGTTTCGGGCTGACTCCAATGCTGCAGTTTCAGTATTTTAACAGTTCGGGCGACCAGTTTGACACACCCGTACCGCTGGAGTTTGGAAGAGTCAACGGAGTAATAACCCCTGTAAGATATTTAACTTCTCTTGAAGGAGGTTATTCGGGAGTAATGCGTTTGTACTTAAGACAGAGCTTTGAAAAACTCACCGGTTCTAAATTTGATTTCAATCTTGGATTTGGTTCTTCTGTGTTTGGAAACAACGCGCAGCAGGAAGTAAATTTATTCTTTGGTATAACAGGTTATTATTAAACAACAGTAAATGGACACTGCAATATCAGTGGAGTCAAAATATGCATTTGTAAAGAAAGCCGGTCTGGCAATGTTTGCTGCAGGCATGCTGTTCTTTCTGATAAGTTTTACGGCTGCATCAAAGATAAATCCGCTTTTATTTTTTATTTTAAGTGTTGTTCTCGGATGTTCAGGCGCGGTGATATTTTTCTTTTCACAATTAAAGGAGAATCCGATTCCCGGTGTGAAGAAAAATAACATTATGTTCCTCTCCATGACAAACAGAGGAATGCTCGGTTGGATGACTGCGGTATTTCTGACAGGGATGTATATTCTTATTTACTGGTTTCCTGAGCTTCTTGAAAATGTGATCAGAATTTTTGATCCGCTGAGTTACACTCTGACCGGAAATCCCGCTAATCAGTGGTTTCTTTACGGGACACTTTACACGATCGCTGTTCTCGTAATGGGAGTCAGGATGATCATACACAACCGGCATAATAAATATCAGATCATCAGAACTGTTTCGGTAATGTTCTTTCAGCTTATACTTGCTTATCTCATTCCGATGTTTATTGTTAACGGATTTTTTTTCACTTACTTCTGGCCATTAAAATATGAATATCTTTTTCCTGCCAGTTATGATTACTTAATACAATCGGGCGGCATTGGAATGTTCATGTTCTTCTGGGCGGCAGTAATGTCATTTATTGCAACACCTGTACTGACTTATTTTTACGGGAAGAGATGGTACTGCTCGTGGGTCTGCGGATGCGGGGCAATGGCAGAAACTCTTGGAGATCCTTACAGACATAATTCTGATAAATCTTTAAAGAGCTGGAAGATAGAAAGATGGATGGTTCATTCTGTGCTGTTGATCATAATTATAATCACGGCTTTACTCTGGATTGACAGTGCAAATGAAAATTTTATATTAAAAGATTTTTCTCACAGCGCGGCAAAATGGTACGGATTTTTTATCGGAGCAATGTTTGCCGGGGTGATCGGAGTCGGGTTTTATCCTTTGATGGGAAGCAGAGTATGGTGCAGATTCGGATGCCCTATGGCAGCGGTACTTGGAATCATACAGAAATATTTTTCAAGATTCAGGATCACGGTCAACGGCGGTCAGTGTATCTCCTGCGGAAACTGTTCTACCTACTGTGAAATGGGGATTGATGTAAAGTCTTATGCCCAGCGCGGACAGAATGTTATAAGAGCATCATGTGTCGGATGCGGAGTCTGTTCGGAGGTCTGCCCGAGAGGAGTTCTCAGACTAGAGAACGGACCGGTGGAAGGGAGATCTGAACTGAATAAAGATTACCTGAGATGATAATTATGATTTTGGAAACTGAATTTTTTATCTTTGATTCCATTAATATGTTTAAAAAATAAACAATACCTAATAC
>CALMST010000130.1 GCA_937872315.1 uncultured Ignavibacteria bacterium | reverse complement strand
ACATTGAACATTGAACATTGAACATTGAACATTGAACATTGAACATTAAACATTGTTAATAGCAATCTCCACTGCCTCATCAGTCGTCAGATTCTTTCCTTCGTCCCGGTATTTGCTGAACTCCTCATCACTCAGCTGTTTAAGTAACTTTGAAATGGTTTCATCTTTTCTTGCCTGATAATCTTTATCAAAAACACTAACTGTTGATTCCATAATTTTTTCTGATGCGGCAAAAAGTTTGACCGCCAGACCATATTCTCCCTCATCAAAAAATATATTTCCCAGGTTGTTAAAGCACTCAACGACTCCGTTCAGGTCGCCAATTCCTTTGTAAATTACCAGGCTTTCTTTGTGGTATTTCTTAGCCTGTTCATAATTTCCCTGTAAGTAATTTATTGTTCCCAGATTGCTAATGGATTCGGCAGCTCCTCTTTTGTCTCCGATTTCCTTTCTGATTGCAAGACTTTCTTGATGATATTTTCCGGCTTGTTCATGATCCTCCTGATGCAGTGAAATATATCCGAGGTTTTGCAATGAAGCGGCGATCCCTCTTTTGTCTCCGATCTCTTTTTTAATGGCAAGGCTTTCTTTGCAATATTTCTCTGCCTGTTCATAATTTCCCAGAACGTCGAATATGTTTCCCAGGTTGTTCAGGGAAATTGCAGTTGCTTTCCTGTCACCAATTTCTTTGCTCATGGCAACACCTTCTTCGGAATATTTTTTAGCCTGTTCATAATCTCCCGTGAAGAATGCAAGATTGCTTAATTTATTCATGGCAGTTGACATTCCGGTCTTGTCGCCAATTTCTTTTCTTATTGCGAAGCTTTCTTCAAAATATTTCTTAACCTGTTCGTAGTTTCCCTGAACGTTTGCTATGTTTCCCAGGTTGTTCAGGGAAACTGCAATTCCCTTTTTATCTCCGGTCTCTTTTCTGATTGCCAGACTTTCTTCATAATATTTTTCAGCCTGTTCATATTCCCCCTGATGATATGCAATGTTTCCCAGGTTGTTCAGGGAATAAGCAATTTCATATTTGTCCCCGATCTCTTTTCTGATTGCCAGGCTTTCTCCGGAATATTTCCCGGCAAGCTCATAGTTTCCCTGTGACCATTTAAAAGAACCGATCCAGTAAAGTACTTTTCCTTTCAGTGAACTGGTTAATGCATCGGATCTCTGCAGAATACTTTCAGCCAGTCTGATCCCGGTTGAATAATTTCCTGTTATGCTCCAGTAGTATCCGAGTTCTGTGGCTATTATTGCTCCTTTATCAATGAACCCGTTTTCTAAAGACCAGTCAATAGCAGCTAAGAAGTTGTTATGATCTGCTTCAATTATCCCGATCCTGAATTTTGCATTCTCACTTCTTAATTCCGGTTCGGTATTTTCAGACAACTCCGCGAAGTAATTCAAATGCCGCATGAACATTACATGCCCGTCTGAAAGTTTTTCGATGCCGTATTGTTTAATTGATTCCAGCATCCTGTATCTGTCCTTTGATTCGTCGTAAATTATTACAGACTTTTCTGTCAGATCACTTAAGAGGTCCAGAATCTCATCCTTGTCTGCCAGTTCATCTGAACAAACTTCTTCAGCCGCCGCGAGTGTCCAGCCTCCTGTGAACACTGACAGCCTGTTCCAGAAAATTTTTTCCTTTTCCGTAAGCAGATCATAGCTCCAGTCAATCAATGCTCTCAATGTCTGTTGTCTCGGTAATGCCGTTCGCCTACCTCCGGTCAGTAGCCTGAATCTGTCATCAAGCCTCTCAAATATTTTTTCCACAGTTAATATTTTTGTCCTGGCTGCGGCAAGTTCTATGGCAAGCGGGATTCCGTCAAGTCGCGAACAAACTTCCGCCATCGCAGAAGCGTTTTCGTTATTTACTCTGAACTTGGGATTTACAGCCAAAGCTCTTTCGATGAATAATCTTACCGATTCATACTGAGCTAATTCCTCCGGAGTGTTAATCTTATCCGGATCAGGTATTGCAAGCGGGGGAATTCTGTAAGTCTTTTCACCTCTGCAGTTCAATGATTCGCGGCTTGTTGCAATGATCTTCAGCCTGGGACAAAATGAAAGCAGTCTTTCAGCCAGTTCTGCGCAGGAGTGTATTATCTGCTCGCAGTTGTCAAGCACCAGTAAGATCTCTTTTTCTTTGAGAAAATCAGCAAGTGTTTCTTCCGTTGTTTTATTTGATTCTTCCTTAATGCACAGAGCTTCATTTATTGTTGCGGTCAATAATGCCGGATCATTCACAGCTGCAATATCAGTAAACCAGACTCCGTTCTCATAATCATCTATGACGTCGGCGGCAGTCTGAAGCGCAAGTCTTGTCTTACCTGATCCGCCTGCTGATGTAAGGGTCACAAGCCGGTTTAGCTTCAGATCATCTTTTAAATTCTTCATCTCTTTTTCACGGCCGATAAAGCTTGTAAGCTGTACAGGGAGATTGTTCGGACGAGCATCGAGTGTATTCACAGGCGGAAAGTCTTCACGCAGTCCCGGATATGTTATCTGGTAAAGCCGAATCGGCAGATTAACATCTTTCAGCCTTCGTTCACCCAGATCTCTGAATGAAAGATACTTTTTACCTCTCAGACCCGGAGTCTCCGGGTTTCCACTTTCATTTTTTTTAATACTAAAGTCTTCGGGTTTTATCGGCAGATCAAGCAGAATGTAAGCATCATTTGAAATTAAGATCTGCCCGCCGTAAGCGGCTGACATCACTCTGGCGGTTCGTGCGAGTGTAATGTAGCCCATGTAAGTATTCCCGTTCCATTCGGCATTTCCGGTATGAATGCCGATCCTTACCTTAATTGCGGCATCATTCCATTTTTCGTTTGCAAGACCGGATTGAGCTTCTACGGCTGCATTGACAGCATCATCTGCTTTTTCGAATGCGCAGCAAAACGCATCACCGACGATCTCGAAGACGAAGCCGCTGTATTTTTCAACTGCCTTAGAAAGAATATCATGATGCCGGCCTAAAGAAGCCTGGAGAGTGTCAGGAAATTCCTGAGCAAGTTTTGTGCTCCCTTCAATATCAGTAAAGAGAAATGTGACGAGACCGGT
>CALMST010000129.1 GCA_937872315.1 uncultured Ignavibacteria bacterium | reverse complement strand
GATCTGTATAATGAAATAATAAGTCTGAGACCTGACTGGCATAATGAAGACATTACGAAGGGAGCGATCAAAGTCATAATGACTGCTGCAAGTTCTGATGGTCCGGTAATGATGAAACAGCATACAACCAAATCCCAAAGGAAGTCTTTATCAGACAGAATGAAAGATCCAGAGGATCCGCTGAAACTTGTAATAGTAAGAGATATGTGGCTTACAGGATTTGATGCTCCGTGTCTGCATACAATGTACATTGACAAACCTATGAGGGGACATACGCTTATGCAGGCGATCGCAAGAGTGAACAGAGTATTTAAAGACAAACCCGGAGGACTGGTAGTTGATTATCTGGGAATAGGAACAGATCTGAAAAAGGCATTATCATTTTATTCTGATTCTGGAGGTAAAGGAGATCCGGCGGAAACACAGGAGAAGGCAGTTGATATGATGATGGAGAAGTTAGAGATTGTAAATCAGATGTTTATAAGTGAAAGCAAATACAGAGATGACATTGCAGCGGAAGATTCGAAAGCATATATGGGAGATGTTCCGGGAAGCGGATTTAACTTCAAAAGATTTTTTAGCGCAGACTCAAGCAATAAGTTGACGATCATACTGGAAGCTGAAGAACATATATTAGGACTTGAAGACGGAAAGAGCAGATTCATAAATGAAGTAAATCTTCTGAGCCAGGCATTTGCGATAGCAGTTCCACACGAAAAGGCAATGGAAGTAAAAGATGATATAGCATTCTTTCAGGCAGTGAAAGCAAGGATGGTGAAGTTCACAGGAGGCACCGGAAGAAACGGAGAGAATTATGATTATGAAACAGCAATAAAGCAGATAGTGGATCAGGCTTTGAGTTCGGATGAAGTAGTGGACATATTCGATGCAGCCGGAATAAAGAAGCCGGAGATCTCGATTCTATCAGATGAATTCTTACTTGAGGTAAAGAACATGAAACACAAAAACCTTGCGATAGAATTACTTAAGAAGATATTGAATAATGAGATCAAAACACGTTCAGTCACCAATCTTGTAAAGAGCCGTGCATTACTTGAGATGCTCGAATCCTCTATAAAGAAATATCAGAACAATTTACTTACGACAGCTGAGATCATTCAGGAATTAATAGACATAGCAAACGAGATAAAGAAAGCCGATCAGCAGGGGATCGATCTCGGACTTTCGACTGATGAAGTTGCATTTTACAATGCGCTTGAAGTAAATGAAAGTGCAGTGAAAGTTCTGGGTGATGAAAAACTGAAGTTGATAGCAAGAGAGATAGCCGACAAAGTAAAAAAGAACGCAACGATAGACTGGACGATCCGAGAGAGTGCCAGAGCAAAGCTGATGGTACTAGTCAAAAGGACATTAAAGAAATACGGTTATCCTCCGGACATGCAGCAGAAGGCGGTTGATACGGTGCTGAAGCAGGCGGAGATGATGGCGGAGTATTTTACTAAAAATTGAATATGTGAAATTAAAATGTATTCTAAATCACAAATCTCAATTTCAATTCCTAAAGATAAAAATGGAATGATAGGCAGAGAATGTTCTTTGTGTAAAAGATATTTTAAAATTAAACCCGGTATTGGACTTAAAACTAATATATGTAATTGTCCATATTGTAGCTTTCAAGGAAATTCAGATTCGTTTAATACACCTGAGCAAATAAGTTATGGTCTGAGAAAAGGAATGAACAATGTTTTAAACAATTTTTCTAATGAAGTTGATAATATTTTTAGAGATTTCAAAAAGAATTCCAATAGCAGTTTTTTAGATATAAAAATTCAATCTAATGGCACAGATTTTTCTTTTCCTATCAAATATTATTCAGAAAAGGAAATAGAAACTGAATTAACATGTGATAATTGTGAATTGAAATTTTCCATTTATGGTATTTTTGCTAATTGCCCGGATTGTACTAAAATAAATGCTTTTTAATGTTTGAAAATCTATTGATATAATTAAAAAACAGTTTGACATTTCTAAAAAATCTGAAATTCCTAATGATGTTTTTCGAGCCATTACTGGTTTTCCAAAAAATATGCATGAATAATTTTGCATAAAGTAAACTGTCCAAGCAAATTTTTTGGTTACCAACATCAAATCTCTTATCGTACAAAGCTCTTTCCTAAATTTACACCCCCGGCGGAGTCTCATTCTTTTACGGACCCCACCGATGCTTCAGTTCCGGAACAATTCCCGAAGAACGCCGGAGAATCCGTCAGAGAGAAAGATTCAGATTATTCCCGGATCCCCGCTCCCGCCTTCTGTTAAAATATTTACTTACTTAAAAATTGTTCAAAGCAGGCGGGCGGGGATGAAAAAGTGAGATCAGGCGGGAATTCATATCCTCTTCAGAAATATTACCGGAGCGAAAATTCTGCAGTAGGTGCATACATGCTTCATTTTACAATCCGGTATTTTTTCAGAACATTTTCTTAAAGCAAAAATTGAATATGTAATGAACATTTGCTAAGCCTTTTACTTTCCATCTTTGAAATGACTCTTCGGAGAGTTCTAATATATCTTTATTGAATGGGACATCTTGCGACACCTTCCGCCGAGTCTTCCATGAAAGATTTCTCCGGTGTGTAAATATATGCGGGGAGAGACCCGTAGGAGACGAAAAGACTTCTAAACTCCCGGTTAAGAATTTGCAATTTCAATAAATGCCATAGTTTGTTATTTTTATTTACAAAAAAAAATTATCATGGCAATAAATTTCAATAAACTAACAATCAAATCCCAGGAAGCTCTTCAGGCGGCGCAGGAGATCGCTTCAAACTATTCAAATCAGCTTGTCGAACCCGAACATTTATTCGCCGCATTAATACAGGATCCGGAAGGCATCGTGAGTTCGACTCTGCAAAAGCTCGGAGCAAATAAAGAAACTTTACAGATCAAGATCGGTGAATTGCTTGAAAAACTTCCGAAAGTCAGTGGCGCTTCGTCAGGACAGTCACTTTCGAGAGAGACAAATGAAGTTCTTGAGAATGCATTCAAGGAAGCGGCATCCCTTAAAGATGATTATGTTTCTACGGAGCACATACTACTTGGTTTGTCTGACATAAAAAGATCATCGATTACAGAACTCTTAAAATCAAACGGAGTTACAAAGAGCAACATCCTAAAAGCTTTGAAAGAAGTCAGAGGATCAAACCGCGTGACAGGTCAGAATCCCGAGGACACTTATCAGTCTTTAATGAAGTATGGAAAGAATCTCAATGATCTGGCTATGAAAGGAAAACTTGATCCCGTGATCGGCAGGGAAGATGAGATCAGAAGAGTTCTTCAGGTATTATCGAGAAGGACGAAGAATAATCCCGTTCTTATCGGCGAACCGGGAGTCGGTAAGACAGCAATAGCTGAAGGGCTTGCTCACAGGATCGTATCAGGTGATGTTCCGGACGGATTAAAAAGCAAACAGATAGTAGCGCTGGACATGGGTTCGCTGGTGGCGGGAGCACAGTTCAGAGGTCAGTTTGAAGAAAGACTCAAAGCTGTGTTGAAAGAAGTCGAAGAATCCAACGGGCAGATAATTTTGTTTATTGATGAATTGCATACTGTAGTCGGGGCGGGGGCCGCGCAGGGATCCGTAGATGCATCAAACATGCTGAAGCCGGCGCTTGCAAGAGGAGATTTAAGAACTATCGGAGCAACAACGCTTGATGAATACAGAAAGTATATTGAAAAAGATCCGGCTCTTGAGAGAAGATTTCAGCCGGTGTTTGTAGGTGAGCCGGATGTGGAGGATACGGTTTCGATTTTAAGAGGATTAAAGGAAAAGTATGAAGTTCATCACGGAGTAAGAATAACTGACGGAGCGATAGTTGCTGCGGCTCAGTTATCAGACAGATATATCTCCGACAGATTTCTTCCGGATAAGGCTATTGACCTTATAGATGAATCTGCATCCAAATTAAGGATAGAAATTGATTCAATGCCTGAAGAACTTGATAATCTTGACAGAAAGATCAAGCAGCTGGAAATAGAAAAGGAAGCGCTTAAGAGAGAGATATAAATATTGAAATTCTAAACGAAAGGGAAATATGAAGATATTAATTTTAGGGATAATGATGTTTGCGTCATCATTTGTATTCGCGCAGGAAAGAGTAAAGAATCTTGACGGGGATGTATTCATCGGCACATTAACGGAAAACACACCGCCGGATGTGGACAGAAGACCTGTAATTTTGTATGATACAATTAAATTCATCAACGGAAAAATATTCAGTGATGCCTTGTATGATTATCAGAAGGAAGAAATAAATTATACGGCATTCATAGATGACAGGAGAATGATCGCATTTGAGGTTGTTGTATTTCAGGGAAGCGCTCCCGGAACAAGGGATGGTCAGGAAGTGAATTATATTTTTTCGGGATCGATTATTGGAGGAGAGAATATGACAGGGCTTATGACGATTGTTTACTCCGACGGCAGGGAGACCACTTTTTATATAAATGCAAAAAAGATTTAGATGCTTGTCACCTCCTTCCCAAGTGGGGCAAGGGAAGGGGATCAAAGCATTTCTACCTTAACATAGCCGGAAAAGGCAGAAAAGTCTGTTAAAAAGAAATTAGTTCAAAATCAGTTACCGTTAAAGATATTGAAATTGTAAATATCAGGGAGTAACAAACTGAATGAACTTGTTGCTGTTGTTGATTGCAATATTCAGATCGACAAGATCAAGTACATTATCTCCGTTAAGATCAGAATTAGTATAACCGGATGTAAATAATGAGATATCATTAAACACAAGATTCACGTCATACATATCAATAACTAAGTCAGCATTTACATCTCCCGCAAAAGCGCACCATTTATCATTAACAGAAGTTAAGAGTCCTCCGAATGCCTGATTACAGGCAGATGTGAAATCATAGCTCATTTTTTCGCATGTGGAATAATTTACCGGACTACTGCTCCAGACTGACATTGAATTTCTGTGAGATACTTCTACATAATAATTTCCGGAAACAGCATTTTTAAAATCAGATTTTGCCATAAAGTTTATTGAATCAAGAGTAGCTGAAGAGGAATCAATCTTGTTAAAAGGACTTGATGAATTTCTCAGGTAAACCTTAACGGAATCTTTGCAGATCAATTTATTTGCTGCAAGATCATACATTCCTTCAGGTATGTATGTAATCTCTGCGCCGATATTTATTTGTGAAGACCAGGCCTGATATTTGCCAAGTGAATTATCAAACCAGACAGGAGTAATTGTCTCACCGGAAGAAGTTATTCCTATGTATGTACCGATATAACCAGGAACTCCGAATAAGGAAGGATCAATTGGTTTTAGAAAAAATTTATGATCCGAAATAAGTTTGTCTTCAAAATTATTTCCGCCGTCGATTGATCTGGAGAGATAAACCTGAAAAGAATCATTGGTAGGAGTATTTCTGGAATCATAATAAACAATATCTATTCCACCTTTACTGTCAATTGTGATGGCGGGATAGAACTGATATCTCATTGAAGAGTTTATATCCTGATTGACCTTGACAGGCGGATTCCAGCTGTTGCCCTGATCAGTGGAAGAATGAATAAGTATATCATAATCATCCGAAGCCGGGGATCCCGCAGCAGCTTTTTCTGTACAGGTAATGTAGAGAGTTCCGTCACCCGGTCCTCCCGATCTGTCCATATTCATTGTCGGAAGTCCGTTTGCTCTTACATTATTTACAAACACCTTATGAGCAATTCTAAGAGTATTAACCTGAAAAGCATTATCATCAGCAGACCAGGTACTTCCTCCGTCAGTTGATTTAGCAAATCCCACATAGCTGTTTAGGTCAATGGGATCAAAATAAGGCCAGGAGACAAAGATCTCGCCGTTCTTTCCGATTATGACAGAAGCGCCTACCCTTGCATCCTGATTTGACGGACTCAGTCTTTTAACAGTATCCCAGGTCATTCCTCCGTCTGTTGATTTAGAAATATATAATCCCATTTTTATGAAATCACTGTATATCACATATACATTGCCATAAAATGGGCTTGCAGAAAAATTGTCAGCTGACGACATTATCTTATCAGCTCTTCCAACACCCGGAATATAAACAGTGGACGACCAGTATGCTCCATTATTTGTTGAATAACATATTCCCGCCTTGAAATCAGAACCGCTTAATGGCGGAGCTGTAAAAGAAATAATATGAGTTCCGTTTTTATCAATTACAATATTCGGGTCGCCGACAGTTGAAATAATTCCGCCGTTCTGCATTTTGATTGCATTGGTACCTGTCCAGTTTATACCTGCATTTGTGGTAAAGAACGCCCCTGTTGTGTAACCGCCCGGATAAAGATCAGTTATTGCAGCGGCAGACATTACATTGCTATTGACAGGACTTGTTGCCACTGATGTCTGTACCTGGTTATAAACCGCGGGAAGTAATCTTTTGTTTAGTGGAATGGAACTGGAACTTAACTGAATTCCGGAAGAATTGCCGGTTTCATTTCTGCCTGAAGAAAAAGTATCTTCTGAGATTAAAAATAAACCTGTAACAAAAAAAACCAAAAATAGATTTGCCTTCATTTACAATAATTTTAAAATTGAATAAAATTATAATAAAGCTAAAATATTTTTGGGGTAACTCAGGTTAAAATATCAGTAAAGATTATGACCCGGTTAGAATATTTTTAAGTTTTATATTTTAATGGAAAAACATTTATCCTTGAATTGGAAAATTTCTCAGATATATAAATAATTAGAAATAACAGCTACAGCTAAATGTTCTTTTATTGGGGTAGTTTGGGGTAAGTATATTAAACTGTAAATTTTAAATGAACACCGCTAAAATATAAAATATAAATTCAATATCCTATTTAAATTTTTTAGATGTACAAAAATTTTTGCAATATTTTTTCGTGACATGGCAGGCATAAAAGTAATTTACCGAAGAATCAATAATGTAAAATTTTCATGATTCATTGATTGCATTATGAAAGTAACAAGATTAACTATTATGAAAAATTATATTTTAGTATTTTAAGCGGTATTAAAAAAAACAAAATGATCAAGCCTGTATCAATATCCGAATTAACGAGAGAGATCAAAACAATTTTAGAAGAAGAATTCAGTTATGTATATGTGACCGGTGAAATATCTAATTTTAAAGATCACAGTTCAGGTCATTATTATTTTACTCTCAAAGATGAAAAAGCTCAGATAAACGCTATTATGTGGAGCAGCAGGAATAAGGATCTGATCTTTAAGCCTGAGAGCGGAATGAAGGTAACGGCAAAAGGAAGGGTCACTTTGTATGAAACACGAGGTTCATATCAGATAGATGTATTCGAAATGCTGCCTGCGGGAGAAGGCGAACTTCAGATGGCTTTCGAAAGGCTAAAGCAGAAACTCTTTGATGAAGGTTTATTCAGTGATATTCATAAAAAGGAGTTACCTGAATTCCCTGAAAAAGTCGGCGTGATCACATCCGGAACAGGAGCAGCACTTCAGGATTTTATCAGAGTCACGGAAAAAAGATATCCGGTAACAGAGCTGATGCTCTTTCCGGCAAACATGCAGGGAGCCGGTTCCGCAGAAAGCGTTATAAAAGCAATTAAACAGGCAAATAAGGATTATCCTGAGATCGATATACTTGTGATAACAAGAGGCGGCGGCTCTATAGAAGATCTCTGGACATTCAATGATGAAGGGCTGGGAAGAGCAATATTTCAATCTGAAATACCGGTTGTTTCAGCTATCGGGCATGAAATTGATTTTACGATCAGTGATTTTGTGGCAGACCTCAGAGCGCCGACTCCTTCTGCTGCTGCCGAAATGATCTTTCCGGATAAAAATGAACTATTAAGAAATCTGAATGATTACGGTACTGAATTGAGAAATACAGTAAGGGATAAGATCGGTAATCTGAAAAAATTTCTCGACAGTATTTCAGGGAATTATTACATCCGGAGAGTTTCGGATATAATCAATGAATACAATTTCCGCCTGGACGAGATCAACAGGAAAATGGATAATGAAGTATCTGACAGTTTCCGAAATATGAGAAACGTTCTGGATACAAGTGAAAAGATACTCAACAGCCTCAATCCCGATATGGTTTTGAAGAGAGGATTTACAATAATCTCTATACCGGAAAAAGATAAGATAATAACAAGGAAGTCAATGTTAACAAAGAATGCGGCT
>CALMST010000128.1 GCA_937872315.1 uncultured Ignavibacteria bacterium | reverse complement strand
AAGGAAAACCTGCACTTGATAAAATATTATCGGGAGATAAAACCTGGGTTATAGGATGATTTGGTATTAGGTATTAGGTATTAAGTATTAAGTATTAGGTAATTGACCGGGAGACCTTGGTTTCCCGGTTTTTTTATTCAGGGAATTTATACAGATTACTATTGAGGATTTTTATTTTTTATGTTTTGGCTAAATACAAATAAAAAATATGTTAATATTATAAAATTTCGGATATAAAAAAACCCTGCAAACAATTAAAGCGTTTGCAGGGCTAATTAAAGGAAGAACAAATATGAAAGAACGATTGCCGGCTGGCGCCGGCTATTCTGATTAACGAAATTATTTCTAAAATAGTTTTTTATTTTTAAAAAATTTTGGATAAAAATAAAAAATTCCAGTCCGGAACGCACGGCCAGGTATTTCTGCCGTATGGAGTGTTTAAATTTTGAAACCAGTTTGAGATTGAATTTAATGCTATTTATCATTAAAACAAAACAACAACCATACGATTTTTTGCATCTTTTATATGATCCTTCAAATAATAGAAAATAAGCCAGAACATATGAGTCTATTTTATATATCATTAAAACAATCTGGGCAGGTACGGATTTAAATAACTTTTTAATTTAGAATACTACACTTTTTTTTATTTTGGTTTTAATTAACTTAAAAATTCTTTTTAAATTGCTTTATTAATAAAAAGGGTCATCCGATTCAGATCTGATCCAACATCTGTTCTATGAATTTAAATAAAATCACGCGTAATGGTATAATGATTATATTTTTGTCTTTTTACATTACTTCATGTGAAATACAGGAACCATCTCTCCCTGCATGGGATGTTGATCTTAACATTCCGTTTACTTCCAAAAGTTATAACATTTTTGATATAATAAAACGAAATTCGAATGTCGGATTTGATTCTCTTAACAATGATCTTGTATTCATTTACGGAGAGACAAATTACAAACGGAGTTTTGGTGAAGACATAAAATTTGACGGTGTAAATACCACGGAGATCAATGCGGCGAGCACTTTCAGACTGGATACTTCCCTGGTAGTAGATGATTCTACTTTTGTAACCCGGACAGAATTTCTGAACGGCACCCTGACTTTTAATTTTCTCAATAATTCAGCCGATATATATTCTGTAAATGCATCTGTAAACAATCTCTTTCAGGTTTCAGATAATGATACAGCAAGGATCATTGGTGATGTCTCTCCAGGCGAGACAAAGCTTATAAATCTGGATCTTTCTGAATATTATATAAAAAACGATAATCCGGATAATAGATTAAAATTAACACTGATCTTTAATTCAGTTAAACCTGTTCCCGTCAGTTTTAATTATACTCTTTCAGAATATTCCGTAAAGTTGATACAGGGACGGCTGAAGCCTTTAAACACCGGTCAGACTTATGATGAAGTCCTTGATCCTTTCGGGTCTGATGTTCCTGAAGGTGAGATAAATTTTGCATCAGTGACCCCTGATAAAAATTTCTTTGTAGCAAAAAAGTTTTCAAATATTTATCAGGTTGATTTTACAAATCTTTCAATAGTAGGAGTAAATAAAAACGGAAAAAGAGTTAGGCTAAAATATCTCAGAGACGGTAGTCAGGGAGGAAAGATAGATTCTGTATTCTCTCTTACGCTTCCTTCGGATATGGATTCCATTTCTTTCCCAATAAATGAAGATAACAGCAACATTCTGGAATTCATAAATAATGTCCCTAAAAAGATCGAAGTAAAAAGAATTGATTATCTTAACTTATCTTATAAAGAAGGAACTGTTAATTATACTGACAGCATTTCATTGAAACTCCTGATTCAGATGCCGCTTGATATAAGTATTTCCAAACCGATTATTTTCAGGGATACATCAGATGCAGGAATTGACGACGAAGAGCAGAGAAATAATCTTGATGATGCAAAACATCTTGACTTTTCCTTCCGCTCCATAAATGGTTTTCCGCTTAGAGCATCAGCTAAGTTACTTGTTCTGGATTCTTTTTATACACCTCTTCTTGCGATCACAAAGATCGTTGGAAACCAAAGTGACTCATCTGTTCAGATCAACAGTGCCGGTGTAGGTGCTGACGGTTTTGTAAACAATATAGTAACTACCGTATTCAGAGCAGAACTTGACAGCACGCAGATCCAAAAGCTTAAAAGCATGGGTAAGATCATTTATGAATACCAGCTTTTTACTGATCCGAATATTCTTTCTCAGTCCGGTTCTACTGTTAAGATAAGAGGAAGTGATATAGTCAGGATAATTAGTTTTGGAAAAATCACATACCGGTTAAACTCTGATAACTAATTGCCCGATTTGAAAAATTCAATAATAGCGTTTTTAATTTTCATCTTTACGGTTACTGATATTTATTCTCAGTTGATCCCCGATGTGAGAAGCATGTCTATGGGTAACACTTCCGTTGCAGGTTCTTACAACATTGGTGCATTCAGTCAGAATCCGGCCAATATTCTTTCAGATAAGTTCAATGAAAAGTCAAACATTTATTTCAATGTATTTCTGGATGCGGGATTCCAGCTTAATGGTGATTATCTTTCAATCAATTTTTATGATGATTATTTCACAAAAGCTGATGACGGCAGCCAGAGAGTGCTTTCTCCCCGGGATAAACAGACTATATTAAATGAAGCCAGCGATCAGTTTACAAATTACATTGCCAATGTTAAGTTTCTTTCCGTTATTCTCAACACAAGGAGCGTTGGATCTTTTGGTTTGTCAATTGACGAAAGAGCAACCGGAAATTTTTTGCCGGGTAAGGATTTTCTTGAACTTGCTTTATACGGGAATGAAGTCAGCAGAACTTATGACTTTTCAGAAAACAGCGTCAATCAGTACTGGATCCGTGAGATCAATCTCTCTTACGCAAAAAAGTTTGAATTAAAAAATAATAATACTTTTGAAAATATAGCTTTTGGTATTTCGGTAAAACCGCAGTTTGGAGTTTATTATCTTAATACCAGACAGAATAACCTGATGATCACAACTACGGACAGCAATACCGTTCAGAGTTCGGGTAGCGCTGAATTTTATTATGCCGGTCTGTCGGACAACAATGAACTTCAGTATTCCCCTGGTAATGCCGGATTTGGTTTTGGTTTTGATGCCGGATTCAATACACAGATTAAGAACTTTTCAAAAAACGGGATACTGAATATTGGTCTGAGCATAACCGACCTCGGATATATTACATGGAACAAGAATACAAACAAATATTTCAATGACGGTTCTTTTGTAATAACTGACATAACTAATCAGGAGCAGATTGACTCTCTGAAGGATGTCATAAAAAGCACAAAGACTCCCGTCCCGGATTTTACGACTTCACTTCCTCCGGTATTGAGAGCGGGATTTACTTATAAATTTTTAAATAAAAGCGGCAACAAGCTCACGGATTCAACCCGAAAAGAGCAGGCTGTAATTTCACTTGATATAATACAGGGTTTAAGCAATGATCTCGGTGGAATTACTAAAACCATGGTTGGAATCGGCGGAGAATATAATGCCACCGGTGCTCTTTCTCCACAGGCAGGATTTACTTTCGGCGGACTGCAGGATTTTGCAATGAGCATAGGTCTCGGCATTAATGCAGATCCGGTTATTATTGATATCGGTACTAATAATATACTGAGTCTGTTCACTCCGAGAAACACAACAAACTTTTCAGCCGGACTGAGTGTGAAGTTTAAAGTAAATTGATTACTGTTAAATTCAACTAATCTTTAAAATCCAAAAAACCTTTTCTACAAAGGCTCTGAGAAACAGAACTGTCGGGATACAATAAATAAGATTTTTTTAATCCGGCAATAACGGTTATAAAACCGGACTTTGAAAGCATTTATCTTTTCTGTTTGATTCCACTGTTCAATTTAATTTTCGCGGAACATAATCAATTATCAGTTACTTTTAATCTCAAAATCCGATCTTAAGCTCTCCAAAAAAATTACTGGTTGCAGCCGGTATCCAGTAAGGCACGCCATAGCTTATATTCCCGGTCGTTTCATACAACACATCGAATATATTATTAAATTTAAAATTAAGTTCGATTCCCCTGAACAAGTTCTGCTTTACCATCGAAGCAACATTAAAAGACAAGCCGGCATTGAAAACAGTATAAGGTTCTATCACTTTATCAACATATCCCGGTTCATTTTTTGCTTCAGGATTTTTTCTTTCATTTTCTGAATTGTCGAGATATTGTTTGCCGACTGACTGAAGTGATATGTATGCATTGACTCCAAAGCTGTTTCCATAATTCAACTGAAGATTGCCTATGAAATTGGGTGTAAGGAGGATCTGATTATCGGAATAATCATTTCCGAAAATTATGTTGCCGGACGAATCCACGCCGTCTATTTCAGTAAAGTCTGTAAAATAATTACTTGAAAGATTCAGATTTCCCGATATAGAAAAGTCTCTTAAAATTTTTTGCTCAAACGGATCCAGGACAATACCAGCTTCTATGCCTTCGTGAATTGATTTACCTGCATTCCCTGATATCGGCTGTCCGACATTATCCAGCTGACCATTATTGACGATCTCATTATCAAAATCCATCAGATATAAATTCAGAGAACCTTTGAATTTTTTTGAGGTATAGCCGAATCCGAGTTCGTAATCATACATTGTCTCCGGCTGTACAAGCGGATCTTCATAAATTCCCTCTGCTGCATTTACAAACCTGAAATTCGGTGTGGAGTAAGGATCCTCTCCGTCATAAATATCTTTAAGTCTCGGTTCTAGTTTTGCTATGGAAAAATTTCCGTACATGCTGAATTCGTTATTAAAATTATAATTCAATCCGAATCTCGGCGTGAAGAAATTGTAATCAACTTCAAAGTTATAAGGTTTATATTCATCATTGGAGATTTTATATTTGTGATAAACATACTGAAGTCCGATCATTGCATTTAATCTGCTGTTGACACTGTATAACTCATTTGCATAAACCGAATAAGTATTCTTTCCGCCATTATAATAATAATACTGATAATCAGGGGTTGTGCCCTGAGGAAGAGCTTCGCCGAAGATTAAGTTTCCGTAATGTTCCGATTCGTGATATCTGACTTCGCCGCCGAGAACGAGTGTGCCTTTATTCTGGTTATGTTTGATCTGAACTTTCGGAAACCAGCCGTATGTATTGTTATCAACTGTCAGTTTCGTTACCATATCGCTTCTGACAATCTCATATCCTTTTCCTTTTTCAAAATAGAAAGTGCCGTCTTCATTTCTTTTATAATATGCTGAATTAAAAGTTGTAGTGTCCGAAACATAAAAAGGTTCGAGTCTGAAGTAATCAAAATCATATCCGTAAGAAACCGGGAAAGAAGTATTGAAATAGCCGTCACCTCTTATATAGCTTAAAGTATTTGAAATATACAGATCCTTAGATGGTTCTATATTGTAAACTAATTCATAGTGCGGCTGAAAATAATTATCCGTTTCATCCTGATAGGTCAGGTAATTGTATTTCCTGTCGTTGTAAATGTCACCCGTAACTTCTCCGTTAAGATATGCATAGTCAACTCCGAGATACGCAAGATGATTCTGAACAGGACTGCCGTAGAAATTTAGTTTAAGAATGGAATTTTTTGTCAAAAGTTTTCCCGCACTCAGAAAGTAAGACCAGTTCTTAGACCATGACTGGTCTCTGTAACCATCAGAATATATATTGGTAAGCTTGCCGTAAAATCCCAGTCCGTTCTGCACAGCTCCGGAAGAATATTCAAGTGAATATCTCTGAGAATTGTATGATCCCAGTCCCGCCGAAAGATTCATGAATTTATTTTTAAACATGTCAACTGTGCGGACATTCACAACACCGCCGATAGACGACGAACCGTACAGAGCAGTTCCGATCCCTCTCTGTATCTGAATCTCTTCCGATGAAGCTATAATGTCCGAGACATCGACCCAGTAAACCTGATGGTCTTCGGGATCATTCTGCGGAATGCCGTTTATGAGAATGGATATTCTTCTCTGATCAAACCCTCTGATAGACAGATAAGAGTAGCCGACGGAAGCGCCGGATTCGGAATATGAATTTATGCTTGTGTTGCCGTTTAAAAACATAGGCAGATCCTGCATCCAGTATTTCTCTTCGATCTCTTTTCTGTCAATATTCTCAAAAGTAACTGGAGTAGATCTTTCGATACCTTTCAGCGCATCTACGTCTATTGTTTCAGTTTTATAATTTAAGGAGTCCTCAGGACTTTTGTCCTGCGCAAAAGAAGTGTTTAAAAAAAGTGATCCGGTGACTATTCCAATAACAAATATTACGACTCTTTCTCTTAGCCACAAAGACACCGGCTCACAGAAAAAAAAGTGTTTAGAGCCTTTGTGACTTATCGGTAAAAAATCTGTTGAAAAATATTTCATTTTTTTTGTAAAATAAAAAACGCTTAAGTCTTTTCCGAACCTTTGCTGTTACAGCAGAAAAGAATTAAGCGTTAAAAAGTTTTTAATTTCCTTCGCCGGCATTATCCGTAGCAGGTTCTGTGGGTTTGATCTCAGCCGTTTACAATTCCAGCACCCCAATTAATTTATACTAAAGAACGATCTTTATAACTTTGTAAATATAGCCAAATCAATACACACTACATACTTAAAAATTAATCAAGTCTTGATGTGAATTTAAAAATGTTATTTTCATTCCCCAAAAAAACCAAATGGCCTGAATTTTTTCTTTACAAGATGATATTTTTCAAGAGTGTTATTCTGAATATGCTCAACTGCTTCATCAATGGAATCAGTAACTATGAATAATTTAAGATCATCCGCACTTATGGTTTTTTTTGCAACGAAGTCATCTAAAAGTTCGATGAGATTCTTCCAGTATTCAACTCCCATTATTACAATTGGAAAGTCAGAGATCTTTTTTGTCTGTATTAAAGTAAGGGTCTCAAAGAGTTCGTCCATAGTACCTGCTCCGCCGGGCATTACTACATAAGCATATGAGTATTTCATCAGCAAAACCTTTCTTACAAAGAAATATTTGAATGTCACCCATTTGTCCATATATGGATTGTGCTCCTGTTCGAAAGGAAGTTCTATATTGCAGCCAACAGAAGGTCCCCCGGCATCTCTTGCGCCTTTGTTTGCAGCTTCCATAATACCCGGACCGCCTCCTGTCATTATTGTAAATCCGATATTACTAAGACGTTTTCCGATCTGATATGCCTGATCATAATGTTCATGTTCGTCCGGTGTCCTGGCAGAACCGAATACAGTGACACAAGGTCCCACAAAATGGAATGCCCGGAAACCTTTTATGAATTCAAGCATGACTGAAACGGTGAATTTGAATTCCTCCCATCTCGAACGAGGTCCTTCCAGAAAATATCTTTCCTGTTGTGAAGCCGGGATCTTCTTTGCTTCTGAAGCTATTTCGGGTTTTTTATCGGTTATAGATTCTTTGTCCAATTTGATTTATTAATTTTGTTGTTTAATTAAATTTGATAACAGTCTTTGAAATTGATTGCCAAAAATAAAACACAAAATTTCATTTATGTTAAATAAATTTCAGTTTTATATGAAACAGTGTGGATTACAAAAAAAGATTTTATAAAAAATTAATTTTATAAGAATAGTTATGTAACTTAAGCTGACCGCTTCTGGTCAACAGCAGATGAATAACTTTTTTTTGCCGTGAATCAGCACAAATTATATAGAATTATATATCATTAAATATTAAATTTTTTCTGATCTGTGAAAATCCTTGTTGATCTATGGCTAAATAACTGTTTCGGATAAAGAAGGTCAACTTTATTGAGTAACAAAAAAACATCTGTTCATATTTAAAACTGTCCAAATTATTTTATTGAACTACAATTCAGATTCAGATTTATACTACAACTTTAATGTCCTTTTATGTACTCTGCATTAAAATATAGCTAATTACTATTTTGTCGAGCCGTCTTCTTTTGGTTCATCAAATGGAGAATCCACCGGCTCCCAGAGCTCTATCTTGTTATTTTCCGGATCCATTATATGAATGAACTTACCGTAATCATAAGTTTCAAGCGAATCAACGATAGTGACACCTTCTGATTTTAGCTGCTCAATAAGATCTTCAATATTCTCAACCCTGTAATTTATCATAAAATCTTTATCCGAAGGTTCAAAATATTTAGTATTCTCAGAAAACGGACTCCACTGCAGGTAACCTGCCATTTCCGGATCTTTGTCGAGACGAAATTTAAACATTGCCCCGTATTGATCAGTTATCATTCCGAGATTTTTACTGTACCACTCTTTTGTACTTTCAGTATCCCTGCTTTTAAAAAATATGCCTCCGATACCGGTGACTCTTCCTTTTTTTGATTCGTTTTTATTCAATTTATATTTTTGATTTAAGGTTTGATTTTCTGCTGACAGATTGTTTTGAATAGTCCAGCCGATTAATATTACAGCTGATAAAAAATAAAATATTACCTTTCTCATAATACTTTTATTTGATTTGTTTAAACAATTTAACAAAAATAACAAAAATTAAGCAGAAACATTATCACATATTATTTTTTTTATATAAAAGCTATTTTCTTCACTGAATAATGAAAATTTCATATATAATATTATACATAATCAGTGCGGTCATATTACTGATCGCTTTGCTTGGCAATTCAGCTACAAAACCACTGTTTAACAAGTTATCTGAAAAGACCCTTTCACTGTCTGGATTTGATAAAAGCTATCTTGAATCTGCGGATAATCAGATAGACGAACTTATTTATAAATCAAAACAGATCGAACTTCAGATCGAAAAGATCAAAAAATTCTTTTCTTCGGATAAGGTGGATGAGGACCTTTATAAGAAAGAGAAAAACATGATCCTTGAGAGGACTTTCTACGACCCGCTTATTACGATGTTCAATTATTTTTTCAGAATAAGTTTTGTTTTCTTAGCCGTTATATTTTTCATGGGAGGAATGGTTTTTCATCTTGGATACAGAAGCATGGATCTCCGGAGAAGAGTAAAAAGACTGGAATCCCTGCTGCCTTCAGCAAATGATACAAATTTTAAATATTAAAATCCCCGGTGACCAGGATCATAAAAGACATAGATACGATCGTCAGTGAGTTAAGAAACGGAAATGTTGCCGGGATCCCTTCCGAAACAGTTTACGGACTCGGCGCAGATGCTCTAAATGAAAATGCCGTTTTAAAGATTTATGAAACAAAGGACAGACCGAGATTTAATCCGATAATTGTTCATGTCAGTCAGATAAGTGATCTTGAAAAGTATGGAGATAATATTCCCGATTCAGTTTTCAAACTTGCGGAAAGGTTTTCTCCGGGACCGGTCACTTTTATTTTAAAGAAAAAAAATATTATCCCGGATATTGTGACAGCGGGAAATGACAGTGTCGGACTGAGAATACCTGCGCACAGTTTGTTCAGGGAAGTCATTAGAGAATCAAATTTACCCATAGCCGCTCCTTCAGCCAACAGAGCGGGAAAGATATCTCCTACTTCAGCAGAGGATGTTTTAACCGAACTCGATGGCAGGATAAATTATATTCTGGACGGGGGGAAAAGTGAGATAGGGATCGAATCAACTGTGATAAGTTTTTTAGACGAAGTACCGGTTATTCTCCGGCATGGATATGTGACAGAAGATGACATAGTAAAGGTGATCGGTAAAATTAAAGTGCGGGAACCCGGAAAATTTATTTCACCGGGAATGCTTAAAAGTCATTATGCACCTTCAACACCTTTGTATATTGTTAAAGATCTGAATGAAATTGGCAGTGCAGAAGGAATGAAAATCGGAATTCTGGATTTTTCACTTTATTCTGATTTAAAAGAAACGGCTCTGAATCTTTTTTCTGATCTCAGAGAATTGGATAAAAAAAAATATGACCTCATCATTGCTAAAAAAGTGATAAATGAAGGAATTGGAATTGCAATTAACGACAGACTCGATAGAGCATCAAGCGGCAGCTTAAAAGATGTTAATTTCAAGCTGTTGAAAAAGAATATTTATTCATAAAAAGTAAATTAATACACATTACATATATTTATAAGGATGCCGGATAGAATTATAATAGACTTTGACGGAGAAGAAAAAGAGCCTGATAAAGAAGCAGGTCAAAATTCAGAAAAAGAATCCGGAAACGGCAAAAAAGAAAAGGAAAGGATCGTAATTGAATTTGATGAGACACCTGAAGACCTTATTGAAGAAGCGGCAGAAGAGAGTTATGAAGAGACCTTTATAAAATCAAAGATAAATTGTTTTTATAAAGGAAATTCCTATCTTAACAACTCGGTTAATTCCGGATTAAAATTTCCCGAAGGAATAGATCAAAGCTTCAGGATAAAATTCAGCAAAAATCTTAAAGATGAATTTTTCAATTCAATTCTTCAAAACAACAGATACATTATTCTTTCATCAAGAAAAGGCAACATATATTTTATAGACAGATTTACGGGATTCTCCGAAAGAAAACTTTCCTTTGATGATGAATCTTTTGAAAAGACCGGACTTGTATATGAAAATACGGTCTATCTTAATTCACTCGGTAAAATTTTCTGCATAAAGGAATCTGATGACGGAGAAATAGTACATAATGAAATTTACAAATCACCGGACGGATATTTTATATGGAGCAATCTTAACAGATATAAGAATTTTCTTGTCTTTACTGAATACAGCATCTCAGAGGGAAATGCATTTATAAAAATTCTTAACACCGAATCTGTCACGCCTGTATATGATCTTGAATTCCGTATCAAGGACTTCATTTCGGATAAAATCTGCATTACGGAAGGAAAAGCATATATGCTTTTTGATAATAAGATACTGACATATGATATTGATAAATTATCTGCAAGCATAAATGATTGTGAAATTAATACCGATGAAAATTCATTTATTTTTTATTTAAATTACAGACTATATATTACATCTCAGATCAATGAACTTTTTTATATCGATTTGCCGGCTGTAAATTATAAATTCAAGACCACCGGTATCAGAAATCCATATATAAATTCGATCGGAGGTTTTGCAGACAACATATTAATGGGTACCCTTGACGGATGGAAAATTTACAAATCAAGCGGTCTTCAGATATATTACTTTGAAGATGAATACGAAAATAAGATCGAGAGTATAAGTAAAAACATACTTGTGATATCGCAGACAAACAAAATTGTATTCTGTAATCTAAACAGATTTCAGGAAGCCGAAGGTTATGTTATTTCTTCAGACGGAAATCCGGAAAGCAGTGATCCGGTTGAGATCATATCCGCTGTCATTGCAGATAACGGGATTTTTGTTCTGACAAGGTCGGGCATACTTGAAGCATACACAAGTGACAAAATGAACATCCATATTTAAGCATTTAATTATTTTAAAAATTTTAATGAAAAAATATTTAGCCATATTTATACTGTTAATGTCAGTTAATGGTATAGCCCAGCAGGATAATCAGTTTATCTTCATGTTTGATAATTCGGGAAGCATGCTGCCTTATTATCAGCAGCCTCAAAGCAATTTCAAACTGTTCTCCAAAGCGCTTATCAGGAATTCAGTAAAGGGAAATGATCAGGCTGATATAATGCTTTTTACAAAGACTGATCCTAAGAGAGGAATAACTTCTCCGAAAGTTCTCTTCAAAGGCGACGCAGGGAGTCTGGTACCGGATGAAGTGATAAATAAGTTCACCATGATGGCGGGTAACGACAGCAGAACCGGAACAACGGATCTTATAGAAGCTCTGGATAAAGCTATAGCTGCAATTGAAGGCAGCACTGGTATTATCTGGTTAATCACTGACAATATAAATGATAACTCGGGAAGCGGTGATTCATCTTATCAGAATACTCTGGACTTTTACAAGAAACTCAGAAATGACAATTTCATACAAAAAATACTTTTATATCCGATCCCTGAAAAACTGACAGATGAAAATGATACTACGAAAGGTTATGTAGCTTATGCGATCGTCTATTCGAAAAATATTTTATCCCAGCAGGAGCTTGAATCTTATGACGAAATTCTGAGAGGTGTCGGTATAAGACAGAAAGCTATTACGCTTAAACCACTTGATATCGGAACTATTGTACTAAAGCCAAAAGTTACCCAAAGCAAGGTTACGGAAGGAAAATTATTCTTTGACGGTTCTGCTTTGAGAGGATACGGATTTGAAGAAGGTCAGAAAGTACAGGAGACTTTCAATGATCTAACACTTAAATCCAATCTCTATCCCTATATTATAAAAAGCGCAAAACTCAATGTTGGTCTTGAGAATTTCACATCATCGGATTATTCCGTTAAATCTCTCGGTACACAGACAATTTCACCATCTACGGTCAGCAATGTTTCACCAGAAGGAGAAGTTACCGGTTTTTCCGTGATCTTCAATCTGCCTGAGATCACTCCTAGATTTTCTTTTAATACAATATTCAAGGAAGATTTTTCCATCGGAGGGGATCTTGTTCTTGATGTTTCGCAGGTGGATATACTTCTGGATCAGAGTTACGTCAATACTTTTCAGGAGCTGTTCGCGCTGAAATCAGTACCTGAAATTTTCCAGCCGGTATTAAAGGATAAAAAGATCGTGACAAAGATCCCTCTTGAGATCAGAATGAAATACGGTCCGTGGAGATTATTCGTATTGATCGGGCTGATAGCTTTGCTTATCGGAATAATACTATTCTTCATCTATCTGCTATTCAGAAAAAAATGCTTTGAACTTTATATAAACAACGAACCGCAGAGCGAAATTTGTCTTGGAGGTTTATCATCATATTCTGTAAATTATAATTATTCATCAGAGCTCGGGAAAATCAAAAAATCATTAACGGGTGATCTGCGTTTTATTTATTCAAAAAATACTAATTCTCCCGGTTTGTCCGTGAAACTTATTGATGATATACCTATTGAAATAACCTGCGAAGAAGACGGATTTGAAACAAATATTGTGATACTGATGATCAGGAAAACCGATAATAGTCAGCATTCAAATATTGCTGAAACCGATGAAACGGGAATTTATTAATATGGGATCTTTTACCGGAATTCAGAATCGGGAATCGGAAATTATTATTGCATAAGTCGGGAAACATAATCTGTACAGTTTTCAATAATCTATTATCTGTTATCTATTATCTTTTATCTTTTATAATTTATCAATTATTTTTTGATTATACATATACATCT
>CALMST010000127.1 GCA_937872315.1 uncultured Ignavibacteria bacterium | reverse complement strand
GTGTGGAGTGTGTGGAGTGTGTGGAGTGTGTGGAGTGTGTGGAGTGTGTGGAGTGAGTGGAGTGTGTGGAGTGTGTGGAGTGTGTGGAGTGTATGGAGTGTGTGGAGTGTGTGGAGTGTGTGGAGTAAGTTGAATTGTTTCGCAGCGTAATCGAAAAGGTTTAGGCTAACTGCTCACTGATAATTTTCATCATCCAGATCTTTTCCCTGGTGTTTTTGCTTTTTTCCAGTGAAGAATATATCCGTTTGAGACTTTCATTATCTTTTTTAATTCGGCTTTGTAATATCTTTTTATAGTATTTAATAAAATTCATGAATGTGCTTTTTAAACTATCTGCAATTTTATTATTGCCCGAAATGAAATGTCTTAAACTTTCAGCTACATATCGTGAAGAGTCTAAATAACCCTGATAATAAAAAATCTTGATCTTCATAATATAAATATCATATGAAATGGAGAAAGGTTCATTTTTTATTTTAAGGATATAATTCAGGGATTCATTGTATTTACTTTTGTGAAAAAGGAGGAGCGCATTAGCGAAATACAATATATTCGGTCCGTAAACATCCGTTAATCTTTTCGAATTATTTTTTACGAAATTCTCAGCCCAGTCCGGTTCATTACTTTTCAGCGCAGTGTTCAGAATATGCCTGAAATCAAGGAGCGTAATATTCACATTATCACCGGAATTAAAGATGTTATTATCAATAAGGATTTTATAATTCTCGAAAAGTTCTTTATCCAGGTTAATTTCGCCGCCCATTTTGCTTAAAATACAGAACACATTCATATTCTGGAGAATATAATATAACAATCCGGGGGACAGATCTTTTAGATTACTGTTTATTAATTTTTTAAGTTTGGTGTAAGCCGCATAACTTTTTTCTGAAGAAATCATTTTAAATGCATTAAGAAGTAATTCCATCATAAGGATCAGTTTTTTATTACTACCGGATGGAAATCTTTTTATTTTTTTCAGAAAATCTTCAATACCTGAAACACTATAATCTTTCAGGATAGGCTCTATTTCAGGGCTATTTTTATAGGAGTAGTTATTGGAGATTATCTGGTTTATGATAGCGAACGAATTAAACAAGAAAAAGCCTTCAAGGTGAAACAAAGCATTAAGAAGTAAATCATTGTTTGATTTTTCTAAACTTTTCTCACTTTCGAAATTATACTGTGTTAAATAAAACCTGTACAAGAGGAGTAAATTTTCGTCATCGATTTTAGTTGTCAGCAAAAGAGATCTTTTCAATTCATTAAGTTTCTTGCTGTAAACTTCTTTCAGATCTCTCATTATAAACTCATTCATAACAGTGACATCATTGCTTATACCGGAAGATCTTAAATTCAGTATGCTCAGATATTCTTCAGCTAGCTTATACATCCTTGAAAGATATTTTCTGAATAACCTGTCATCATACTTTTTTTTAGTTCCGACTGCAGAGAATAAATACTCCCTCGTAAATTTTTCATTCTCAAACTCAGGATGATACTTTTTCAGTTCACAAAATAAATTAACAATAGTAGAATGATTATTAAAGAATGGAGATCTGAGAAATTTTTCAAACTCTTTCATTTCCTTTTTTGAAAAAGTTTTAAAAATCTTAATGACTGTAAAGTGTTTCATGCTCTGACTTCAGCTTAAAAAGATTCAGGTTCACAAATTAAGTTAAAATATTAAATTATAATAAGATTAATAAGCTATTAATTATATAACTGTGTTATCAATTGAAGGAATTGGGTCACAAATGCAATTTTCTTTCCTTAAAAATAGAATTAAAAGTATTGTTATTTTAAGTTTATAGAGCAATTTTCAGCAAAGATGTTATTTAACATATCCCAAAATTCTTAAGATAGAATAAATTCCCATTATGAATTATTGAAAATAATATCAAAAGCAGAATAAAAGATTAATGCGATCAGAAACTAAAAAAGAATTTTTCTTTAACAGTACATTCAAAATATTAAATCAATTTTAAAGTAATTTTTTCAATCAATTAAATAAAAATACCATGGAAGAAAAAAAATTCAAAGGAGTGATCAAACTCGATGTCCGTGATTCCAAACCGGACTGGGGTCCGTTTACTCTAAAAAGCGCTCCCAAAGGAGCACCCAATGTTTTATTTGTTTTGTATGATGATACAGGTCTTGCCGCCTGGTCACCATACGGAGGGGCAATAAATATGCCGACACTTGACAAGCTTGCCAAAGGGGGACTTACATATACTCAATGGCATACAACAGCTCTTTGTTCTCCGACCAGATCCACAATTCTTACCGGAAGAAATCATCATCTTAACGGAATGGCATCCATTACCGAAACTTCAGACGGTTATCCCGGAGCCTGCGGCAGATTGCCTGCTCAGTGCGCAACGATAGGACAGGTTCTGCAGGATAACGGATACAGCACATTCTGGCTTGGTAAAGATCATAACGTACCCGAGCAGGATATTTCCAGCGGAGGAAGCAGATCCGAGTGGCCGCTGTCAAAGGGATTTGACCGTTTCTACGGATTCCTCGGAGGCGAAACTAATCAATGGTATCCTGATCTTGTGGAGGATAATCATTTCGTTGAGCAGCCTTACGGACCGGAAGAAGGTTATCATTTGTCTAAAGATCTTGCCGACAAAGCAATTGAGATGATAAAAGACCAGCAGTCAGGCAATCCTTCCAAACCATGGTATATGTGGTTTTGTCCGGGAGCTAACCATGCTCCTCATCATTCTCCGAAGGAATATGCAGATAAATATAAAGGAAAATTTGATAAAGGCTATGAAGCATACCGCGAATGGGTTTTGCCAAGGATGATTAAGAAAGGTATATTGCCTGAAGGAACCAAACTGACACCAATGAATCCGCTTCCGGAAGAAGTAGCTGCAGGAGTGCCCGGAGATATGGTAAGACCATGGGATTCACTTAATGAAAAAGAGAAGAAATTATTCTCTCGTCTTGCTGAAGTATATGCAGGATTCAGCGAATATACAGATGCGCAGATAGGAAGAATTTTAGATTATCTTGAAAAATCAGGACAGCTTGACAATACAATAATATTCTATGCTGCTGACAACGGAGCTTCAGGTGAAGGAAGTCCAAACGGTTCTGTCAATGAAAACAAATTCTTTAACGGATATCCTGATGAGCTGGAAGAGAATCTGAAACTTCTGGATGTTCTTGGCGGACCTGATACCTATGAACACTATCCAACCGGATGGGCAGCTGCATTCTCAACACCGTTCCAGATGTTTAAACGTTATTCGCAGTTTTCAGGAGGTACATGCGATCCGCTTATCATTCACTGGCCAAAAGGCATAAAGGATAAAGGAGGAATACGTCACCAGTATCACCATTCCACAGATATTGTGCCGACAATACTTGAAGCAGCCGGACTTAAAATGCCGGAAGTTTACAGAGGAGTCAAGCAATATCCTTTAAGCGGAGTTTCAATGAAATATACTTTTGATGCAAAACCTGAAGGCAAAACCAAAAAGAAACGTCAGTATTATACAATGCTCGGAACCAGGGGAATCTGGGAAGACGGATGGAAAGCATCGGCTTTACATGCCCCGATCAGCGGAGCCGGTCATTTTGATAAGGATAAATGGGAGCTTTATAATGTTGACAAAGACCGTTCCGAGTCAACCAATCTTGCAGATAAATATCCTGATAAACTTGACAAGCTTATCAAAATATGGTTTGAAGAAGCAAAGATAAACAAAGTATTACCGCTTGATGACAGGGGACCTATAGAACTTCTGACAATTGAAAGACCACAGGAAGAAGCACCCCGCACACGTTATGTTTATTATCCGAATACGTCACCAATACCTGAAGGAGTGGCAGTAAACGTACGCGGACGTTCATACAAGATAGTTGCGGATGTAGAGGTCACTAAGGATTCAAAAGGAGTGATCTTTGCCCATGGTTCACGCTTTGGAGGACACTCACTTTTCATAAAAAACAATAAACTGTATTATGTTTATAATTTCCTTGGAATCAAACCTGAGCAGAAACTTATTTCAGGTAATTTAAAACCGGGCAACCGTGTCCTCGGAGTTGAATTTAAGCGTGAAAGTACCGGTAAATACGGTGAGTCACTTGGTACTGCAAAACTATATGTTGATGAGAAAGTTGTAGCCGAAAGTAAGATCCGCACACAATCAGGAAAGTTCACACTTTCCGGAGACGGACTTTGTGTAGGATTTGACAGCGGCGACAATGTCAGCCAGGAATATAAAAATCCGGGAACATTTACCGGAGGTAAGATCCTTGGCGTTGCGATTGATGTGAGCAAGAAAGCATACATTGATCTCGAAAAAGAAGGCGCTGCAGCTTTTGCAAGAGACTAATCAAGAGATAAATCAAAAGATTAATCAAGAGATAAAACAAGATCTAAAAAAACCGGTCCGGTAAAGTAAAAATTATTCGGACCGTGTTTTTCAATATTATTGTTTGTTATACAGATATTTTTTATGAAATTGTGTTGTTTTATCAAAATGTTGGATCATCGGGATTTTTTCTGTATGTAATGTCAGGTATCCTACTTTTTCATTAAATCCTGTTTGAAAGCAAAAGTTAAATGAAAATAAATTCATTCCGCTTGAAGCGGTTTGATTAAACTGAAATTCAATATTGATTATATGATTCACTAAACTCCGGTTTTTATTTCTTCTTAATAGATTAATTGTCTGTCTTCCATTCAGCAGGTTTCATGATTATACCTGCAAAAGTATATAAGAATTGGAAGACAGACATTTTTTATTTGAAAGATTTTTTGGGTGAAGTTCCGTTGGGTGAAGTTCCGTTGGGTGAAGGTTTTACCGTTGGCTGAAGCCAACGGTAATGAAAAGAGAGAAGGGTTTTGGTGAAGGCTTTACCGTTGGCTGAAGCCAACGGTTATGAATCGAGAGAGAGGGGTTTTGGTGAAGGCTTTACCGTTGGCTGAAGCCAACGGTAATGAATCGAGTTGAATCGGAATAGGTTAAAATTTTTTCAGATAGGTTTTTCGTTTTTAGCATACCGGTTCTATACTAATTATAGTTTTAAAAAAATATTCTGTAAAATGAATTAACTGAAATAGTATATCAGATTTTCTTATTATTGAATCAAACTATTTAAACCAAATGAAATTGGTGTTTGATAAATTTAAAGAAATTTTCTGGAAAGGTTTAAAATTTATTGTACCGTTATTCCTTTTCATATTCATAATTCAAAAGCTCTATGAATTAATTATTGGATTTCTGAATCCTATAATTGAAATTCTTCCCGAATTTAATTTTTTCGGAAAAAAATTTCTGGATCTGCGCGCATTGCTGACATTTATGGTTTTTACATTCCTGTGCGGATTATTATTCCGTTTAAGTCTTACAAACAGAATTTCCGCAATACTTTTCAATTTGTAATAAAAATTTTCCCGGATCTTCGATAACCGGTCATATGATCAGTGAAAATGCAGATGTTGAAACGGAAAATACAATAATGTAGCTTTGATGTTTTTGGATGAGGGCCGGGTATATGGTATAATAATAGAAGAAGTCAATGATGAAGGCTTTTTAATGTTATATGTTCCAAGCGCTCCGATACCAACAAGCGGAACACTTTATATGATGCCGGAGGATAAAGTGAAGAGAGTTAATATTCCTGTTCATACAGCTCTTTCTAATATCTGGCATTTGGGGAAGAATGCTGACAAAATTTTAAAAAATAAAATTGAAAAATAAAACATTAGATAAGTTGTTTGTTAAAATATCCAAAGATTTAAATTTAGATATGACACAAATTACTAAATTGTTTGCAAAATATAATTGAAGTAATTTAAAATGTTTAAAAATATAACATAATCAGTTTAAAATAGTTAATTATGAAATCCATAATATGAAGTTAAGAATATTCATTTTGGCAGTAATACTTATGGCAGTAAACTTTGCTTATGGGCAGGATTCTGAAAAATCATCCATTGAAACTGACAGCGCCTGGAGTGCAAATCAAAATGACATTAAAAAAATTTTGAAACATATATTCGGTAGTAAAAAAAGCAATCTGGACCCTATAAAAATAGTTCAGACAGAAAGGGACTTTATTATAAGTATTCTTCCGGGTATTTCATACAATCCTGCAAACGGAGTTATTTTCGGAGTTTCGCTTTCAGCATCATGGTTCAATGGTCCGCATAAAACAACCACCAATTCTGCTTTTGTTTCGAGTGTTTCATATACAACCAACAGTCAGTTCAGACTCTCTGTTCAGAACAATGTTTTTTTTAAAAATGACGAATGGAATTTTCAGGGAGACTGGAGATTATGGAATTATAATCAGAAGACATATGGTCTTGGAACAAATACTCCGGACAGTAATGAGGAAAACATGAATTTTCAATTTATCAGGTTTAATCAGAATGCATTAAAGAGAATTTATAAAAGATGGTTCGCAGGTATAGGTTACAGTCTTGAATATTATAATAAAGTTTCAACAGTTGACAGTAACGACATTGCCATATATCCTAATTACAACAATCAATACAATCAGCTGCATCAATATGATTCGACAAGCTATCTTTCATCCGGTTTTGTTATCACTTCTGCCCTTGATACTAGAGATAATACCATCAATCCTTATAAAGGAGTTTTGTTACAGTCAAATTATTATAATTACAACAAGGTTTTCGGGAGTTCAAATAACTGGCAAAAATTATTTGTTGAAGGAAGAGCATACATTAATCTAAGAGATTACAGAAATCCATATATACTTGCATTCTGGTTTATGGGTGATCTTGCCCTTAGCGGAAAAGCTCCTTATATGTCATTGCCTTCAATCGGTTGGGATAAATATAATGCTACAGGAAGAGGTTATATTCAGGGAAGATTCAGGGGATCAAGCATGCTTTATGCTGAATTTTCAAACAGGATAAATCTCTCTAAAAGCGGATTATTCGGAATAGTAGTGTTTGGAAACGTAAACACTTTCAGCGATGCCGATACAGGTCAGGATCTTCTGGATTATTTAAATCCGGCCGTCGGTGCAGGGATCAGGATTAAATTTGACAGTAAATCCAGAACCAATCTGGGGATAGATTATGCTATAGGTAAATATAATTCCAGCGGTGTTTTTCTGACTCTCGGAGAATTCTTTTAAAATAATAGATTTAATAAACTAAATATTGTAAAATGTTAAGAAAAAAAATTATTTTGCTGATAAGTCTATCAGTAATTTCATTACTTTTTCAAAGTAATAAATCATATTCCCAGATTGACTCTTCTGCTGTAATGATACTGGACAGAATGAGCAACATGATAGCAGGTATGGAATCTGTAAGTTTTAAAATGAATATTGAACAGGACAAACAGAGCAAGGGCGCAGGGCTTATAAAACACGGATCAGAAGCAACGGTATTTATGAGAGGACCGGATAAACTGCTGGTAGATGTAAGAGGTGATGACGGTCAAAAAGATTATTTATACAACGGAAAAACTTTTACTTATTATTCTATTTCAAGTAATCAGTATGCTACTATAGACGCTCCGGCGACAAACATTCAGACTATAGACATGCTTCACAATGACTATGGTCTTGATTTTCCTGCTTCAGATTTTTTTTATCCCAACTTCGTAAATGATCTGCTTGCCAATTCAAAAAATCTTATTTTTCTTGGATTAACCAAAGTAAATGATAAGCAATGTTTTCATATTGCAGGTTCTGCTTCGGATAATACAATGACCTATCAGTTCTGGATAGCGGATGATGCTTATTTTCTTCCCGTAAAAATGGTGATCGTATATGCGGATAAACCTGGTAATCCACAATATCAGGGTTCGATGTATGACTGGGAGATCAATCCGGCCTTGCCTGATGCTATGTTTGAGTTTAATGTCCCTCCGGGAGCAAAACAAATAAAATTAAAAAAGAATAACAATTAATTTAAAATAAAATATAGTAAGATGAAAAACAGAAAATTTTATTATACGGTATTAATTATAGGATTAATATTGTTTATCAATTCCGCAGATCTGTTTGCGCAGAGATTTGGTCGCGGAGGATTCAGCAGAGGCGGCGGTTTTGACAGAGGCGGCTCATTCGGAGGTAGAAATGTAAGCGGCTTTGACAGAAATTCCGGATTTAATAATGACAGAAATTTCGGAAATACCGGATTTGATAATTCACGCAATAATTTTAATGACAATGGAAATTTCAACAGGGGAAACAATGACTTTAATAATGATAACGTAAACAGAAATTATAATAATAATTTCAATAATTATAATCATTACGGAAATACAAACATTTATCATACAAACGGAGCATACGGTTATGGAGCTTATCATCCGTATTATTATCATCCATACAGTCCGGCAGTTTACGGAGCAGCCTGGTATCCAATTGGTGCATATACTGCAACAATGTTTGCAACTGCTTCTATGATAAACTATGCTAACCAAAGTTATTATTACAATGAAGGAGTTTTTTATGAACCATCAGGAAGCGGTTACACGGTAGTGCAGGCTCCTTCGGGAGCAGTGGTTAATGTACTTCCAACCGGTAGTACTGAGACACAGGTAATTTCGTCAAATTATTATTACTTTGGAGGAGTGTTTTATCAGCAGACCAATTCGGGATATAAAGTTGTACCAGCACCTGTTGGCGCTGTAGTGGACAACATTCCATCCGGGGCAACAGAAGTTACAAACAGTAACTCTCAAACACTTCTGGAATATTACGGAACGTATTATCAGCCGATAGTGCAGAACGGACAGGACGCTTATGAAGTAGTTAATTTAAATTAAGAGTTTTAATTCCCGGCAATAATAATAATTAAAAAAATAAAGCTCAGATATATTTAAAATATGGAAGAGACTTCATTAGAAAAGCAGATAAATTCTATTGAAAATAAACTCGATGAAGTAATAGTTGAGGTACACCGGAAAAGATCCACCGGCATTGTGGATTTTCTGACAGCAGTTCTGCTTTCGCTTGCAACAGTCGGATCAGCATGGTGTGCTTTTCAGTCGACTTTATGGAACGGTATTCAGACTTTTAAGCTGATGGATGCGCATCAGGCCGGAAGACTTGCATCACAGAATGAAATTGAATCTAATCAGAAAAGAGGACTCGATGCTATTTTGCTTATGCAGTATATTGATAATTTTAAATCCGGCAATAAGGATATGGCGGATTTTTATTTCAGCAGATTTAATCCTTTATTAAAAGAAGCTACAATCGAATGGTTAAAAACAGATCCTTTCAATAATGCAGATGCTCCTGTCTCTCCGATGAAAATGGATCTATATAAGCTTCAGGAAGAAAACGATTATAAGGCAGAGATGGATAAATATATAAAGGAACTTGAGGCGGCAAATGATGCAAATCATCATTCGGATAATTATGTTATGCTTACGGTAATCTTTGCGGCTGTTTTGTTTTTTGGTGGTATTGCAAGTACACTCAGATCCAATCTCATGAGAAACGCATCAATTTTTCTTTCGGCATTCATTTTTATTGTTTCCATCATAATATTGTTTTCAATGCCCTTTGCTCCGCTTTTTGGATAATTAAATTTTTATGTAATAAAAAAAAAGCGTGATACAAACCAATGTATCACGCTTTTTAAATTTACAAATTAAACTGTCTCTTACCAGCTGTTGTATCCAATTCCTAAATTAACATTAATCCATGACTGCTCGTTGCTGTCATCTCCGTTTAAGGCATCACCGGAACTGAATGCATAATTATATCTGACACTGAGAGTCAAATTAGTTGTTCTTCCTGCCTGGTAATACACACCAATTTCAGGAGCCAGACCAAAATGCCAGTTATTGCTTTCCAGTGTAGAAACGCCTAATTCCAGCTGTGTAAGAATATCATAAGCGCCCACATAACCGGTCATATAAAACTTTGTTTTTGCATTTCTGCTGGTGTTTGGAAAATAAGTAGCACTTGCGAGGAACGGTAAAGCATTTACATAAGAAGCCGTGCTTCCGTAAATTGCTCCGTTTGGAAATGTCTGAAGACCGTCATTTTGTTTGTTGAATACATTCCAACCGAATAATAATCCAATTGCTGTTTTATTGCTGATGAATTGTTTACCGTCAAATGATACACCGGCGAAACTTGGATCTTTTATAAAATCACTTGTTCTGCCGACAGGGAATGACATATTGTAATAAATAGATGCAAGATACTTTCCTTTTTGCTGGGCAAAGGAAGATGAACTTACAAGTATTGTAATAATTATAATTAATATTGATTTTATTTTCATTTAATTTTTTCCTTAATTTAAAATTTTAAAATGTTTAACAAAACCTTTATTTACTGATATAAATAAGGTGATTGAGCATTACTGAAAGCCTGGTTAATTCCTTCTGTTATTAAACCATTTGGATTTGCCTGTCCGACAGGACCATTAAGAATTCCTGACCAGATCAAAGGCAGCTGATCTCCATTCTTATTTTTCTGATCAGCCATTGCAATGATCACGGTTCCTGTAGTATATGAATATGAGTATCCTCCGTAATAAGGCGGATATCCCCAGTAATAACCACCGCCATACCAGTAGTAATCATTATAGTTTACTGTATATGTAGTTGTTGTGATACCTGTTGAAACTCTGACAACATCATTAGCTAATGAATCGGAAAGACTTGCTTCTTTCCATCCGAGGTTATTTAAATTAGCTCTTGTGGTATTGATGATTGTAGAATTGTATGCGCTTGTTATACTTTGATCACCGATCTTGTTGACGACTGTATCAAGAATGTATCTGTTGATTGTATTGAACGGATATGTATTGTCATATCCTGTTACGACTATGTTAGAATTATCAGAATCAATCCCATAGTCGTAATAACACGAAGATAATACTCCTGCGAAAGATACGATGATCGCTATCGCCAGAATATTCTTTTTGAATTTTTTTAACATATTTACCCTTTCGGTTTTGTTTTTAAATTGTGAATTTAATATCTAAAAATATTTTTCAAAATAGAAATTATATTTAAAAAATGCAGTATCAAACTCTTTGCAAATTAAGAAATTAAATTGGGATTTGATTTTAATCTGAATTTTAACAGTAATCATATACAAGAATTTGAAAATTAAGTTTCAGTTTTCAAAATGATTATTTTTAATTAAAAATATAGAGAAACAAATAAAACCCATTCTTAAATTGTAACAGAAAATTACTTTCATTACAAACCTATTTTAGCTAAATTACGCTCACAATTCAAATGGATTTATTAACATTTCATAAAATATTTAAAGTATTGAGATTTAAAATCATATCCGCTATAGCAGCGCTTTTATTAATTCAAAATGTATCATATTCACAGGCTTTTCCTAAATTCTCATTAGCAGGCGGTCCGACGATCGGATGGTTCTGGAATAATACTGACGATCTGAATACACAGCTGAATAAGATCGGCATCCCATCAGTATCTTCGGATGGATTTCTTATTCTTGGGGGCGGAGGATTTGTTGATCTTCCTCTTAAAAACGTAAGATGGCTTCGTCTCGGTGGCTCGGGTGAGGGGTTTTCAACTTCTACTCAGATGATAACTGGTGATATTACAAGGACAGTTTATTATGAATATGGCTCCGGGGGAATTTCCGCGGAATATGTGAAAAATTTTGGTAAAACAGTTGAGCTGACTGTCGGTGGATATTTTGCTACCGGTCTTCTTACAATTCAAATGTATCAGAATAATTCTTCATTTGGCAACTGGAATAATATTTTCGGCCAGTACGGAGGAGACAGTACTACGCAGAATTTTTCGAATAAACTTAGTGTAAGATTCTTTTCTGTAAGACCTAAAATTGGTATTGGAGTTTTCTTAACATCATATCTTTATGCGAAACTTGATGCAGGATATCAGTTCTCTGCAAATAACAACTGGACTGTCGATGATGACATTCCTGTTACAGATGCGCCGACAGGGATAAAAGCAGACGGTTTTGTAGTTAACTTCGGTTTAAACTTCGGATTATTCACAAAATAAAATTTTAATGAAAAATATATTGGTAACCGGCGGTGCCGGATTTATTGGCAGTAATTTTATTAAATATCTGCTCAACAATTATAATTATAATGTTGTTAATTTTGATAAGCTTACTTATGCTGGCAATCTTGAGAATTTAACGGATGTTGAATTCAATGACAGGTATAAATTCATAAAAGGTGATATCTGTGAGAAAAAGGAAGTAGAAAAAGCAGTAAAGGAAAATGACATAGATACGATCGTTAACTTTGCTGCAGAATCTCATGTGGACAGAAGCATTCTCGGAGCTAAAGAATTCATTAATACGAATGTCGGGGGAACACACGTTCTGCTTGAAGTATTAAAGGATAATAAACTCGAAAAATATCTCCAGGTTTCAACGGATGAAGTATATGGCTCTCTGCCTGAAGATAAAAAAGAAATCTTGTTTACAGAAAAAACACCTATTACCACAAACAGTCCTTATTCTGCAAGTAAAGCTTCAGCTGATCTTTTATGTAATGCTTTCCATCACACATTTGATCTTCCAATTCTTATTACAAGATGTTCAAATAATTACGGACCTTATCAGTTTCCTGAAAAATTAATTCCCCTGATGATCGCAAAAGCAATGGATGGCGAACAGCTTCCGGTATATGGAGACGGAAAGAACATTCGTGACTGGCTTTATGTGGATGACCACTGTTCGGCAATTATGGCTGTCCTTGAAAAAGGTAAGACGGGCGATGTATATAATATCGGCGGAAACAATGAATGGTATAATATTGATATCGTGAAACTGATATTGAAAAGTCTGAAAATTTCTGAGGAGAATATAAAATATGTGAAAGACAGACCGGGTCATGACAGGAGATATGCTATTGATTCTTCTAAAATTATGAATGAACTCGGATGGAAGCCCGAATATACTTTTGAAACGGGGATTGAAAAAACCATCAACTGGTATAAGGAAAATACCGACTGGTGGAAAAAGGTCATGAGCGGAGAATACCTGAAGTATTATGAGGAGAATTATAGTGATAAAGAGTCATGAGTCCTGCGTCCTGCGTCCTGCGTATTGAGTCATGAGTCCTGCGTCCTGCGTATTGAGTCATGAGTCCTGCGTATTGAGTCATGAGACCTGCGTATGTATATGAAGTATTATAATTAGTAAATAATTTTTTACTCAATACTCAATACTCAATACTCAATACTCAATACTCAATACTCA
>CALMST010000126.1 GCA_937872315.1 uncultured Ignavibacteria bacterium | reverse complement strand
CTCAGCTTGGATCTCTGAGAGATATATACTTTGGAATCTATCCTTACACTACTTCCTCATGCACTCTTGCATCCTATGCGCCTGTTGGCGGCGGTTTATTCAATAAAAGAATAGATAAAGTTATTGGTGTTATGAAATCCTTTTCGAGTTGCGTGGGAGCCGGACCTTTTGTTACCGAAATGCCGGACGAAGAAGCAGGAAATTTAAGAGAAACTGCTATGGAGTACGGTGCATCAACAGGGAGACCAAGACGTATCGGTCACTTTGATGCTGTAGCAACAAGATACGGTGCAATGGTGCAAGGTGTAGATGAGATAGCTCTTACAAAACTTGACAGTCTGTCGGGTATGAAAAAATTATCCATCTGTACGGAATATGAAATTGATGGTAAGATAACAGATAAATTCGGACTTACACCTGCCCTTGAAATTGCTAAACCAATTTATATAGAAATGGACGGCTGGTCAGAAGACATATCAGGATGCAGAAAATTCGATGAACTTCCTGACGCTGCTCAGAAATATGTAAATAAAATCGAAGAGCTTGTTGGATATAAAATAAAATATGTTTCGGTGGGACCGGAGAGAGAAAGTTTAATAATAATGAATTGAAAATTTTAAAACCCAAATTATCAACTATCAATTATCAAAGTAAATATCCGTAAACTCCATCGCCGGTCTGTAGCCGACTTTGTAGTAGATCTTTGCCGAAGAGAGATTCAGTTTATCCGTAAACAAAGCGCATACAGGCAATCCCCTGCTAAGGAGTTCATTACTTAAAGAATGAACTATCGATGTACCGTAACCTTTTCCTCTTAAATCTTTAGGTGTATAAACCTTTCCAATGATTGAAATGTTCTGAGTACTTCTCATTAATACAGCCATTGATACGATCTCATAATTGTCTTTCCAAACAAATAAATTCCTCTTCTTTATATTTGCTTTTGTTTCAGAGTATAATTTATCCTTATTTGATTTTGAATATCCGAAAGTTTCAATATCAAATCCATATCTGAATTCTGCAAGTTGAGGCAGATCAATTTCATTTGCCAGATGAAGTGTGCCTGCGCTAAGTTTTAAGTCTTTTGTTTCTTTTAGTTGATGTACAATTAAATCTCTTCCTGAGATTTTAATTTTATTGAAATTATCTGCAAATATTTCAGGAATTCCTTTTTCGCCAATTATACTTGTTACAGGATAACCGGAAATGCTAAAATATTCGCTGATATGTTTTATGGAATCTTTGGAATTACCATTGCCGCTTATCATCATGCGGGGTGAGATATTGACTGATACAGCTACAGTTTGATTATTTTCATTTGTGACAGAAATAATTCTGTGATCAGGATTTTCAATATTCTTATTATCCAGTCCAAGTGTAACACCAAATGTAAGATTATTAGCAAGTTCGTTTTCCATAAGAAATGAATAATCCTGATCAAGAAATTCCTGCGCCGTCTTATGGATTATAAGTTTACTCATTAAGTATATATAATCATAACATTCTTATCCGTTGACATCTTCACCTTTTGCAATATCTTTTTCGTCTACATAGATTGCATCAGACTCATTTGATTTATTTCCATCCGGATTTGTCTGAGGATAAGTGTAATCTTTTTCGATGGTTACATTGACTTCAGGATCCTTCTTTTTATCTATCAGAGCATCAAATGAAATAAGTCCTGCGCCGGTAAACATGAGAGCAATTGATATTGCAAGGAAAACAAAATTGTAACTAAACGGCAATTCCTCGTGACCGCCTCCGAGAACAAACAGGAAACTTAATGTCATACAGGCTATAAAAAATGAAGCTACGGGAGTGAATAATCCGATGATAAGTAATCCGCCGAATGCCATTTCCATGAAAGGAAGAATAAATGCAAGTATAAATGCAAGAGTATCGTTCATTTGTCCCATTCCCTGAACTGATGTAATAAATTCCTGTAAATTGAGAACTTTGTTTGCTCCGGAAATCAGGAATAAAAAACCAAGCGGTAATCTGAGAATAAATAAACCTATTGATTGTAAGAAGCTTCCGCTTTTTGCTTTAAAAAATATGCTCATGAGTTTTTTTTGTTTTAATTTAGTAGTTAAAAG
>CALMST010000125.1 GCA_937872315.1 uncultured Ignavibacteria bacterium | reverse complement strand
TATTAAGTATTAAGTATTAAGTATTAAGTATTAAGTATTAAGTATTAAGTATTAGATTGTCTTGCTTTATTTTTCCTTTATAATTCTGAAGTTAAAAATATTATGGACTAAAGATCTGAATAAAATTTATTGAATTATTATTTGAAAGAATCAGATCTTGAAGATCAGTTATATTATTTCCATTAATGTCAGTTGGCTGGTAACCGGTTACGAAGTTATTGACATCATTAAGAATGAGCACCATGTCAGATAGATCAATGTATCCGTTCTGATCGGCATCACCACTGTATATAGCAAATCTTACCGGTGAATTATCAACCTGCTTTATGTTATTCCCGAATGCTTTCATGTTATCATCAGTAAAGTCATAATTTACAACGCCGCCTCTTAAGTAATTTATCTGCGCCGAACTCCAGGTTTCAAGACTGTTTCTGTGTCTTAGCTGGAGGTAATAGTTTCCGCTTTCAGCATTATAGAATGTGAATTCACCGTTAAATGTAATGGGATCGATAACTGAAAGCGCTGAATCTGCAATATCAAAAGGCGTGGAGGGATTTCTTATATAGGCTCTCAGTGTATCCGGTGCATTCATGGAATTGATGCCGGCATCATAAAATCCTTCAATAATTACTGACAGATCAAGTGTTCCCGGAAATTCACCGTCAAAATATTTTGCGATGAAAGAGTTAATATTCCCTGAACCTGAAACGGCAATGCTGTCAAAATTAGCGGAAGGTCCTGTGTTACCTGAAATAAATACATTACCCATATAATCCGAAGAGATCTCATCAGCTCTGTCACTGCCGGATCCGCCTGCAACTTTACCGGAAATCACATTTCCGTTTTGGTCATATTTCAGAATTATTATATCCGAATATCCGGAAGCAGTTGTAATTACATTATTTCCCCAGTTCATATTCCCTCTGAGAGTTCCGGTAAAATATATATTCCCGTGAATGTCAAAACAGAAACAGTTATATCTTCCTTTTTGAACGTCACCTGTAATTGTAGCTGTTTCCGGCACTTCTCTCACCCAGATAAAATTTCCCGATGGATCGAGCTTCGTCAGAAAGAAATCATAAATCCATTGATTTCCCTGAGCTTGAATGTTTCCGAAGAAAAAACTTCCCGAAAGATCCCCTGAAGCAAAAATGTTTCCATCTTTATCGGAAGACACAGTTATCTTCTGAAATGTTATATCCTTTACAAACTTAATCCAGATTCCGCTGCCGGAAGAACTTAGTTTGGCTATATAAAAATTATAAGTATTCGGAGCAGTTGCCGCAAGTCCGCCTATATTTATGCTGCCCATTGCTGAAGCGCCTCCCGCGATAATATTACCTAGAGGATCCGTATCTATACTGCTTATGGTAAAAGTACTTTGTGAGTTAATCTGGATACTCTGAATTTCTGAACCGGCAGGATCTAAAACTTTTATATAATTCAGATTTAATCTCTGCATTCCGGTATATAAAGAATTACCCGTGACTTTAAATCCGCCAAAAAAGTAATTTCCCGGATAGTCAACTGATAAATTCTTCTTCCAGATATAATCACCTGAACTATTTAATTTTATAATATAATATTGAACATTTCCACTTGCAGAATTATTTATTAAATAATTTACCGAATCTATTTTCAATGTATCCATAAATAATCCCTTTATGTAAATATTTCCCGACGGGTCGGTCTGAACATCAGATATCAGAAGTTTACCGAGTAATATTTTATTAAAGAGCAGATCTCCGGATTGATTGAACTTTTTAAGTGAAAAGTCACCAATAAAATCCAGGGAATAAGAACTCTTGTAATTTTCTATTGAAGCCACTAATGAGTTGCCGTAAAGATCAGCGGTAGAAGGATTTCCTGCAAAATCCGGATTGAACTGGATGCTATGTGTCTGATTCCTTACCCATTTACAATTTTGCGCTTTAATATTTGAATTCAGGATTGTTGCAGTTGCTAACATCAGAATGAAAATGTATATTTTTTTCATTTTGTCTGAAAATAAGTTTTATAATTTCTTTACAGCTAAATTATTTATTACTTTTGAATTATACTTTATCAAAATAATGTGAAGTGTAGTTTTCTGGATTTTTCAGTTATATGCTAAAAGTACAAATGATACTTTATTGTCTTAATTAAAAATTAATCAGGATTTCAAACTCTCATAAATTAATTTGTAAGACTTTTTTCTGTCTTCAAAATTCGAAGTGATTGTAACTATTGTAAGTTCATGTATGGCATAATTTTTTACCAGTTCTTTTAGCCTGGAAGAAACAGTTTCCGGGTCCCCTATTACTGCAGATTTTCTTCGGAACTCGATAAGCATTTTTTCCTCAAATGAAAAATTATAAGCCAAAGCAGACTTTTCATCCGGGAAAGGAATATTCTTACTTTTAAGAAAGGTCTGTGATAACCAGTATTCCGAGCATTTTGCAATTCTCTTTGCTTCTTCAGTATTCTCAGCGCATACAGCAAACAGCGCCAGATTCAGATATGGCTCTTTTAGAAATAGTGAAGGCTTGAAATTCTGATAATAAGTCTGAAAGCACTGAAGCATATGCTCATCATTGATGAAACTTCCGAAAGTATAAGGCAAACCCTTTTCTCCGGCATACAAAGCGCTGTCAGGACTTGTACCGAGTATCCAGACCTCAGGAATAGAGTTACCTTCCGGAACTGCTATAAACTTACCTGCAGTTTTTTTCAGTTCTGCTTCTGATGAGGCTTTCAGAAAACCTATCAGCTCAGTGGTTTTATCGAAAGCATTTTCTGAAGATGTCCGAAGCGCTTTTATAATGTTAGCATCACCTCCGGGTGCTCTGCCAATACCAAGATCAATCCTTCCCGGATAAAGACTCTGCAGCATATTGAATTGTTCTGCAATTTTAAAAGGACTGTAATGGCTGATGAGCACACCCCCCGAACCGAGTCTTATATTCTTTGTATTTGATGCGAGAGCAGATATTAAAATTTCTGGACTTGCAGACGCAAAAGATCTGGAATTATGATGCTCGGCTACCCAGTATCTGTGATATCCGAGTTCATCCGCAAATTTTGCCAGTTCAATTGTCTGCTCTACGGCTTCCTTAGGTGTCATACCTTCAACTACAGGTGACTGGTCGAGTATATTTAATTTTATCATGCTGCAAAATAACTTTTTGTAGGTTGCGTTAAAATATATTTATTCAATATCACCCGCTCACCTCAATATATTTGTCAATTAATGACAATTCTTGTGACATAGTTGTCAGAAAGTTGTACCGGAAATATTGAAAAATCCCTTAACACCGGTTTTTTATCATTATTTTTTTTGGCATGATCATTGAAATTTAATAAGTTAAAAAATTTTAAGGAGGTTAGGAATGAAACATGGAAATAAAAAAAAATTTAAAAAGCAAAAACTCGAATATGAAGAATCACTTAAATTTCAATTGGGTAAATTTTCCAATAGTGTTATAAACTTAAATATTTCCGATACCGATCCTGAATTTGAGTATGAGGATGATTTTAAAAACAATAAAGAAGATTTCAAAAAAAATATAAAGAAAAGTATTGTAACCGGGGATAAAGTAGACAGGTTACCACTTGATGAAGAAGGCACAGCATTAAATCCTAAAACGCAGAAGTTCACCTTACCCGAAACTGAGGATGTAATAATAAAAGAAAAGGGTAAGAATATAAAGGATGTTCCTCTGTAGTTTCAGGAGTTTAAAACCGGGCTTTCTGCCATCCCCTGCAGGGAAGATATTTCCCTGCAGGGTATTTTTAATTTTTTCAGAAATTGATTTTAAATATCACATGAATTGTATATAAAATAAATTATGGAGTTAGCAGAAAACAAATTGCCCAAACATTTTTTTATAATTTTAAAGATATACTTGTAAAGACTTATGGTCAGTTTAAACGGAATACATATTCCGAAATAATCCTTATTCATTTAGATATCTGGAAGGAAAGTAAGAGAAAAGCAACTCAAGGCTGATAATTAGCAGAATGAAAAATCAGATAACAATAGCAGAAATTATAAATTTATATATATTGAAAATAATACCTGTATTAAGGACTTAAACATATTGAAAGTTGAATCTAATGACAATGCTTATTCCGGAAAAAGGAACTGCTTACATTTTACTTAGATCCTTAGATTCAAAATGCTTCAGGATTTTTTTGACTTTCCGGCTTTGCTTTCCTTTGTCTCACCCTTTTCTTTTCTTGTTTTATTTACTGTAGCCATTGCTATTCTTTCCGCAGTTTTCACTGATTTACCTTCTTCGAGTTCACTCTTCTTAATGTGCTTATATTGTCTTTTTCTTTTATCGGATAATTCATCCATTCTTTTTTCAGCGGCTTTGTGTTGAGATTTCTTAGTCATATTAAATTTAAATATTAATAAAATAATAAAAAAAGAGAACAGAATTAAATCTGTTCTCTTTATTAATTATCGTCTTCTATTCCATCATTTTCATTTTCCTTATTTATCAGGACTTCTTCATTCTGACCCGGATCATTTCTGCTTCTGTCTGATACATTCATTTCTTTCTTCTTTACTTTACCGTCTGTTGAAATGTTTTCTTTATATTCCCTGATGTTCTCTATATTTTCTATGTCAGGATCTTCTTCATCAGGTGGAATAATATAAGGCTCATTTTTATTCATGGAGCTTGTTTTACTGATCATTTTATCTCTCCTTTTTTAAAAAATTACGAAAATGTTTTTAAACTGAACTTGAACATTAATCGGGAATCCCGTTATTATCATTATCTATGAATATTCTGAAATTATTGTTTATGTTATTTTTGATATTGTTGTCAATATCATTTCTGTTGCTTTCATCTGCCGGGTCCATATAGACTCCGTTCTTTATAAACCATATATACGGCAAAACTTTAAGGGTTATATTTGTTTTCCCTGATGGACTGAGGAAAAGTGAATTCGGGAATGCCAGAATCTGATGAGCCGATTTGGCCGACTTGTAAATAAACGGTATGCCAAGATAACTTCCTTTTACAATTACCGAATATCTTCCTCCCGCATCCGCAAATTCAGGATCTGGCACGGATTCATTATCATTAAGTTTATGTATCATAAATTTTACTCTATCATATGTACCTTCCGGTAAAAACCCTGCATCCATAAAATTAACCGGAGAGTTCAGATACAGATACAATACATACGGTCCGGTCCTGAAGTTCATTGAGTCATTGTTATTATTTGAAACATTGAGTTTTATGTCCTTTAATAATATTTTAACTGTATCAAGAATCAATGCTCCTGAACTCTCTGCTGTATCCCTGCTTCCGGTATAATTGAATTCCAGATTATCTGCCTGTGTTGTGACCGGATCTTCATTACTGCATCCGCTGAGTATAACGATTCCTGTCAGGATCATGATTATAAATAATTGCGGAATTCTTTTTATTATTCTGGTTTTCATAAATTTGATTTAATAATTTAATATAGATTTCTTAAAGACATTTTAAATAACTGAAAATCAAACTACAGTTTAAAATCTATTCCTATCTCCAGAGGATAGAAATCATTGTTGCCTATCCCTACTCTGAGATTACCTGCTACTTTTGGACTAAAGAAATATCTTGCTCCAAGTTGTCCCCACACCCAGACTCCGCTTGTATAAGAATCATTATCAATTGCCACATTATTATTTTTTACATAAGTGCTGGAAACATTATTGTAACCTAAAGTCAAACCGAGATATGGGACAAATTCACCTGTACCAATACTGGTAAAATTATAATTTGCCTGGAAGCCGAGAGATGAAAAATTATAATCCCTGTAGCTGCCGTTATTATATGTTTCATTAAATCCGTGATATCTGAACAGTCCGCCGATTCCGATTGTACCGGTAGTGGTTCCCGAGATATGTGATTCAAAACTTGCTCCCAGTACCGGGGTATTTCCTTTTGTCCAGAGGCCAATAGAGCCTCCCAGAAAGCTGTCACCCTGCTTTATCTGCGAATGTACAGTTAAAAGTGGAAATGACAGCATTATTATAATTATCAGCTTTTTCATTTGAATTTCTCCTTTTATTTATTTTTTAAATAATTTTATTAAAAAACCTATTACAGCCGCTAAAGCTACGAATATAATTATTCCGACCCAAACTCCTGCTTTAAATATATCTCCTATGAATTCGCATCCGGTAAAGATCAAAGCAGACTGGATCATGATCAGAATTGCTGCTATTTTTTTCATTTGAATATTCTCCTTAATATTTTTTATAAATTTAATTCTCTGTTTTTACCGGTACTTTGTCCTTCTTTTCCGGTTTGGAACATTCATATTTTTCCAAACCGGACCGGGTTTATAAAGCGGTGAAGGATCTAGCCTTAATAATTCAGCTATGCTACCGGATTTCTTCCCTGTATCAGCCTGATTATCATTACGACAATTGCTATAACCAGTAATATGTGAATGAAACCACCCATAGTATAAGAGGATACCATTCCAAGTATCCACAGTACCAGCAAAATTACAAATATCGTCCACAACATTTTTTACTCCTTTATTTTGATTAATGAAAAATTATTGTTTTTTAATGGTCCTGTTGCTGTCATCATTATAAGCCTCAACTCCTGTTTTTACAGCTTCCTTTATTCTTGAAACATTGTCTTCAAGTTTATTCCTGCTTTGAGAGATAAGGTTTTCAGTATTATGACTTAACTTTTCGACTTTTTCTCCGGCATCCTTTATCAGTTCTTCTGCTGTTTTTTTAGCATCTTTTAATATTTTTGAGGCTTTTGATTTTGCATCTTCTATCAGCATTTCAGTATCATCCAGTAATTCATTACCTTTATCCGAAATGTCCCTTCTGAATTCCCTTCCGCTTTTTGGAGCAAAGATCAGAGCGGTAAGTCCGCCAATTACACCTCCTGTGATTAATCCTCCGATAAAAATTTTTGTGCTGTTTTCGTTGTCAAACATTTTTTTAATCTCCTTTTTTTAGTTAAATATTTTTTTTAAAATCCGGCAAATGGTTAACCCATTTTGCCGGAGTATGTCTCTATATTAGAATCTAACATCCATTCCAATTACCGGTGCAATAAAACTTGACGATCCGCCTGTTGTCTGAATAGTGTTATACTTTACTTTAAAAAGCATATCTACATTTGTTCCTAAATTAAGAACAGCGCCAAGACCTGCATTGTATCCGAATCTGGTTTCATTGACTTCAGCTATTTCAACTTCATTCTGCACATATGCATCCTGAACAAAAGTATAAGCGCCTATTCCCGCTTCAAGATAAACTGATGATTTCAGATTTGGAGCTGTAAAATAATATCTTGGTCCTGCTGTGTACTCTAAGTACTTTCCGTCCGGAACTCCCGCAGTTTTACTACCCAGAAAGTAATATCCGCCCTGTCCGTAAAAACCTACTTCTTTATTAACTCTGTATGAAATATCAACACCCACATTTCCACCGGATTTAAAATTTTCACTCATATTACCTGTTGGAAAAACTATTCCCCCTACCGGACTCACACTCCAGTTAGGGTAAGCTGATTTTTTTGTATAATTTGTCTGACTGAATCCTGATGTTCCCGTAAACATCAGTACAACAAGTAATATCGTCTTTAATTTTAGCGTTTTCATTTTTTCTCCTTTTTAGTTTTTTAAAAAGTTAATTTTTACCACCTAAAATAACATTTGAAAATTTAGATTTTTAACTGTAAGTTCTAAAAACCAACTGCCTATACTTTTTCATTTTTGATGCCAAAAGGAATAGTCGGTTTTTAACCGAGAAATCGCCAATTTTTATAGATCTGCAAACTGTTTCATGACAGGATTGACAATTATTGTCAGTAAATTATAAAATGAAAACCGGGATTAATAAAAAACTTAACTTAAATAAAAGGCTTGAAAAGCTGGAAATGAAACTGCCGCTGGAAAAATTCATTCCTGCGGCATTCCTGATCTTTCTGCTTTCTGTATTTATATTGAGTCTTATCACATATCAGAATATTGACAGATACAAGAATGACATAGACTGGCTGCTTCATTCAAATGATGTTCTTAAAAAAATAGGCGACCTGAAGATAGATGTTATTGAAATTCCCAATAAGAGAATGGGATATTTGATTACCGGTGATTTAAAATTAAGATCAGAATATGATTCACTTGTTGAAGAAATTAAAAGCAGAATTGATGAACTCAAAATACTCGTTTCTGATAACCCGCAACAATTCGAATATATTGAAAACCTATCGGTACTGATATCTGAAAATACTGAACTTATGGATTCCTCATTCAGATCATCCCCATCAGGTGAACTGATCTCCGCTCCGTTTTCAGACAGGCAGAGAACAATAACTGAAAATGTAAATAAAAATATTAACCGCCTGAACAGTTTAACAAATGAGTTATTCATCAACGAAATGGTCTTGCTAAACAACAGGAGTGAAAGGGCTGAACGATCAAATTCCAGGATACAGTCCTTCATTATTATTACCGGACTATTCTCATTTATAGTGACTGGACTTGCATTATATATTTCAGAAAAACTGCTGAAGAACAAGCAGGTTGCCGAAAGTCTGCTTATGAAATCATATGAAGAGCTCGAAGAAAGAGTAGAAGAGAGAACTGAAGAGCTTAAAGAATCAAACGACAAATTATCTGATGAAATAGCCATAAGAATTAAAACAGAGGAAACTTTACGGGAAAGTGAGTCGAGATTCCGGATGATGGCTGACTCTGCTCCTGTCCTTATCTGGGTTTCCGGCAAAGATAAACTATTCACCTATTTTAATAATGAATGGCTGGATTTTACCGGCAGAAAACCTGAGCAGGAGCTTGGAAACGGTTGGACAGAAGGAGTTCATAAAGAAGATCTTCAGAGATGCTTAGAAATTTACTCGTCTTCATTTGATAAAAGGATACCGTTTGAAATGGAATACAGACTAAAAGACAGAAACAACGAGTTCAAATGGCTTCTTCAAAAAGGTTCACCGAGATTTGAAGGAAAAGAATTTGCGGGTTATATCGGGTCATGCATTGAAATAGATGAGAGAATAAGAAATGAAAGGTTCTTAAAAATACAGTATGATATTTCAAGGACACTTTCAGAATCTGATACAATAGCAGAAGCCTCTAAAAAACTTCTGAAAAACATATGCAGCGGTATCCGGTGGAACTTCGGTATTCTCTGGATGTCCGACGATAAATCTGAATATATTAATGCTGATTATATCTGGGCTGATAGTGAGGAAGATGAAAATATTTATCTGAATACATTTAAAGAGAAAAGGAAGTTTGCAAAAGGATCTGATTTTCCCGGAATAATATTTAAAGAAGGTATTTCAAAATGGACTTATGATCTTTCCTCAGAAAAGAACGTAGACTATAAAAGCAATCAGGAAATAATAAAATTTGGATGGAATTCCCGTCTTGGTATCCCAGTCTCTATCGGTAAAGAAACCATTGCAATTATTGAATGTTTTAATAAATACGGAACAGAAAAGGATGATGAAATTATTGAAGTACTTGAATCTGCCGGCAGGCAGATCGGAAGTTTTATTCAGAGAAAAAAAGCAGAACAGGAACTTATAAAATCCAATATTGAACTTGAAGAAAAAGTAAAGCAAAGAACAAATGATCTCGCAAATGCACTTTCCAAACTCATTAAAGAGAGTGAAGAGAAAGACATAATTCAAAACAGGATCAAGATATTTGCGCATGCCATCAAAAGCATAAAGGATAATATTTTTATTGCAGACCTTAATAATAAGATCATATTTATTAATGAGGCTTTTGAAAACACATACGGATATGATAAATCTTGGATAGAAGGTAAGGACATCCCTGTATTTAAAAATATTACCGGGTTTCTTAAAAATGACATTATTTCCAAAACCTTAAAAAACGGCTGGAGAGGTGAACTTAAAACAAACAGATCTGACGGTACTGAATTTCATACATACCTGTCAACATCCTCAATTAAAGATGAAAACGGCAATGCTGAAGCCTGGGTAGGAATATGCCAGGATATAACTCAACTAAAGGAAAAAGAAGAGGTCATCTTAAAGAAGAACAATCTTCTGATGGTTTTAAATGAAGTGATTAGATATACTAACAGTGCATTTGATCCTGAAAGCGCTATTCAATACTCCATTGATAAGATAAGTAGTTATACAAACTGGGAGATCGGACACTGCTTTCTGAGAAAGCAGGATGATTTTGTTTCATCAGAGATCTGGAACTCAAATCTGTCCGTAAAATATCTGCCTTTTAAGAAAATATCCGATAATTTAATTCTGAAAAATGGTGACGGTTTTCCCATCGACAGAATTCTAATGCGCAAGCCTTCCTGGATAAGTTTAAAAAACATTAAAAAAGAAGAGGCTTTTAAACGTGAAAATATATCAGTTGAGCTTGGACTGAAAACAGGGATCTGGGTTCCTGTCATGAACAGCAGATCAGTGGTCGGAGTTCTCGAATTCTTTAAGATTGAAGAGCAGGAAACAGACCGTGAAATCCTTGACTGTATAATGAATATTGGTGTGGAACTTGGAAGCCTTTTTGAGAAAATTGATTCACTTAACAATATTAAGAAAAATGAAAAAGATCTCAAAGCTGCTCAAAGTATAGCAAAATTAGGCAGCTGGGAATGGGACATAATAAATAATATAATTACCTGGTCAGACGAAATGTATTCCATATACGGTATAGATAAAAATAACTACAAACCTTCTTTTGAGGAGTTTACAAAAAGATTGCATCCGGACGACAGAGAATATGTAAAAAATATAATCCAAAATTCCCTTGAGAACAAAACCCCGTTCAGCTTTTATCATAAGATAATTACTCCGGATGGCATTGAAAAAATTTTAAAAGCTCAGGGCGAAGTGTATCTGGATGAAAAAGGAAATGTGATCAGAATGTTCGGAACCGGGCATGATGTCACTGAATTAACCAGTAAAGAAGAAGAACTGAAGATGACAAACTTAAAACTTGTTGAAACCCAGAAAGAACTGATTTACAATGAAAAGCTTGCCGCTTTAGGAAGATTCTCTTCGGGAATTGCACATGAGATCAGGAATCCTCTGGCAAATATATCAAGTCTCGCTCAGCTCATTTCTAAATCAGGATTTGATGAAAAAAATACCAGGCGACTGAATTACATTATTACAAATGTGGAATTGGCAAATAAAATTATAAAGAATCTTTTAAGCTTTGCTTCACCGGAGGAACTTGATCTGTCAGAGGTCCGCATAAGTGAAGTGCTTAAACTGCTTATCGAAACTGTGGAAGCCCGATGTAAAAACAGCAATATAGAAATAATTTCTGACATAGAACCGGACCTGCCATCCACAAGACTGGATAAACTCAAACTGGAAAATGCCTTCATGAACTTTATTTCAAACTCCATAGAATCAATGGAAGATGGGGGTACTCTGTCTGTAAAAGCATTTATGGATAAAATAAACAATGAAATTAATATTGAATTCAGTGATACTGGTATTGGCATCCCGTCTGAGAATATGGATAAAATCCTTGAACCATTTTTTACCACCAAAGATACCGGAGTTGGACTGGGAATGGGTCTGGCTTTCCAGACTATTAGACTTCATAACGGAATATTTAAAATAAACAGTGAAGAAGATTCAGGAACACAAATCAGAATAAAACTGCCCATATACAAAAATTCAAATTAAAATAAATGGAAAATATACTCGTAGTAGATGACAATGAGATTTTAAGATTTACACTTAAAGAACTATTAGTTGAATCCGGTTTTAAATGCAATGCTGTAGAAGACGGCACAAAAGCATTACAACAGGTAAAGACTGATCAATATGATCTTGTAATTCTTGATATGAGACTTCCGGGTATGAACGGACTTGAGATTCTCAACAGAATTAAGAAAACTAACAATACACTTCCAGTAATAATGCTTACTGCTTTCGGCGATATTAAAACAGCTGTCGAAGCAATGAAACTCGGTGCTGATGATTTTATAACCAAACCCTTTGACAATGATCTCATGATCCTGACGCTTAGAAAAACTCTGGAAAATAAATACTTGAAAGATGAAATAAACTTTCACAGGAAAAAGCTTGACGGGAAATACATTACCGAAGGAGTGATAGGAAAATCTGCAGTTATGCAAAAGATCATAGAACAGGTTAACATAGTTGCACCTTCATCTCTTAGCGTTTTGCTAGAAGGTGAAAGCGGTACCGGTAAAGAAGTAATTGCCTGTCTTATTCATAATCTGAGTGAAAGAAATGAACATAACTTTATTGCCGTTGACTGCGGAGCTATTCCGGAAAGTCTGATAGAGAGTGAATTATTCGGTCATGAGAAAGGTGCATTTACGGATGCAAAGACATCCAAGGAAGGTAAATTTGAACTGGCTGATAAGGGAACTATCTTTCTGGATGAGATAACAAATCTGTCCGATTCCAATCAGATCAAACTTCTGAGGGTAATACAGGAAAGAAAGGTCACCCGCCTAGGCGCAAAGAAATCCATTAAGCTCGACATACGGATAATTTCTGCTACAAACATAAAATTAGCTGATGCGGTAAACAGTAATAATTTCAGACAGGATCTTTATTACCGGTTAAATGAATTTCATTTAGAACTCCCTCCGCTCAGAGAAAGAAAAGAAGATATAAGTCTGTTTGTCGAACATTTCATAAAGGATTCCAATGAGGAATTAAACAAAAATGTAAAGGGAGTTTCAGAAAGTGTCATGGATAAACTCATGTCTCACTCCTGGCAAGGAAATGTAAGAGAACTCCGGAATGTTATAAGACGCAGTGTGCTTCTTTCCCGCGAAGATATAATAAACAACATTGATATTCCCGATGAGATCAGATTTGATAAGACTGAAAATACTTCCTCTGCTTCCAGCATTTCAGATATAAAAGATGAACTGGAAAAAGATATGATTATTAAGGCGTTGAAAGATACCAATGGAAACAAATCCAAAGCAGCTAAACTTCTGAACATGAATGAAAGAACCTTTTACAGAAAAATAAAAAACCTCGGCATCAGTTAAATTTATTCTGCGGCTGTTTGAAAATATATTTTTTTTTGATCCGTAAAATTTTCTGTCCGGTTTTTCAACTTCACTGTCATTTCCTGACATCATCCGACAAATTTGTCATTCAAACAATTTCTTAAAAAATAAATAACGGGATTTTCATACTGATTTCTTATTTTTTTTTATGGCACATCCTTTGCTATTAACAGGATTAAATTAAATGATTTAATTCATGAAAAAGAATACAAATGATTTCGTCAAAAGCCTGAAAGAAATTGATAACGAGTTTAAGAATCCTGAAATATACATTCCTTACAAAAATGATCTGTGGAATGAAGAAATGATCCGGGAAGAACAATCATTAAATTTTAACTCAATATCCGGAAACTCAATCAAAAAAAATTGTAACAATAAACAACTATTTAAAAAATAAAAATAATAAAATGGGAAAACTCAAAACACTCGAAGATTTTTTACTGGAAGAATTAAAAGATCTGTACAGCGCTGAAAATCAATTGACGGAAGCGCTTCCAAAACTTGAAAAAACTGCTACGACCACTGAGCTGAAGAAAGCGTTTAAATCACATTTGACTGAAACAAAAAAACAGGTTAAAAGACTGGATAAGATAGGTAAGATACTTGGAAGGTCATTGTCAGGCAAAAAATGTAAAGCCATGGAGGGACTTATCAAAGAAGGCAGTGAAATAATTAAAGAAAATGCAGTACCTATTGTGAAGGATGTTGCGCTCATCGCAGCTGCACAGAAAGTGGAACATTATGAAATTGCATCTTACGGCTGCGCAGCTACTTATGCTGAACTGCTGGATATGACAAAAATTTCGGATCTTCTCAGAGAGACTCTGGAGGAAGAAGGAAACGCTGACAAGACTTTAACTTCAATTGCCGGTTCTGTAAACGCGGAAGCCGTAACAGAAAAAGAATAATCAGTTTAAGAATTCCGTCCTACAATACCTGCCTTGCTGCATTTTATATTTGGGAATAATCTAAGGCAGGTACCTTTTTTTGATTGAAATGTTATTCATGTGAACCAAAGAATTAAAATATACTTATCATGATTCTTAAACTAAAATTTCAAAAAATTTTATTAATTAAAAAACGAACGCATTATGGAAAAGCAAATGAATACACTAAGAGAGACAATAGAAAGATTCAGATCAAAGCAATTTATTTATGATTTCTATGTAAAAGATAACCTGCTTCAATGCAACGAGACAAATGAAAAATTCAAAGCTGCTGATATTGCAATTGATAAGACGGTAAGATATGAGGGAGAATCAGATCCGGGAGATATGTCAATCATATTCGCAATTACCGCAAAGAGCGGTACAATGGGAATTCTTATCGATGCATTCGGTGCATATTCGGACTCCAGGATCTCAGAATTTATTAAAAAGGTACCGTTAAGCAATTCAAGAAAACTCAATGAAAGTTCTGTAAAATGAAAAATTTAAAGAATATTAAATATTTTCCGCTTAGTACAAAATACAATAAAGAATGGGTTCAGAATAATTCTTTGGGAGAGAATGTATTGTTCAATCTGGAAACTCTGTGCGATATTTTAAAATTTAAACCCGGTATGAGATTGCTGGATCTGGGATGCGGCAAAGCTATCAGCTCAATTTTCCTTGCAAAGGAATTCGGAGTAAATGTATGGGCAGTAGATAATAAAGAATGTCCTACTTCCAATTATAGAAGGATATCTGAAATGAACTGCGAAGGTATAATAACACCATTAAAACTTGAAGCAAGATATCTGCCTTTTCCAAAAGAATTTTTTGACATAATCATAGCCGTGGATTCCTATTTGTTTTTCGGAACAAATATAGAATACACTGACTATATTTCAGGATTTCTTAAACCCGGCGGTCAGATCGGAATTGTTGATGTCTGCTATAATTCAAGTCCGGTAACAGCATTGTTAAATGAATCTGTTAACTTTGCACACTCGCTTAAATGGTGGAAGGATCTCTGGGACAGCAGTGAGTCGCTTACAGTGAAAAGAGCCGAAGTCTCTCCTGCAAATGACATTATCATAAAAGAATATATTAAAGATTATGAATCGTCGGATAAACCCGATCTCCTTGCGGAAGAATTCAAAAGGGACGTATGCAATAATTTAAAGATCTTCAGAATGTCAGCAATAAAGCAGAAATCACCCTCGAATAAAAATTGCTGAAGGTGTACCTAAAAGTTAATATGAAACAAAATATTATGATCCTGAAAACAGAGGATTAACATCCATATAAATTTTATAATCAATTATCATTTCCCCTTTCATAAGAAATAAATTTAGATAAGGCAGAGTGATAACTGAATCATCATGTCTTGTGTATGTTACGGATCCCTGATAGATAATACTGTCAGGATGGATCCATATCCTTATTTTCCGGTGGCTGATCCCTTTGATCGATTTGAAAAAACCGTCAACTGCCTGACGTGTTTCTTCTTTTCCTTTTGTCTCTGGCGCATTGCCAAATTTAAACACAACATCTTCATCAAGGTAGGAAACAAACTTATCAGCATCCATGCTGTCTATATCATTGAATAAAGATTCAATTCTTTCTTCCATTTGTATTTTATAATTTTTGAATTTACAAAAATAACAAAGTTAATATTTATGAGAAAGCTACTTTTCAGAATTTTTTAGAGCATTTTCTATAAAACTTTATACATAAATTACGGGAAATAGAATTGTAAAAAATGGATAAATTAACAGAGATAATACATGAACTGGAATCCAGAATACCTTATCATGAAAAAACCAATCCGGAAGTTTCCGTTTCTTCAGCCGGATGGCACATCGAGCATTCATTGCTTACTGTCAACAATATTATCAGAGCTTTGCAAAGCTCGGATCCGCAAAAATATAAATGGAAATTCAATCCGACAAGAACACTGGTATTTGTGATGAACAGGATCCCGAGAGGCAGAGCAAAATCCCCGGAAATCGTTCAGCCAAAAGGTAATTTAAACAGTGATACACTTAATGAACATTTTAAGATCACCGGGGAAAAATTAAGGATCCTGGAAAATTTGAATTCAGGGAATTTTTTTGATCATCCATTTTTCGGAAGGCTGAATTTGAAACCCACCGTAAAATTTCTGATTATTCATACAAAACATCATCTGGATATTATAGATGATATTATAAGATAATTTCACGTTTCAAAAAAAATGCAAATTGTTTTTTTTATGATCATAGCAATTTTACTAAATGAAAACTTTAATAATAATTAATGCCTTTATCTGGGCTGCTGTAATTTTCTCAGCTTCTTATTTATATAAAGGAAGTGAAGATTTTAAATATCTGCTGGGAATCATGGTTATAGGTTTTACTCTGCAAAACGGATTAACTTATAACTTTCTTAAGGGAATTTATAACAGAAAAGATAAGAGGAATTGAAGATACAATTTAAAAATTCAAAGTATAATGAAAACTGTCCGAAGATAGCTGATAAATCTCCGGACAGATTTCTTTAAATTTATTCTTTGATTTTTATTAAACTGCTGTACAGTTTTAAAAATCAATTATGAAGTTACGATTCATGATCTTTAATTTTACGGTGCTATCTTAACAACAAAAGCCGAAGCATTATTCAATGTAATGATAAGATCAGAGAGATCGACAATACTATCGCCGTTAACATCCTGAACAACATATCCAGTTAAAAACACAGATGATCCGTTATTAACAGAAACAACATCTGAAAGATCAATTAAACCGTCCTGATTCACATCTCCGCTGAAATCACAATAACGTCCTGATACAAGCTTCAGATTATTACCAAACGCCTGTGAAGCCGAAGTTGTGAAATTATAATTTAAATTACTTCCGGAAGTTATATTCTGCGGAAGTCCGCTCCATGTCTCAAGTGAATTCCGTTGTGTGATCACGAGGTAATATGTACCCGTCGCAACATTCTCAAATGAAAATGTAGCCAGACCTGAATTATCCATGACAGCAGAAGCTAAATCAACTTCATCATAAGGTGATATGGAATTTCTTAAATGACATGTAACAGTATCAGTAACCTGTACAGAGCCGTTCCAGAAAGCTTCAATTCCGATGGTTAGATTCAGAGTTGTCGCCGGCGGAGCTGAGTCATAAAGTCTGAATAATGCTCCAAGTACATTTCGGTCGCATGCGGTATAGACGGTATCTTTATTGGGCATGGAAACACTTCCGAGAGTTGAGCTGCCTGTATTTCTTTCAGTCCATGTAATTCCACCATCTTTTGTTTTTGCAGTATATCCTGATGTACCCACTACTGTTCCGTTGTTCAGATCCGACCAGTCCATTTTGCCTATGCCTGCGGAACCTGACGGTGTAAAAGCAGAATCCCAGGTAGCACCGCCATCATATGTCTTATAAATCTTCTGACCGCCTCCGACAAATAAAATAGTATTTGAAAAAGTCTTGATAGAACTGAAAACATTACCTGAAGGAATAGTATTTATTTTATCCCAGTTAGTTCCTCCGTTAATTGTTTTCCACACTATGTTTGAATTTACACAATAACCGGTATTAGCGTCAGCCATATTTATTTCTGATATGGCCGCAGCTCCGGGCGATGGATTAAGAGTCTGTACAGTCCAGGTAGAACCGGCGTTTGTAGTTCTGGATATTCCCGCATTTCCGGCTATCCATCCGGTGTATACATTTACAAAATCAACTGAATTAACCGGACTGTAAGGATTCGGAATTGGCAATGAAAACCAGTTAGATCCGCCGTTGATTGTAAGATAGCAGTATCCTGAAGGAGTAAAGAAGTTTCCGCCAACAGCATAACCTGTTGAAGAGTTTAGCATGTCAAAGTCTCTGATCGCATCCGGAGCAGATGTCTGCTGCTTTGTCCAGTTAGCTCCGCTGTTTGTGGAATGGATTATTAATCCCCCGCCGCTTGTTCCTGCCCAGACATTACCGGTTCCGGGCAGAGCGAAAATAGAAGTAAACGCAAAGATATTATTACCGACACTGTAGTTTTTATTTGTCCAGTTAACTCCGCTGTTATAACTTACATTTACTTTTCCATTATTACCGGCAACTATCGCATTGCTTCCGTTTATATCAAAAGAATTCATGACCGATATACCCGGTTGATTTGAATTTAAAGGATCATTAAAGATAACAGAATCCCATGTTGCTCCCAGATCGGTTGTATAATAATAAGAATTGTATGATCCCAATGCATAAACGGTTGTGCCGATAATTTTCAGACTGCTGAGTCCCTGTTGTATATTTGGAAAAGATGCCTGAAGCCAGCTTACTCCCCCGTTTGTTGTGTAACCGAAATAGGTATTGCTGCCAGCTGCAAATCCGGTGTCAGCATTTTGAAAATCTATATCATTTATATTAACAGATACAGTACCCGGTAAAGTATCAATTTTCCAGGTAGCACCTGCATCCGATGTTCTGACAATTCTTCTTTGATTTGGACCACCATCCGATGCAACACCCAGATAAATATTATTTTCATCCGTTGCATAAACGGAATTATAATTTGATGTTAATACCGGAAGATCAGGCATTACATTCCAGTTAAATCCGCCGTCAGTAGTCTTCATTGCTTTCATATTACTTGTACCGCAAATATAACCTGTATTTGAATTAATAAAATAAATATCCAGCACTCTTGTAAATCCTGAAGCAATGCCAAGACCAATACTTGTGAATGATTCACCACCGTTTGTAGTTCTTCTGATGTAGCCACCGTCTCCGGTTACAGACTGACATGTTACGTAACCTGTATTTGCATCAAAGAACCAGCCGGAATAAAGTCTCTGTGTACCTCCGGAACTAAAAGACGGATCCAAGATTCCTGCCTGAGAATTAATTAGCCATGTGTTTCCACCATCCGAAGATTTCATGAATGTTCCGTTTTCCCCGACTGCATAATAATGAGTTGCATCAATTATTTTTACCCAATTAAGATTATTTGACTGCGGCTGACCATTGATCCAGTACCAGCCATTTGTATTTTGCTGTGAATAAGTATTTTGTGTAAAGATACTGAGAAATACAAATAATAATAAAATTTTTAAATGTTGGTTCATACTTTTTTTTGATTTGTAATTAATTGTTAAAATTAATTATAAGAATAGATTTTTTCAAAGAGAGGTTGTAATAAAATACCCGGATTTGGCTCTGAAGGATTTATTAAATATTACAATAAATCTATATAATACGGGACAATTTGTAAAATTAAAATACCCATTAAAAATTAATACAAAACTTAGTCAGTTAAATCCAAATCACAAACACAAAAAGTATGGTTCAGTATTTTACGATTAAAAAAAAATCAGTCCGGAAAAATTTCTCCGGACTGATTTGGTAACTTTCAACTTGTAATGTTTAACTCCCTTTATCAGGGAGTTATTTTTGCAACAAACAAAGATGCATTATTAAATGTAATGATCATATCAGAAAGATCAACAAAGTTATCTCCTGTAATATCTTCTGTTTTATACCCGGATGTAAAAACAGAGGTACTGTTATTTACCGATACGACATCATTGAGATCAATATTACCGTTGTGATTCACATCACCGCTGTAATTACAATATCTTCCGGCTTTGAGAATAATGTTATTTCCGTAAGCCTGGGAAGGTGAAGTTGTAAAATCATAATTATAATTTCCGCCCGGAGACAAAGACAATGGTGCCGCATTCCATGTTTCGAGAGCATTTCTGTGTGTGATCTCTAAATAATAATTCCCTGCCGGAACAGAATTGAAAGTAAATGTTCCCTGACCGTTATTGTTTATGACAGCTGCCTTTATGGCAACTTCATTAAACGGCGCAGAAGAATTTCTTAAATGGCAGGTTACTGTATCACTGACCTGAGTACTTCCGTTCCAGAATCCCTGAATCCCGATCTTAAGATTCAAGACCGTTGAAGTATTAAGGTCATTCAGTCTCAGGACCGCTCCCATAATATTTCTGTCACTTGAAGTATATACCGTATTAGCGGATGACATTGATACTCCGGTAAGAGTTGAAGTTCCGGTATTCCTTTCTGTCCATGTAATGCCACCGTCTTTTGTTTTGGCGGTATAACCTGATGTTCCAACCAGTGTACCATTGCTTTGATCAAACCAGTCCGTTCTGAATACAACATCATTATTATTAGGATATGAAACTGACTGCCATGAAGAACCGCCGTTAGTGGATTTATAAAAACTGTTTGAACTGCTGACATAAACTACAGAGCTGTTGAAGACTTTTACAGAATTCCAGTAAACATCTGTCGGAAGATTAGTGATAAGATTCCAGTTATTACCTCCGTTTACGGTTTTCCAGACCTTATTTCCTCCAAAGCAATATCCGGTATTCTGATCCACCATATCACCGTCAACTAAAATTGGATTACCGGCAGGTGTTAGTGCCTGTGATATCCAGGAAGTACCGCCGTCAGTAGTTTTATAAAGAAGAGCCGGATCATTGCCGATTGCATAACCGCCGAAGATCCAGCCGGTATTCTGATTAATAAAGGAAAGACCATTTACCGGCACTGTTGATACAGGCAAGCTGAGAGGAGACCATGAACCTCCGCCGTTAACAGTTTTATAACAGTATCCGACACCAGCTACAAAAAATCCTCCTGCGGCATATCCCGTTGCAGAATTTGTCATTTCAATATCATAGAAATTAAAACCGGCAGAAGTCTGGTATTTATACCAGTTTGATCCGTTGTTAGTAGAAGTAAGGATAATTCCGGTGTTGCTTCCCGTCCACAGATTGTTGGTCCCGGGCTGCGCAAAAACTGTAGGGAAGGTCATTTCGCTGTTGCCGACCGCATAATTTTTGTTTCTCCAGCTTGAGCCGTTGTCATTGCTTATATTTATCTTTCCGCTTGCGCCTACAATGACAGCATCATTACCTATTATATCAAAGGCATTAACATAATATGAAGCCGGTTGATTTACATTTGTAGGATCATCAAAATTAACCTGATTCCAGCCGGAGCCGAGATTAGATGTATAATAATAGTTTTCAAAAGGTCCGAGAGCATAGACATTAGAACCAACGATCTTCAGATCATAAATTCCTACAGATGTATCCGGAAAAGATGTTCTGTTCCAGTTCACTCCCCCGTCAGTAGTATAGGCAAAATAATTCGGGTTTCCTGAAATAAATCCTGTTGTAGAATTCTGGAATACAATATCGGTAATGGATAAGTTAGTGCTGTCAGTCAATGAATCCAGAGTCCATATTGATCCTCCGTTTAAGGATATCAGATATTTACCTGATGGGTATCCGCCGATGATGATCTTATTTGCATCAGCATAAATTTTCGAAAAAGTAAAATTATAAGCTGAAAGATTTGGTAAAGAATTCCATGACAATCCGCCGTCAGTTGTTTTCAATGCTTTCACAGTATTATTACCGCATAAATAACCGGTTGTTGAATTTAAAAAATAAATATCATTTACAATCGGAAAACCCGGGGGTAAACCGAGATTAACAGATGAGAAGGTCAAGCCTCCGTCTGTTGTTCTTCTGATCTTTCCACCATCATCAAAATTGGAAGAACCTGCAACTATTCCCGTACTGGCATTAAAGAACCAGCCCGTGTTAAGCATGTAAGAGCTTCCCACTCCGAAGAGCTCATCCTTGACGCCTGCCTGGGAATTTATGATCCAGCTATCGCCGCCGTCAGTTGATTTCATGAAAGTACCGTTATTTCCCGCCGCAAATAAATGGTTAGCATCAATCATCTGAACCCAATAGAGATCATTGGACTGCGGCTGACTGTTTACCCAGTACCATCCGTTCACATTCTGCTGTGAATAAGAATTACTCAAAAGGAAAAACGAAAAAATAAGAAGAGCTGCAAACATTACTTTTGACTTCATATAAATTTATTAAGGGTTATTAAAAATTTCGGATAAATTATTTATTTTATAATAGTTTTCCAAACAGTGATTTTTACTTTATACCCTTCGATTTTGTAAACATTACATAAAAGATTTCAATTTTTTGCTCTTTTTGGTATTTTAGTCAAAACATTAATACCCTTGGAAATAATAAATAATAAGCTGGTCCAGCTTCTTGAATCATTCACACCAAAAGAGATCGAACAGTTCGCAAAATTCATTTCATCTCCTTACATTACTGAAGGAAGAAATTACACACCTTTTCTTGAACATATTCTTAAGAAGAAGGAAATGAACGGAAGCAGGAAAATATCTGAGCCGGTGACGGAAATAACAGGAGCAAGATTAAGCAGACAGACTCTGAAGAACAGATATTCCGAACTGTATAAGCTCGGGGAAGAATTTCTTGCGCATAAATGGCTGAAAGAAAACAATTCTCAGAGAGATATGATCGTTCTTGAAAAACTGCATGAAAAAAAGCTCATGTCACTTTTCAGGAGCAAATACAGGGAAACATTGAGAACACAGAAGTCAAAGAAACTTGCTGTACCGGTGCTTAAAGAGCTGTCAGAGATATATGAAATTAACGGTACTTATCTGCTTGATATGAATAAAAATGATATTATATATGATGAATATTATGAAAAATCCGTTATCAATCTTTGCTATCATCTGATCACGATCTTTGAAAACGGCATAGAGTTTTTACAGCAGGAATCTGAAAATATTAAATATGACCCTAACTATGTGGCAGCTTATCTTAAAACTCTGAATATTGAAAACTTCATGAAGGGTTTCATAAATTCTGATAAGACAATCATGAAACTGGTTGCAATGAATTACAATCTGTATATGGCTTTCTCTCATCCTGAGGATGAAAATTTTTATCAAACAACCCATAAAATCTTTACTGAGATCAATGATCAACTTGCCGACAGTTATAAAATATATTTGTTTATCTACCTTATAAATTACTGTATAAAAAAATACAATGCCGGAGATCTTTCCTATATTCAGGAATTATTCAAACTATATAATGAAAAACTCGGACAGAACCTGGTCTCAGATCTTAAAAACAGCTCTTATTCATTTAACCATTTCCGTGATTATGTCTTCATAGGACTCCAGATAAAAGATTTTGACTGGGTCGGGAATTTCATTAAACAGTATTCTGAATATCTGCCTGATAACTTAAAGGAAGATGAAGTAAAACTGTCTTACGCAAAGCTTGAGTTTGAAAAGAAAAATTTTGAGCGGTCTCTATCTTTTCTTAATGATGTCAGGGCTTCACAGTATCTGCTATATATTGATACAGCAGTATATAAGCTTTATAATTATTATGAACTCGGAGAGTTTGAAGAATCCTATGCCGTCATGACGAATCTGAAGAATTATTTTAAAAATAACAAAGATATACCCAGGATACATCACATCAGAAATCTAAACTTTCTGAAAATTTATCTGAGACTTATCAAATACAGGACAGGTTTTAAAAAAGAGGATGCAGGATTAATAAAAAGGGATTTTCAAATGATCGATCAGACTACAGGAAAAAACTGGCTGGGGGATAAAATTAATGAGATCATTAACTGATCCGGAAAATCTATTTATTTATTGCTCACTTAAAAAAACTGCCCGGAGATAATCCCCCGGACAGTTAGAATTAATCAGATCAATGTTAATTTCATACACTAATCTTTATCTGTTTATGTTTATGGAGTAATTGAAGTAACAAACAAAGATGCATTATTAAATGTAATGATAAGATCGGAAAGATCTACAAGATTATCTCCTGTTACATCCTGAACGACATAGCCGGTTGTAAATACAGATGAAGCATTATTTACATCCACCACATCATTTAGATCAACAGAACCTTCCTGAGTCACATCACCGCTGTAATCACAGTATCTTCCGGAAGTAAGTATAATATTGTTTCCATACGCCTGTGATGCTGCAGTTGTGAAATTATAATTTAATGTTCCTCCGGCAGACAATAACTGCGGGGAAGCGCTCCAGGTCTCCAGAGAATTTCTGTGTGTGATCTCTATATAATATAAACCTGAAGGTGTTGAATTGAAACCAAAGACGGCAGATCCTGAATTATTTAAAACAGCAGATACCGCTTCCACCTCATTGTAGGGAGCGGATGCATTTCTTAAATGACATTTTACCGTATCGCTTACCTGAACTGATCCGTTCCAGAATCCCTGAATACCAACAGTCAGATTAATGTTAATAGTGGTGTTAAAATCATATAATCTGAAAATAGCACCATATACATTTCTGTCGCATGAAGCAAAGACTGTATCCTTTGCTGACATGGAAACTCCCGTAAGCGTTGAGCTTCCCGGATTCCTTTCAGTCCAGGTAATTCCGCCGTCACGGGTTTTGGCAGAGTAACCTGCAGTCCCGACAACTGTCCCATTGTTCTGATCATACCAGTCCATGTTGAATATATTAGGTTTATCAGCAGGTATGTAAACAGTATCCCATGTATTTCCACCGTCAAATGATTTTAAAACTCTTCGATTTCCTCCCAGATAAACTGTATTTCCCGGTAAACACTGGACTACAGACCAATATAGATCAGCTGCAAATGTTTGGAATATATTCCAGTTTGTCCCGCCGTTTGTTGTTTTAAAAAGATTTGAACCATAAGTAAAATATCCGGTATTTGCATCTTTAAAACTACCGGCAGCAACTGTTCCGTCCAACACAGGTGTCGAGGTCTGGTTGGTCCATGAAACTCCACCGTTGGTGGTTCTTGAGATTATGGGCGGAGATCCGAAGGGATAACCTCCGAAGATCCATCCTGTATTTGCATCTATGAAATCAAGATCATATAATGGTGTATTGGGTATTGACAGAGGTATCTGTAGCCAGGAATTGCCGCCGTTTGTTGTTTTAAAAACATATCCGGCTCCGGCTATCAGCAATCCTCCGCAGGCATAGCCGGTATTTGAATTCAGCATTTTAATATCATAGAATCCGTAAGGAGCAGAAGTCTGCTGCTTTGTCCAGTTTGTTCCGCTGTTTGATGAATAAAGTATAAGTCCGCCTGTTCCCCCTGCCCATACTTTTGTCGTTCCGGGTAAAGCAAAAATACATGGAAATGTAAGATTTACATTTCCCACGGAATAATTTTTGTTTCTCCAGGAGTTTCCTCCGTCATTGCTTACTGTTACTTTACCGTTATATCCCACAACGATCTGATTGCTTCCGTTAATATCGAAATCATTCACTATAAACGGAAACGGCTGATTCAGATTTGACGGATCACTGAAATTAACAGAATCCCAGGTGACTCCCAGATTTGAAGTATAGTATAAAGAATAATATGAACCAAGTGTATATACGGTCGAACCTATAATTTTAATTTTAGATATTCCCTGCTGGTTGTTAGGAAAAATAGCCTGGGTCCAGTTTGCTCCTGCATCTGTTGTATATGCAAAATAAGACGGATTTCCTCCTATGAAACCGGTTGTCGAATTCTGAAACTGGATATCATCAAAATCCTCTATCACTGTTCCCGGCAAGGTTTGATCGATCCAGGTGGCGCCCGCATTGGTTGTTCTGTAGATATGCCTTGAAGTACCATCAGTATTCAGGCCGATGAGTATATTGTTTTCATTAATTGCATATATCGAACTGTAATCCGAAGTGCTTACAGGCAAATTCGGGAGTGGTGTCCAGTTCAGACCGGCATTTGTCGTTTTATATGCTTTCACGCTGTTGTTTCCGCAAAGATAACCTGTAGTGGAATTCATAAAATAAATATCGGAAATCCTTGGAACGCCGGAAGAAGCTCCGAGTCCGATGGAAGTGAATGTATTACCGCCGTCGGTAGTTCTTCTGACAAAACCGCCGTCACCGGAAGCAGACTGACCGGCAACCAAACCTGTATTAGCATCAAAGAACCATCCTGTATTTAATCTGTAAGTTCCGCCGGATCCGAACAAAGGATCAATTATTCCTGCAGCTGTATTTATCAGCCAGGTATCACCTCCATCAGAGGATTTCATGAATGTTCCTTCGTCACCTACGGCATAATAATTTGTAGCATTAACTATCTGAGTCCAGTTCAGATTGTTGGATTGCGGTCTGCTGTTGATCCAGTACCAGCCGTTTGTATTTTGCTGTGAATAAGAATTTTGAATAGTACAAAAAACTAAAAACAATAGGGTGGTAAATCTTAATAAAATTTTCATTTTTATTTTTATTTTTATTATAAAAAAGATTTTATGAAAGTAAATAAAGGTAGATTTTTTTTCAAGGAAAGATAATTAAAAGAATACCCATACTAAAAGTAGTAATAATTTAGTATACATATTTTATTAAGCTATTATTAAATATTTCAAAGCCTGATTATACCCACTTTTGAAAAACATCCGTAAAAATGAAACAGCCCGGTGAAAATCAACGGGCTGTTAATTATTGAATAATGAATCATTCAAAATTTAATAACATAATAAAAAAATTATAACTTCATTTATCATGGGCTAATTTTTGTAACAAACATCGAAGCATTATTGAATGTTATAATAAGGTCAGAAAGATCAACAAGATTATCTCCAGTTACATCCTGAACCACATATCCCGTTGTAAATACTGATGAAGCATTGTTTACATCCACTACATCATTAAGATCAACGGAACCTTCCTGTGTCACATCGCCGCTGTAATCGCAGTATCTTCCGGATGTAAGTATCAAATTGTTTCCATACGCCTGAGATGCGGAAGTTGTAAAGTTATAATTATATGAACCTCCGGTTGACAGAACTATGGGTGAAGCATTCCATGTTTCAAGAGAATTTCTGTGAGTGATCTCTAAATAATAGGATCCGGATAGTGGACTGGAAAAATTAAATGATCCGTAACCTGAGTTATCTGTAACTGCTGAAGCAACCTCTATCTCAGCAAACGGAGAAACAGAATTTCTTAAATGACATTTCACAGTATCGCTTACCTGTGTATTGCCGTTCCAGAAACCTTCTATTCCGACTGTAAGATTCAATGTTGTTATATTCGATGGAATATCATACAATCTTAAAACTGCTCCCCATACATTCCTGTCGCAGGCAGCAAATACAGTATCTTTGTTTGCCATTGACACTCCCGTTAAAGTCGAAGTACCTGTATTTCTTTCTGACCAGGTCATTCCCCCGTCAGTTGTTTTAGCTGTATACCCTGCAGTTCCTACAACAGTGCCGTTATTCAGATCCACCCAGTCCATATTGGCAATACTTGGTAATGTTGATGGTATGAAAACTGAATCCCAGGTTAAACCGCCATCAAAGGATTTATAAATTCTATGACTTCCTCCGAGATATAATGTAGATGGAGAAAAAGTCTGAACAATGCTCCAGTTCAAACCTGAAGGCAGAGTCGTGATCGCGTTCCAGTTACTTCCGCCATTAGTAGTCTTATATATTTTCGAACCCACACAATATCCCGTACTGGCATTAGCCATGTCCCCGTCATTAATTGGCAAACCATTCGTCGGACTGAAAGGCTGCCCAAACCATGTAGCCCCGCCGTTTGTGGTCTTACTGATCTGATTGGTATTTCCAAACGGACTTCCTCCGAAAACCCATCCAGTATTTGAATTTACAAAAGATAAACCATTACTTTTGATAGTTGGAGTTGGAAGCGGTGCAGTGGGAGACCAGTTAGCTCCACCATTAGTAGTTTTATAACAATATCCTCCAAAATTAATATTTCCACCTGCAGCATATCCTGTATTTGCATCTGTCATTTCAATATCTTCAAATGATTCGGGAGCAGATGTCTGGATCAAGGTCCAGTTTGTTCCTCTGTTTGTAGAATACAAGATCAGACCTCCGCCGAAAGCTCCGGCCCAAACCTTTTGTGTTCCCCGCAAAGCATATACAGAAGAAAAACAGTAATTATTATAATCCACAGTATAATTTTTATTTCTCCATGATGAACCGCCATCATTACTTACGTTCATTTTTCCGAATAAACCCACAGTAATTATATCAGAACCATTTATATCAAATGCATTATAATTTGAAATTACAGGCTGATAAATATTCGAAGGATCACCGTAATTTACTGAATCCCAGGTTACCCCTAAATCAGAAGTATAATAATAAGAATTAAAAGAGTTTAATGTGTAAACATTGGAGCCTATAATTTTAAGATCCTTTAAACCAAAATTGTTATTCGGGAAAACTGCCTGAGTCCAGTTTGCTCCCGCATCGGTTGTAAATGCAAAATATGTCAGATTTCCTACTGATCCGCTTCCGCATATATATCCGGTATTTAAATTTTGGAATTCAATTCCATTTACAGTCATAGCAGTAGAACCTGGAAGAGTCTGATCGATCCATGTTGCGCCGCCATTTGATGTTCTCACAATTTTTCTGTGGACACCTTCAGATTCCAAACCAAGATAGATATTGTTTTCATCAACAGCATACATACTATTATATGTATAACTTGCAATTGGCAGATTGGGCATTTGAATCCAGCTTAAACCTCCGTCTGTTGTCTTCATAGCCTTTATATTATTGTTACCGCAAATGTATCCCGTAGCGGAATTAATAAAACAGATATCATTGACTCTCGAAACACCCGCTCCTGCTCCAACGCCAAGACCAATTGAGCTAAATGATTCTCCGCCGTTTGTAGTTCTCCTTATATATGCCTGCTGGTTATAAACTGATTGTCCTGTTACAATTCCGTTATTTTCATCAAAAAACCATCCTGAATAAAGTCTGTAAGTACTGCCCGAACCATATGCAGGATCAGGAACCCCGGCCTGTGAATTGATAATCCAGGTATCCCCGCCGTCTGAAGATTTCATGAATGTACCATTATCCCCTGCTGCAAAATAATGTGACGCGTCCAGTATCTGTATCCAGTTAAGATCATTTGACTGGGGCTGCCCGTTTACCCAGAACCAGCCATTAATGTTTTGCTGGGAATATGAATTCTGAAAAACAAAAAATAGCAGAAAAAGTAAGATGGAAAGTTTTAGTAAAATTTTCATTTTATTTTTATTATTTATTAAAATTTTTGTAAAAGTATGTAATGGCATTTTTTATAACAAAGAAAGTTATTAAATAAAATACCCATTATAAAATTTATCTTCTAAAAATTTATTAGGTTTACGGACTCACAGAATGCTATTATATGTTTTTTAATACCCAATTTTATGATCATTCATATAAAAACAAAAAGCCCGGAGATTATCTCCGGGCTTCATATTATTTTTTAAAACGAACTTAAAGTAAGTTTGTTAAAAGTAAATCCATACCTTCAGCTTTTATCTTCACATTCATGGTGTTATTGCTGCAACAAATAAGGAAGCATTATTAAATGTTATAATAAGATCAGACAGATCAACAAGATTATCACCAGTTACATCCTGAACCACATATCCCGTTGTAAATACTGATGAAGCATTGTTTACATCCACTACATCATTAAGATCAACGGAACCTTCCTGCGTAACATCACCGCTGTAATCGCAGTATCTGCCTGATGTAAGAATGGTATTATTTCCGTATGCCTGAGAAGCGGATGTGGTAAAATTATAGCTAAGTGAACCGCCGGCAGTTAAAGCTACCGGAGATGCATTCCAGGTTTCAAGAGAATTTCTGTGAGTGATCTTTATATAATAATTGCCTGACGGAGCAGAGTTGAATATGAAAGTTCCCTGTCCGTTTGTGTTAAGTACTCCGCTTACTGATTCTATCTCATTAAAAGGAGAAACAGAATTCATAAGATGAATATCGACCGTATCACTAACCTGTGTTGTGCCGTTCCAGAATCCCTGTATACCAATGGTTAGATTCAGTGTAACGGAAGTATTCGCATCCACCAGTCTGAATAATGCGCCGTAATCATTAAGGTTACATGAAGCATATACAGTATCAGAGCTTACCATTGATACACCTTTTATTGTTGAAGTACCTGTATTTCTGTAAGTCCAAGTATCTCCGGCATTTGTCGTTCTAGCAGTATATCCTTCAACTCCCACAACTGTTCCGTTATTCTGATCAGTCCAGTCCATCCCTCTCAAATTACCCGTTCCTATAGTTTTTTGTGTCCAGGTAGCTCCTCCGTCAGTGGATATAAACAATTCCTTATCACTTGCTATATATACAGTACTGGCAGAAAATGTTTTCACATCATTACCGATCAGATTCACAGGAGTAGTATTAAGTAAACTCCATGTTGTTCCACCATTAGTTGTTTTAAAAACTTTCTCCGCGCTTACGCAATAACCATTATTGGCATCTGACATATCTCCTGTAGGTATTACATTATTGGTTAAAGGCGAGGTGACCTGACTTACCCAGGTTACACCTGCATTTGTCGTTTTGGAAATTATTGCGCCTCCGTTAAACTGCCCTCCGAATACCCATCCTGTATAAATATCCACAAAATCTATATCATACAATGGTTGATTCGAATTGGGAATATTAAGCTGAACCCAGTTTGTACCGCCGTTTATTGTTCTGTATGTCTTTCCGCCCTGACCGTTGAATGGATTTCCCGCAGCAAAATATCCGACCTGGGATGTCACCATAACAAGATCATTTATAATAGTATTTACATTTGTCTGTTGTATGGTCCAGTTTGCCCCGCTGTTGGTTGAATGAAGAACTTTGCTGGTAAACTCCGACCCTGCCCATACTTCATTTGTTCCTTTTAAGGCAAAGATACATGGATAAGTATCTTCATTGTTTCCGACTGAATAATTTTTATTTCTCCATGAAGCTCCGTCATCAAAACTAACATTTACTTTTCCGTTTATTCCGACGACGATCTGATTGCTTCCTACAATATCAAATGCATACACTAGGAAAGTATATGGCTGATTAAGATTGGAAGGATCACTGAAGTTTACGGAATCCCAGGTTACACCTAAATCAGAAGTATAAAAATATGATTCATAGGATCCTAAAACATACACATTTGAACCGATTACTTTTAAATCATACAACTCCTGTTCATTATTAGGAAAAACCGATTGAGTCCAGCTGATTCCGGAGTTTGTTGTATAAGCAAAATATGTAGGACCGGCGGCAACGAATCCTGTGTTTGCATCTTTAAAATCAATAGCATTGATGTTCAGACCTGTTGTTCCGGGAAGGTTGTCCACATTCCAGGTAGCTGCGCCATTTGTGGTTCTCAGAATTATACCGTTATTAGCGTAAAACTCAGTTCCGAGCATGATGTTATTTACATCTTTAACATAAATGCTTAAATAATTATACGGATCCACCGGAAGATTAGGAACAAGAGTCCAGTTAAATCCGCCGTTGGTTGTTTTCATAAGCCTTACATTTTCATTTCCGCAAAGGTAACCTGTATTGGCATTAAGAAAATAAAACGCATTTATCCTTGCATAGCCTGAACCATTATTTAAGGATATTCTTGTAAAAGTTTCACCTCCGTCTGTTGTTCTGCCGATATATGAAATACCGGAATCATTTGCGTTTTGACCGCCTACAAATCCTGTATTAGCATCAAAGAACCATGCAGTCTTAAGATCGAGAGTTCCGCCGGAACCAAAAAACGGTTCAGGATTTCCCGCCTGTGAATTTATCCTCCAGGAATCTCCGCCATCCGTTGATTTCATGAAAGTACCTTTGTCTCCGATTGCATAGTAATGAGTCGCATCAATGATCTGAACCCAGTTAAGACTATTTCCCTGTGGCTGATTATTGATCCAGTACCATCCGTTTGCATTTTGCTGTGAAAAAGAATTTTGAAAAAATAAAGCTGTAAAAATTATGAGTGTAATAAGTTTTAATTTCATTTTTATAAATTAATTAAAAAAATGTTTTATTAATTTACTGAACATCATCAAAAAAATCAAAGAAAGTTTTTTACAGAATACCCATTTTTTTTAAAATAAATCGGAAAATTTGCCTGAATTTATACAAATTCATCCCAAATTAAGATAAAATATACCCAAGTTATACAATTATAACAGGACTTATTTATGAAACTCATTGACAAATTTTATAAAAAAATCCCGGCGGATAATGTATTCACCACCGGGAAGTGTTATTGATTTATGTGTACAAAACTACAAATTTTTAAAGACATATTTAATTTTGCAAATTGCTGTTTTCCCATTTTATTTTTCTCCTTTATTGGAAACAAATAAATGCTATTTAATGATAGATCATGGAGTGATCTTTGAAACAAACACAGATGCATTATTTAATCCTATAATAAGATCCGAAAGATCAACTATATCATCCCCGTTCACATCCTGAACAACATATCCTTCTGCAAAAACCGATGAAGCATTATTTATCAGCACAACATCCGTGAGATCAATCAATCCATTCTGATTTACATCTCCGCTGAAATTACAATATCTTCCGGATTTTAATGCAGTGTTATTTCCGTAAGCCATTGAAGAGGATGTTGTGAAATCATAATTTTCTGATACACCTCCGCTGACAAGATTTACAGGAACTGCGCTCCAGGTCTCAAGTGAATTTCTTTGTCCTGTCTGAATGTAATAAGATCCGGACGGTGCATTGTTAAATACAAATGTTGCAAAACCCCATGTTGACAAATATGCTTTTGAAGAATCGATGATAGAATATGGCGAATTTGAACTTCTGAGATAACATCTGGCAGTATCCGATATCTGCTCTGTACCATTCCAGAAACCTTCTATTCCCATTGTCAGATTAACTGTAATGGTCGGGATATTATCATATAATCTGAAAAGAGCGCCGTAAACATTTCTGTCACATCCGACAAATACGGTATCCTTGCTTGTCATGAAAGCACCGAGAATTGTTGAACTTCCGGTATTTCTTATGTTCCAGGTGTTTCCGCCGTCCGCAGTCTTGGCAGTATATCCCTGTGTGCCGGTAACGATGCCGTTATACTGATCAGTCCAGTCCATTGAGAACATATTTACAACCTGATTTGAAAGCGGTTTATAAATCCAGTTGATACCGCCATTTACAGTTTTATA
>CALMST010000124.1 GCA_937872315.1 uncultured Ignavibacteria bacterium | reverse complement strand
GGCAGGCGGTGACCTGGCAGAAGTGGTATGATTATAATAATTATGAGGATAATGGAGAAGATGTGATCCAGACTTTTGATGGTGGATATCTGATATTATCTAATAATTATATATCGGCATTTAATTACAGTTCTTTAATTACTAAGATAAACGAAAATGGTATAGTATTATGGCAAAAACTATTTGATAGTAATTTGATAGGAGGACCTTTAATATGTGATGCAGTTACTCAGGTTACCGATAGCGGATTCGTAATTTCCGGGGGGAATAGAGATTCTACTTTATTAATCAGAACTGATAATTTTGGAGAAATTAATTGGATAAAAAAATTTACACGACCAGGATATCAAGGAGCATTTTTTTCTGATCACAAAATTACAAATGATGGTGGGATTATTGCCTGCGGTACTTTGTATGGTTCTTCCAGTATTGGTTATTTAGTAAAGACAGATTCTAATGGAAATCTCGAATGGGACAGTATTTATAGTTTCACAACTGATATTATTAGAATTATTCAAAGTTCTGATAATTTTCTTTATATGCTTGGATATGGAACTACTTTGACCAAAACGACCGGCACTGGAGAAGTAGTTTGGAAGAAAGATTTTTTTCTACCTAATAGAAGAGATCTGGTAGAGAATTTAGAAGGTAATATATTTATTGGTGGCGGATTAGACTCTATGATTTTGTATAAGATTGATTCTGCTGGATTAACAATTTTTCAGAACAGTTATTTCAAAGGTGTGCTTGGATGTGAATCAATGTGTCTTACAAAAGAAGGTAATATTTTATTAGCCGGGATAAGTAATGTTAATGATGCATTCCTAATGGCTGTTTCAAAGATTGATAAAAATGGTAATTTAATTTTTAATAAAAATATACCCTCTCTTGAAGTAAAAGGTAATTTTTCATTTCTGCCAAGAGCTGTAAATGCTACAAATGACTCCGGGTTTATTTTTACGGGATTTACTGATTACCCTCCAACATATTATGAATCTAATATTTATGCTACAAAAACTGATAGCTTGTGCAATGCACCTTTAATTGTAAATGTTTACAATACTAATTCAATTATCCCTGATGAAATAGTCTTATATCAAAATTATCCTAATCCTTTTAATCCGGAAACAAAAATTAATTTTGAGCTTTCTAAACCTGCATTTGTTACTTTGAAAATTTATGATTTAAAAGGTTCTTTAATAAAAATTTTATTAAAAGAAATTAAAAATACAGGAAAGCACGAAGTTATATTTAATGTTGTAAATTATGGTTTACCTAGCGGAGTTTATTTCTATCAATTATCCAGTTCAGAAGTTACTATAACAAAACGGATGCTTTTAATTAAATAATCTTAAATTTTATGAAATAATAAAATATTTAATAATTTAATTTTAAAAAAATCATGAAAAAGTTATATACAATATTATTCTTTTTAATTCCAAATTTTTTGTTAGCACAAATATATCCTTGCGGATTACCTGAAACTATGTTTAGAAGTGATGTTCCGGGAAGAAATATTGGATATTCTGATATTGAAATTAGAATTTTTAATCAAACATTGTATTTTGGTCAAGAGAGGTCGGATGCGATAAAAGTTAAAATAATACCTGTAGGATTATTTTTTAATAGAGACTCTTTGTACAACCCTAATGCAGTAAGAATCAATAACCATTATATAGCTGGGATAGAGATCGAAATACCTCCACAATCTAGTTCATCATCGTATTCTCAATTTGCTGGAAATTGGGATATTACTAATGGATCAAACACTACTGCCGATTTTTCATTCGGAATTAGTAAATACAAATTTGAATTCTTTAGAAAAGTTATAAATATGACCGGGGATACTGATTGGGTATATTCCAACAATCTTTATATTGACTATAACGATATTGGGGTGCATATTATAGATACAAGTTGTGCAGGTAGTTTTGTTGATATGAGAATTGATTACTTTTCGAAAGATTCAATTACCTTTCAATACGTTGTAAATTGTAGTGGTGATATTGATCACTTCAATAAATATTGGTATATACAATTGGAAAATAAAAATCTCAAATATTGGGATAAATTTATTGGAACTTGTATTCCTTCATTTAATCGGAAAAGAGGAGACATGAAATCTGATGTATCAAATAACAATGAATTTTTAAATTGGCCAATTGACGCAAATTTATATAATGGAAACATAGGTCAAGAAGATCCGGGGTATTTGAAAATGAATCTCGAGATCCAAAACAACCACTACGCCAGAATAAACAGAGGTATTCCGTTCTCCGTTAATGACAGCGCAAAATTGTCATTGAAACATTCCGACACTTACGCGAACAATGCGAGATTGTATGTTGAGAACAATTCACTTTTTTCTGTTAAGCCTACAGCCACTTTGGAGATTAACAAATACGGGAATGTGATTATCAATTCGGGAGGTGTAGTTAATTTGGAAGAAAATTCCAATCTTGTATTCCGTGATCACGGTGAGATAATCGTCGATTCCGGAGGTACGCTTAATAATTGCGGAGCCATTATTTCAGATACTACTTTTGTTTGTATAATAGTGCATCCTCATGGTCACTTTAATGTTGGAAATCAATTCTGCACTCATTCGGCAATTCACAATTTTTCTAAGGGAGCATTCCTGGTTTTAAACGGAGGCGATCTTACAATCGGCAACAGCTCGAAGATCGTTTTCGACGGGCAGAATTCTTTCCTGAAAATAAATCCGCAGTCGAGAGTGTTTCTCGGCGAGAATGCAAGCATAGAATTTAAAAACGGCGCTTATTTATCGGCTAACGGGTGTACATTCAATTCCATTGATTCTCTGAAAAAGTGGAAAGGAATTGTTCTTGAAAACTCCGGTATAGACAGTATCACTAACTGCACTTTCTCAAACGCTAAGACTGCGATCACAGTTAAAAATACTTCCGGCTCTTTTGAAAAACGCGTCATAAAAAACAATACATTCAACATCCCGACCGGCGGAGATCATAAAGGCATTTACGGCGAGAATAATTATAATATTCTTATTCAGGATAATACTTTCAATATGCCTGTTACAACTCAAAGCGGTTCTCCCTATTACAGCGGCATATTCCTGAAAAACTCAGGCTCGGGCGAACCAGAAAGTGCCGGGCAAACGGAAGAAGAATCTATGCCTTATCCTTACAGTCTTAATATCGTCAATAATACATTTAATAATGGTTCGGGCTCGATCATTCTCGCAAATTATATATCGAATATTCTTCCTTATTACATTAAAGGTAATATTTTCAACTCAGCTTCTAAACTCGGATTGCTTGGACTGAAGATCACAGGAACTATCAAAGATAATATTATATCTGATTTTGATATTCCGATTGGAATACATCTCGTGAATAGTTCACCGAATCTTTATAATAACACTATAATTTCCGCAGATGTATCACTTCATCTTATCGGAAACAGTTATCCAAACCTGTCTCCTTACATTTACGGAAACCAGCTGACATGGATGGGCGGAAAGAATAGATTTACATCTCAAAACTATGACAACATACAGCTTAATTCAAAAACAAATGTCTATACTGATTTCGGTGAGAACAGGTTTATGATCTTTGATACTGCTTCCGCTTATCATATCTACGGATGGCTTGACAGTACAATATCGAAATATGGAGCAAGAAATAACTGCTGGTATCCGGGAAATACCGCAAGGATATATCTTAGACATACTTATACGGGCAATCCTGTGCCAACAGTAACAGGCGTAACAACAATAGATTGTGATCATGAAATTGATCCTAACGGCTGGTCGGTTGATTATCTCGGAAACGGAATTTATGATTCCGTAAAACAAAGCATAAACAATACCGGGAATGTTCCGACAGAAGCAGACCTTATTTATGAACAGGCATACAATTACATGAATCAATATTTGTATCTTGACGCCATAGGTTCTTTTAAGGATCTGATCGATACTTATTATGATTATGAGGATCTGCCGAAATCGGCATTAGATCTTTACACGTGCTATGAATATCTCGATACGTCATTGACGCAAAGCGAAAGAAATACGTTATTTGGAAATCTTAAAATTTATTCCGAAGCAAAGATCAGTTCTGGTAATTACAAAAACGAAGAATTTCTGGATAACTGTTTTGATATTATCACAATGTGCGAAGCCAAATTAGAGAATTATGATGCCGCATCAAATAACTATGAGTTCATAGCTCTATATCATCCGGATCCGGATATCAGACTTATTGCATCATGGAATTATGCGGAGGTGGAAGCTCTGCTGAATTCGGGAAACGGAGGAGGAGATCAGTTACAAGTTTCAAGTTACGAGTTTCAAGTTGAAGAGCAAAAAGAATCGAAAGAAATTCAGAGATTGAATGAGATAATCAGTAATGATCCGATTTTAAGCAGTATGAAGAAGACTTATGATGAGATCTCCTCATCGCGGAAGGATAAAACGACAAAACAAATTCAGCAGAGAAATGAAGGCAGGTCTATACAAAAAATTAATGAATACATTAGGAAGTCCAACGAACTTGAAAATACAAAAGAAACTAAAGCCAGGAGGAATCTCTTTGAACTCAGAAATTTAAATTCAGAGGAACTTGAGAAAAGGCGGATTGAAGATATGTTGCTTTCAATGAGAATAATTGACATTGAATCTGAATCAGATGAAGTTACAAGCTTACCGTCTGAATACAAACTATCACAAAACTACCCGAACCCGTTCAATCCTGTAACGACAATCAACTTCTCCATCCCGAAACAAGGGAATGTAACTCTGAAAGTATATGATGTGACCGGTAAGGAAGTAAGGACGCTGATAAATGAGCAGAGATCAACGGGGAATTATACAGTTAGTTTTGACGGAGGCAGTCTGTCGAGCGGAGTGTATTTCTACAGGCTTGAAAGCGGAAAATATAAGGAGGTGAAGCGGATGATTTTGGTTAA
>CALMST010000123.1 GCA_937872315.1 uncultured Ignavibacteria bacterium | reverse complement strand
ATACCCTCTGCTTTCAATTTAGTGATTTTCCGAAAAAAGTTTCTTTGGATATTAATATACCCTTCCGTAGTTTTGTCAACACTTTCCTGACAGAGAGTTTTAAAAAAAAATTTCAAACATAACTCATCTTCACTGCCGGTTCATTCCAAATTTCTCTGTCAGAAATCGAAGGCGGTGAAGATTGAGTTTTTTTTTCATCAGTTATTTTAAAAAAATTATAATCTTAATTAACGAACATGAAAACATTCTTAGTATTTTTTCTTTTGATCGCATTTAATTCTGCAAACAGCCAGACAGAAAAGATTGGGGACGACCTGTATTATTATCAGGACAAGTCATCTGACAATTCTGATAACTGCGGACTGGATGTATCATTTGATCCGGCTATACATCAGAATCTGACGACTCCTCTGGATGTGACAGCCATATCATATATCTGGCCGCTGGAAGAACCTGTAGATACGGGTGTCAATATTGTCAACTATGTTGATGATCTCTCCGGCAGCTCGATCAAGGATTACAATGACAATGACTGGTCATACAACGGGCACAACGGCACAGACATCTGCCTGCATGACTTCAGACATATGGACAGATTCTCGAAAGTTATAGCAGCGGCATCCGGTACAGTTGTAAAATTATCTGTCGGAAATTTTGACAGAAACACAGGCTGGGGTACCGGTTCACCTGCTAATCTTGTTCAGATACGCCACAGTGACGGGACTTATGCATTCTATTATCATTTTATGAAAAATTCTATTTCGGTAAAACTGGGTGAATATGTACTTCAGGGACAGACCATAGGCTATGTCGGAAGTTCAGGTAATTCCACTGATGCTCATCTTCATTTCGAACCTGGATATTATTCAGGAAACTCCTGGGTAAAAAGAGATCCGTGGCAGGGCACTTATAATCACAGCGCATCTCTCTGGCAGAACCAGGCTGCTTATGTCGGATTCAGAGATTTTAAATTAATTGATTGCGGAGTATATACTCAAAGTCTTGTAGGAGGAAATTTTGTTAATTCACCTGATTATTTTAAGGAAAGGATCTTACAGCCAAATACAGTTAGCGGATATGAAAGCAAGATAGGATTCTGGCTTCAGCTGCAGGGTAACTATACAGGCAAGCAGATCAGATTTCAGATCAGGAAATCTGACGGAAGTCTATATAAAGAAACATATTTTTATTTAAGTGATCAAACCCAGTACGGTTGGTATTATTGGTATCCGGATTTTAATCCGGGAATTGCGGTCACAGGGGACTGGTATGTAAGAGTCTTATATGATAATGTGGAAAAGAAAAGATGCTTCTTTAATGTACAGCTTCTCACGAGCAACCGTCCGAGAATGTATCCTGTTTCGGGTAAATGTTTCAGAAGATCGGTCTTCGTTCAGCGTGACACACTCAGGGTAAGACCGGTAAGGAGCAATATGCAGTATGAATTATTAAATCCGCCTTCCGGAGTTACACTTACGCAGGACTCTATACTTACCATTTCAAGCTACGGACAGATCTTCCGGCAATATGAATTTAAAGTGATAGCAAGCATTGGCGGTAATTCTACATTAAGGGATACTATGCATTATTCCATAATTGATACTGCAAAAAACAGGTTTCCGGGAAACGGAGTCGAATCACTGCTGCTTTATGCAAAGATCGAGGGTTTCTGGAACGGAAGCAAAATGAAAGAAGATACTGTAACCGCTCTGATCAGAGCTCCGATTTACCCTTATGGTATTGTCGATTCGGCAAAAGTCTTGCTAAATGATCATGGATATGCATTAGTAAATTTTCTGAATATCAGTCCGGGAATTTCTTATTATCTGGTTATCAAACACAGAAACTCCATAGAGACCTGGAGTAAAACC
>CALMST010000122.1 GCA_937872315.1 uncultured Ignavibacteria bacterium | reverse complement strand
TAATACTTTTTACACAACAACATTTAACTTCAATTTGTAAATTCCGTTACATATCTTTGCCAATAATAAAATTATCATCAGCAAAAAATTTAACCGCCTGGAATTTATTTACTTTCATAAAAGTTCAGAGCACTAACAAATTAATCATAAGTCATAATGAAAAAACTCAAACAACTATTTACATTTCTATTTCTACTGGTACTTTTCAGTAATTCTTATTCACAGCCTTATCAGTTGGAAAATGCTTTTCCAAATGCTTCATTCTCAGCACCTTTGTATGTAACACACAGTAATGACGCAACAAACAGAGTATTTGTTGTTGAAAAAGGCGGAAGGATAAAAGTGCTTCCGAATGATTCTACAACCTCAAACGTAAAAGTATTTCTCGATATATCAAATCTTATCGGAACAGGTAGTGAAAAAGGATTGCTGGGATTAGCTTTTCACCCTGATTATGCAAATAACGGATATTTCTATATAGATTATACAAGGCTCTCAGACGGAGCTACAACCATTGCACGATTTAACAGAAGTACTTCTGATCCGGATAAAGCGGATTCACTCAGCCAGCTGGTTTTAATGACAATTCCACAGCCTTATACAAATCATAACGGAGGTATTGTTTTCTTCGGACTTGACGGATATTTATACATAGGCATGGGTGATGGCGGAAGCGGAGGTGATCCGGGTAACAGGGCTCAGACCTTAACAGAGCGATTAGGAAAGGTGCTGAGGATAAATGTTGATAGCACATCCGGAGGAAACAATTATGCTATTCCTCCTACTAATCCTTTTGCAAAGGGAGGAGGAGCTCCTGAGATTTTTACTATCGGAATGAGAAATCCATGGAGAATAAGCCAGGATCCGGTAACCGGATTGATTTATTGTGCAGATGTAGGTCAGGATGCTTGGGAAGAAGTTGATATTCTTGAAGTTGGAAAAAATTATGGCTGGAGATGTTATGAAGGAAATCATACTTATAATACTTCCAATTGCGGTCCGATGGCTGACTATACTTTTCCCATAAAAGAATATGCAAATGCCGGTTCGGATATATCCATCACAGGTGGTTTTGTTTACAGAGGACAAAGAAGACCTGAACTTACCGGTAATTATATATATGCTGATTACGGAAGCAGAAAAATGTGGAGATTGAAATATGAAAACGGTGCTGTTACTGAAGATTCACTTATAATGACGGGTCCTTCAGGAATATACTCTTTTGGAATTGACCAGAATAATGAATTGTATGTATGCGGCGCTAATAATATCGTTTACAGATTTAATAAAAGTAATCTGGTCGGAATTGGAAATGGTGACAATGAAGTACCGGACGGTTATACTCTGGAACAGAATTATCCTAATCCATTCAATCCATCCACAAGTATAAATTATTATGTTCCGGAATTGTCAAAAGTTTCTCTGACAGTTTACGATGCTCTGGGAAAAGAAATTGCAACTCTTGTTAACACCAATCAGCTCCCGGGAAATTACAGCATTACCTGGAACGGCAAAGATTCAAGGGGATACAATCTTCCGAGCGGAGCTTATCTCTACAGACTTAATGCCGGAGATAATTTCAGTGAGACAAAGAGAATGATAATGGTAAAGTAATATCAGTATTTTATTTTTTTATCAAAACCGGAAAGAGTGTTCTTTCCGGTTTTTTTTTTTATATGTAAAATTTCACATCCGTACATAACGTTTTAATGAAATTCAGAATAGTTTCATCTTTACTCCGGTTAACCTTCTCAGGGAAATTCGAGCGCTTATTATCCTGTCATTTTGTTATACGGAAAAATTGCAGGAAATTTATTTTTAGGCGGTAAGAATATCAACTCAACATCCGTCAGAAAAGCAATGACGTGCGTCCCGTAATGATAATTTTTGCTTATCCCCAGTGCTCTGATTTTTTTTTCAATTTATGAGAGGCGGGTTGTTTTAATAAACAACCTTAAATGATTGATCATGAATTGGATTTTTTAAAAATATATATTTTAAAAAATGTTTCGCAAAGAACATGTAAAATTTTTATTGAAAAAATTATTTCAGTAGCATATAATCTTCAGAATACATAATTTTACATACACTTTATATTTTACAATTTACATGAAGAACTTTTTATTGAATAGTTCAGCAATATCCGGACAATTGTAAATTCAGATTAGTTCTAAAACCTTCCCCATATTTTTCTATAAATCTTAGGATTTAATTTTAATTTTTATTAATTAATTAAAGCAAAAAAAAATGAAAAAAATCATTACGTTTTTCTCAGTTCTTTTTTTACTTTGTACTGTCAAAGTAAATTCTCAGATCAGTACATTTCCTTATATCGCCACCGGAGGTGATATCACCGGATGGACCCCGGTTCAGAGTGAGTTTCTCTGGTATATCGGAGCGGTAACAAAAAACCCGTCTAATGTATCCAACGATACTGCGGTTATCTGTAATTTTTACGGACAGCCGGATGGTGTGGAAGGAATGATAGTTTCTCCTGCATTTAATTTTACTTCATTGTCACATCCTGTCCTGAATTTTTATGTTGCCTACAGGACTTACGATAGTTTTAATGACTCATTGCAGGTATTGATCTCTACCAATGGAGGTATTACATTTATTGACACACCTGTTCCTTACAGAAAAGCAAATAATTCAACTCCTTCTCTTGCAACATTGCCTGCGTCGAATACTGAATTCAATCCTTCATCTCCTTCACAGTGGAGACATGAGACAATTGACCTTGCTGCTTATGCCGGAATGAACGGTATTTTAATAGCATTCAGAGGCAGAAGCGCAAACGGTAATAATCTCTGGATCGATGATTTTATTATTAATAATGCTGATGACTATTGCACAAATAATGTAACTGCACCAGGGAATTATTCATGTAATTCGTATCTGAGTGTTAACATGAATACAATAGGAGATCCTGCAGGCGGTGTACTTTCTGTTACTGATCACCTGTTTCAGGATCCTGTGCCTTCTTACGCTCAGGTAGAAATCGCTACTAATACTACAGCCACCACTCAGGATGGTTCGATATATACACCTAATATAATTGCTCCTGATGCCTGGTTTACGGTTTCTTATACAGGAAATGATAAAAACGGTTATGCTAATTATAATCTTTCAATTGATGTATCTACTTATATTTCAGTCCTTGATATTTCGAAACTTTATATTATGAAAAGATCAGATTTGACCGGTTCTTGGGAATGTGTAAACACGACTATCTCTGGAGGATTACTTACCGCAAACGGACTTACTTATTTCTCTGATTTTGGTGTCGGAGGCGATACTCTTACAAATCCTCTTCCAGTAGAACTTGAATCATTTGTATCTGTCATAAACGGCAGTAATGTGGATCTAAAATGGTCAACTTCATCTGAATTGAATAATGCAGGGTTCGATATTGAAAGATCTGCAAACAATGTCTGGTCAAAAGTCGGAAATGTAAAAGGTAACGGAACATCATCTATCATAAATAATTATTTTTATTCTGACAGAAATTTAGCTACCGGGTCTTACAGCTACAGACTTAAACAAATAGATTTTAACGGTAATTTCAAATACTATAATTTAAATAATGATGTTAACATTGGAGCTCCGGATAAATATGAACTTTCACAGAATTATCCTAATCCATTCAATCCTGAAACTAAGATAAGTTTCAATTTACCTCAGGACAGCAAAGTCAGTCTGAAAGTATTTGACATGACCGGCAGGGAAGTATCCGAACTTGTTAATGATTTCAAACCTGCAGGATATTACTCTGTAAACTTTAATGCAACATCACT
>CALMST010000121.1 GCA_937872315.1 uncultured Ignavibacteria bacterium | reverse complement strand
TGGTAAACACATTGTACTTTCCCGGGATAACATTTTTTTGAAGCTCAATTCCCTGAATTTATTTTCACCGGTTAATTTCACGCGGATATTTTTAAATTCCGAATTAAGTATTTATAAATCCATATCTGTTCCAGTCATTGTTTGCATTTTCATATTATCTTTACTATTTTAAAACAGCCTTTTGGAAATAAATAAGTTTCGTTTTAATCACCGCTTTATCAATCAATCAGAGTACCTGAGGTGATAATAATTATCCGGAATTACTTTTACAAATTCAAATTTCTAAAATTAAATTATACCAAAATGAAAATTAGATTAAGAAAAAAAACTGCATTGGAGAAAGATCTAAAGAAAAATCAGAAAGCGGAAAAGAAAGAATTAAGACAGGATAAAAGAGCTGAGAAAAAGGACAGCCGAAAAGAGAAAAAAGAAATCCGCAAGGATACAAGAGATGCAAAAAAAGAAGTGCGTAAATCCGGAGTTACCGGGAAAGATAAGCGGGCAGAAAAGAAAGCGATACGAAAGGATAAGAGAAGTGATATTAAAGATGTGAATAAAGAGAAAAAGAAAAAAGTATCCGGGATAAAGGAAAAAATCAAAGATGTTAAACACGGACTTAACATTATTTTTCCGGTTAAAACCGCCAACCTTGCATTACTCCGGGAGGATCTGCGGGATATTAAATACTCTGACGGCGGGGGTATAAAGGAAATGGTCTATGAGGATGTTCCTGTGATCCTTAATGAAGCGCTTTCAAGAGCAAGGAGTTTAGCGGAAAAAGGAAGAAAACATATCGAAAAGGTCATCAAAAAAGACCGCTCCGAATGGGTGAAAGCATGGAATAGTGATAGTCTTCTCAAAACCTGGTTTGGAGAAGCAGAACTTGCAAATCACGCAAAGGATGTATTCGACAGATTATCTTCTGTCGAAAAACGATTGAATAAAAAGATATCCATCCGGGTGCATCCGCAAAGGGATTCGGGTACCAATGCACAGAATAACGGTACTTTTTTTGAACCTAAAACATTTAAAGTCTTTCCCAAATTATTCATGAATTCTTTAGATCCCGCAACAAGCATTCCGGATTATGATTACATCGGGAGTGTAATGATCCATGAATTGATTCACATTTGGTTTACCGATCAGAAACTGAATGATGGCACAAAGGTTTACGGAGATGTACTTGCTAAAAAACTTGCAAAGGAAAATCCGCGAAAGGCGAGAAGAAGCGCTGAAAATTACGAGCAGTTTTGTATTACATTCTGATATTGGTTCAGAATTTTCAAAAGGCAGAATACATTTTTCGGGAATACTTAATTACATCCGGTTATGAATCTTCTGTGCACTATTCCGATCATTTTTGAATATGATTCAGATATTTCTTTAATAAGGCAGGCCAGGTTTCATCATTAAGCCTTGCTTCTTAAAAAGATCAGGCGGAAACATTAACAGAGTCTTGTTCTTTAATCGCTTTGTGTTTATTGCCTTGCCGCTTGCGGCGAAAATTGTTCATCAAAATAGCACAAAGTCACAGTGAGGTTTTTATGTTTTAATTATAGGGCTCTGTGACTTAGTTACTTCATGTTAAAAAATGTACCGGACAATCCGGAATGTTTGGAATTATTGTTAAAAATTTCTTTTAAAAAATAAATTAAAGCCGCCATGGAAAAAAGTAAATTGATCCGAATGGACAATGTCAGCATAGTTGTTGAATCTCTTGATGACGCTGTATCATTTTTCACGGAGATCGGTCTTACGCTAGAAGGACGCTCAATGGTCGAAGGTGATTGGGCGGGAAAGGTAACCGGACTCGGTAAGCAGAGTGTTGAGATTGCAATGATGAAAACTCCCGATGGTTTCAGCCGGATCGAACTTTCGAAATTTCATACTCCGGAAATTATTTCAGATCACCGAAATGCTCCGGTGAATGCTCTCGGCTATCTGCGCATCATGTTCGCGGTGGCAAACATTGACGAAATGGTTTCCAGACTGATCAGTCACGGTGCAGAGCTCGTCGGAGAAGTGGTGCAGTATAAAGATTCATACAGGCTTTGTTACATCCGCGGAACAGAAGGAATCCTTATTGGGCTTGCAGAGGAGCTTAAAAAAAAATGAGCAGAGGATTTTTTTTAAGCTATAACGGCTTGTCATCCATGCCTGCCTGCATTGTATATAATTAATAATTAAAAATGAGGAGATATTTTATTGAAGGCGCGGGGGAATGACAGGTTATGGATGAGTGGAGATAAAAGAGTATTTGATTTATATTATTTCTAAAAGTCACATAATGTATTATTTTTATTACACATCATAAAAATGACATCAGCAAATAAAAAGATCCAACTTAGAAAAACTACAGAATCCGATCTGGAGACATTGTTTGAATTTCAGCTTGATGAAGAAGGAATTTATCTGGCAGCTTTTACTTCAAAAGATCCGACTGACAAAGATTTTTATATGGAAAGGCAGAAAAGATTTCTGAAAGATAAGACGATAAATGCGCAGACTATATTATACGGTGATGAGATTGCGGGAAGCATTGCTAAGTTTGAAATCGATGGTGTACCGGAGATCACTTACTGGATAGGAAGAAACTTCTGGAATCAGGGCATTGCGACAAATGCTTTGAAGGAATTTCTGAAGACAGAAGAAGCAAGACCCATCAGGGGAAGAACGGCGTTTGATAATATAGGCTCGCAGAAAGTACTGGAGAAATCCGGATTTAAAATAACGGGAACGGACAAAGGGTTTGCCAATGCGAGAGGGAAGGAAACAGAAGAATTTATATATATACTGACCTGACACAAATGAATTACATTTAATCTGCCTCTAATTCTCTAATTCTCAAAGTCTCAAAGTTGAAAATTTAAAAATCTCTTTTGAGACTTTCAGTCTTTGAGGCAATTTCACTGTTTTAGGATATTCCTGGAAATTGTGATCAGGGGAGTATATAACTCCACGGGAAAGAAAAATGAATTCTCACTTTGTAGTTTCTGTTTGTTTCCCCGGAGGAGTTCGAAGAGCTCGGGATTCTGACAGGTGAGTAATGTATAAATGGAAAGTTGCAAACTTTAAATTTGATATAGTTTCTTACGGAGACACTATGATACAATCAATATTACATTAATAAAAAAATAGTTTATGAACAAAATTAAAATATTAATAATACTATTTATTGCATTTACCTTCAGCTGTACTGCTCAAACAACACCATTTCAAGTTGTCATTGAGCCAATTAGCATTAGTGGGTTAGGCGGAATACAGGCATTTTCCTGGGGTCAGCATGATGGTAAATGGCTGATCATCGGAGGACGTTTGGATGGATTACACCGAAGACAACCCTTTGCTTCATTTAATGATGAGGGACAGAATAATCAGTTAATTGTTGTTGACCCGGAAGCCGGACAAAAATGGTCAGCTTCATTATCATCACTTCCTGTTGATATACGGGAGCAACTTAGTTCAACCAATATGGAATTTTATCAGGAGGGCGATTATTTATATCTAGCCGGAGGATACGGATACAGCGAATCATACGGTGATCATATTACATACCCATTTCTTAGTGCAGTTAATGTTCCTGAAGTAATAAACGCAATTATTAATGATATTTCATTTGCTGCAAACTTCCGTCAAATATCAGATACAGTTTTTGGTGTTACAGGCGGATACCTGAATAAAATCAACAATACATTTTATCTGACCGGTGGACAGGTATTTATGGGCAGATATAATCCAATGGGTCCAAATCACGGTCCCGGTTTTCTACAGGAATATACAAACGCCATCAGAAAATTTATTATTTCCGATAATGGTGTTACACTTACCGTAACTCATTTATCAGAAACAATTGATACTAAACATTTACACAGAAGAGATCTCAATGTTGTACCTCAAATTATGCCGTCCGGACAGGAAGGGTTAACAGCTTTTTCGGGAGTTTTTCAGGTGGGAGTTGATTTGCCATTTCTGAATTGTGTAAACATAGACAGTGCGGGGTACGAGGTTAATAATTCATTTTCACAATATTACAATAATTACCATTGCGCACACATACCATTATATAGCGCTGAAAACAATGAAATGCACACTGTGTTTTTTGGCGGTATAGCTCAATATTATGATAGTCTGGGCATTATGGTTAGGGATAAGAATGTTCCATTTGTAAAAACCATTGCGCGGGTTACAAGAGATGGAAGCGGCACAATGACGGAATATAAATTACCTGTTGAAATGCCGTCATTACTTGGTGCAGGTTCTGAATTTATTCCGGCAGAAAATTTACCGCGAAACAATAATGGCGTTTTTAAACTTGATGATTTTTCCGCAGAAAGAACTTTAGCCGGCTATATTTACGGAGGTATCAGCAGTTCAGAAGCCAATATATTTTTCTCCAATGACGGTACTCAGAGCAGCGCCAGCAGTCAGATCTTTAAAGTATATATAATAAAAACCGGGCAATAGATCTTACTTATGAAAAAATAAATACTCTGTTCAAATCCGTCCGGAATTTTTTAATTAATTTTTGTATAAATCCAAGAATCAAATAGTGATATTGAACATTGATTCATAATAAACTATTTTTGCAATGTTTCTATTTGTTAATTAAACCATTGCTCTAAAAGAGTAAATATAAAGATTATTATATCAATATGAGAATATTTTTATTCCTGTTCATAATTCAGCTTGCCTCTTTTTCTTACAATACTGTCTATTGTCAAAATTCATCGATAACTAAACAAGATGCTTTAGACTTCATAAAAAATAATCTGGATCATAGTAATAATTCTTCTGATGCAGACGCAAGTGTTTCCTTCTATGAAATTTTTAACGGTGAAGATTTTAGATATATGGATTACAGTTTCAAAGGGCAAACTTCATATACTGTAATTTCAGCTCAGTCTTGCATTATTAAACTTGTTGAGACAACATCAGGTAATTCAAAAATATCCTATGCTGAGTTTGATGAGAATCCTGAAGATTCCCGGATATATTCAAAATTTGAATATTTAAAACAGGATACCATTACAATAGATTTTAGTAAAATTTCAAAAATAGAATCCGGCAAGACTTCAATTACATTTGTTTCTTACGATAATAAGGATCTAATAAAACACAATTACTTGATAACTCAAATTCCACCTAAAAAAAGGGAAAATGATCTTATTAGAGTTCTTAAGTCTGAAGAAGAAGACATGTATAAAAAACTAAAAAAGTTTTTTGAAATAAATAATATTAATTACACCGTATATCCTGTTAAGACTGAACATTTTGATTCTTCTGACACCGCATTCACATTAAGTAATATAGATAAGGATAGATGCAAGAAATTAGCTAAAGCTTTTGAATTTCTGCAGAAAAACTGTGGTGTACCGGATGAAAAGTTTTAGTTAAATCTGTATTTGACACATTTGGAAAAGAGGAGGGAGGCTACATACCGCAAAGACATAAAATTTTTTAACCTCAAAGGTTCAATTCTTACTTTTAGCCATTTCTCTGAATTTCCGGCAATTTATCACCAGAGGGAGATTTTTCTATATTCAGATAAAGAGTAATTTATATTAACCATATTGGACAAGATTGGTACTATCATTGAATAATTAAATTTTTCTTTTATTCTATGAATACTATTGTCACATGAAGTCCGCTTTCTTACAAATCACAGACGGGTCCTCATTAAATCTCTTAATCCTAGCTTATCTTTACTGATCATATGTGCTGATGGTATTAAATTTACTATTAATAACTCTGCCAGTGGCTTTGAATCTATTTTGTCTGTCTTTACTTTTGCAAATGATATCGCTTTAAGATGTTTTGCATGTGCTAATTTAATATCTGTTTTGGTTTCCTGCAATACAACACAAAGCCAATACCAGCTGTTTGATGTCGCTAATGTGGTTTTGTGTTTCCAGCCAATCGATCTGAAATGATTTATAATAATTGATCCGTCATTAACCAACCTTTTCTGATTTATTATTTTACCTCTGCAGTCCATTGTTGTGATATAACTATTATCCTTGTGTAAATCTATACCTGAGTAATAAATGATAAATCCTCCTTTGATTTTAATTTCTTAAATATATTTAATTTTTAGGAGATTCCTTTTTGGTTATATCAGAGTTGGCGGGAAACTTATTTTTATGAATTTATTATATTGGAAAAATTTTAAGTAATATGTAATTTTGATATTTAGAATCCGGATTGTAATGTCAGTTTATTTTTTTGTTTTAATGTTTTGAAGTAAATGTTTACCTGAAACTTTCAGAAATAAATTATCAGAAAAATTTAATACAGATTAAAACATGAGAAAACTAATTGCCGCAATAAACATGACGCTTGACGGGTATTGCGACCACACTGCAGGTATAGCTGATGAAGAACTGCATGACCATTATACTGAAATGTTAAGAAATGCTGACACTGTCTTGTACGGTCGTAAGACTTATCAACTTATGGAATTCTGGAAGACAGTTTTAAAAAATCCTACAGGTAATAAATCTATGGATGATTTTGCGGTTGCGATTGATAACATTCCTAAAATTGTTTTTTCCAAAACCCTGAAAAAAATTGATTGGGAAACCGCAAAACTGGAAAAGAGAAATATTAAAGAAGTAGTTTCAGAACTAAGGCAGCAATCAGGAAAAGACTTTTATGCGGGCAGTCCGGGTTTAATTGCATCATTAACGCAGCTGGGATTGATAGATGAATATCAGATTTGCATTCATCCTGTTATTCTGGGAACCGGACTAACTTTATTTAAAAACATCAAAGACAAGACTGACCTTAAACTATTAAAAACAAAAACATTAGGCAGCGGCGCGATCATACTCTATTATAAAGCGGTAAATAAAAAAGTCCACAATTAAATTGTCAGAACTTCAATACCGGAACAGCAAATATAATTATCAGTATGAGAAAATGCGTTTATTATTCAGACAAAAACTTCCCGTGTCAGCAGAGAGTCCATGAAAAATAAGAAATAAATTTATCAGTTGAGTATTGCAATATGCGTGTTTGGCTTTATAGATATGACAGTACTATATTTACTTATGCCACCGATAGCTTTCAGGATAAAGATTTAAAAGCAGATAACATTCCTGTAGATCGTATTGGCAACAAATGTTTCAGCATTTATAAAGGACGTGATCTGTATTGTTTTAACTGAAAAGATTTTAAAAAAAATAAATTAAAGAAGGGTATCTCAGCTCCTCGAAGTTAAAAATGACCGGCTATGGTATGAAAGATCTAAAGGAGTCTGTCGCTGTGATGTAAATGCATGTTTGAATATTGAGGGAGACGGACAAGGAAAATAAAAATGCAGGATCATTAAACAATAAAGTTTCTTAAAGAAATAAACAGTAAATGACGATCAGTAAAGTAAAAATATCACAACTTGACGAGATATTTCAGATATTTATAGATTGCAGAGCAGCTCTGGAAAAGAAAGGCATTTTTCAATGGACAGATAAATATCCGACATTAAAAATTATTAAAAATGACATTCAGGAAGGAAATCTTTATTGCCTTAGTGAGAACAGTAAAACTTATGGTGTTATAAATATAAATGAATTTCAGGATCCGGAGTATAATTCAGTTCATTGGAAAGATAATGTTGATAAAATTCTGGTCATTCACCGGCTTGCAGTTAAACCCGAATTTCAAAACCGGGGTTTTGCAAAAAAGCTCATGGATTTCGCGGAAGATTATGCTGAAGAAAACAATTATACTTCAATTCGTCTGGATGCATACAGCGCTAATCCGGAGGTATTGCGGTTTTATGAAAACAGAGATTATCAAAGACGAGGCGAAGTGTTTTTTCCGGGCAGGGAACTTCCATTTTACTGTTACGAAAAATTTTTAACTGAAAAGAGGAGCGGCTGACACTCGTCAGATTAACTGTAACATCGATGGTAATTTTTATATCATTAAAAATAATTGGACTTATAAAATTGCGGATGCAGATTAAGCTCTGGAAGATCGTGATCATTTCCAATGTTTATATTGATAATAACATTATTTTATAACCTGCGGGTCAAATCAGAGTTGAATATTATTTGCAAAATCAATTTCAGCACATTTTAAAAATCAAAGATCAAAGAACATGAAAACCACAGACACACATAATGAGCGGATCGCAAAAATGACTTTTGCTTCGGTCTATCCTCATTATATCACAAAGGTGGAGAAAAAAGGCAGAACAAATGAGGAACTGGATCAGGTAATTGAGTGGCTTACGGGTTTCGATAAAAAGAAAATTAAAGATCAGATAGATAAAAAGACAACCTTTGAAACATTCTTTCGGAAAGCAAAATTAAATCCGAATGCTCATCTCATTACCGGTGTAATTTGCGGCTACCGTGTGGAGGAGATCGTAGATCAGCTGACACAGAAGGTCAGGTATCTTGATAAGCTTGTCGATGAGCTTGCGAAAGGGAGAAAGATGGAGAAGATCTTGAGGAGTCCTTTGTGAGTCTGGAAATTACCATTGCATGATTTCTGTTTATTGTACCAGTCTCAGGAGTTTTTTTTTATAAAGCAACCATTAATAACAAAGACACTATAAAACTGTTTTACATAGACATGAACGGGAAATCTTTGTCGAATCAGATTTTGTGTCCCGAAAGTATTTGAATTGATTGCCAGGTAAAATACTCCGGATGTTTTACCTTTCCAAAACAATATGAATGGTATTTTTGTTAAGTAATAATTTTTTCTGCTTTTTGTAATCAAATCGTAATCCATATTTTATCGTAATCATTTCTAAAAATTAAAGACAGCAGAATGAAAAAAATATTGTCTGCAAAACAGAGTGAGGAACTCATCATCACATTAAAATCGCGTTTTGAAAAAAACATGAATCGTCATAAAGGTTTTGAATGGGCAAAGGTACAGGCTAAGCTAAAAAAAAATGCCGGTAAACTTTGGTCGCTTGGTGAAATGGAAAGAACTAATGGCGAACCTGATGTTACAGGTATTGATAAAAAAACAGGTGAATATATTTTTTATGATTGTGCTGAAGAAAGTCCTGAAAGCCGCAGAAGTCTCTGCTACGATCCCGAAGCATGGGAATCAAGAAAGGAACACAAACCTAAAGGCAACGCTGTCGGAATGGCGTGTGATATGGGTGTTGAATTATTAACTGAAGAAGAATACAGGAATCTTCAGAAGCTTGGAAACTTTGACAATAAAACATCGAGCTGGCTGAAAACACCTGATAAGATCCGGAAACTAGGCGGAGCTATCTTTGGTGACTTCCGGTTTGATACTGTTTTTGTTTATCATAACGGAGCGGAGTCTTATTATGCAGGGAGAGGGTTCCGGTGTTCTGTTAAGGTATAAACTTTATTAATTTCAAATCAGGAATTCAGAGTTAAGAATTACAAGTACAGGTTAATGTTAGGTTTAACGGAATTTGCTGAAAATATAAATAAATAAATTTTATGACCGGAAATACTTTGATCTCAAAACGGATTCAGGAAGTACTTATTGATGGAAAGTGGATTGCAGATACTAATTTTAAAGAACATATATTAAATCTTAATTGGGAGCAGGCAAATCATAAAACAGATGGTCTGAATTCCATAGCCATGCTGACATTTCATATGAATTATTATATGAAAGGAATATTAAGTGTATTGGATGGCGGGATGTTTGAGATCAGTGACAAATAAAGCTTTGACCTTCCGGATATCAAAAATGAAAAGGACCGGAAAAATCTGTTAAATGATTTTATAATTAATTCTGAAAAGTTTGTAAAGAAAGTCGGACAGATGGATGAAAGTATTCTGGAGCAAACATTTGCTGATAAGAAATACGGCACATATTTACGAAACACAGAAGGATTTTTTGAACACAGTTATTATCATTTAGGACAGATCTCTTTAATCAGAAAACTGATAAAGCAGGATACTATATAAATGATCAATAAAAATAAGATCGTTTAAACGGCAATTTATAAAAAGCGGGTTGCTTTATTTTAAAACTTAAAATGCTTGATCCCGAATTTAAATCAAATATTAATATTTAAATTTTTTGGACAGCATCGGTGCATAAAACAAATTATGAAATATATGAAATTAATTTTCTTTGATTATTTTAACTATATGCGATTCAGGAATTCCAGTTACGGAAGCTGCAGACAGAATAAGAAAAATGCCGAACTGTAATTTACATCCCGGATTAACAAAAACGATAAAGCAGCGAAAATGCCATAACATAAAATTTCTGATATATTAATATTTCCTCTAATAATATCCTGTCAGTAAATATAAATTAAAACTAAACTAATCTCTTTAGCTAATTTAACGACAATCCGAATTTTAAAAAAATAAGTTTTTAAAATTCTCAGCTGAAGATAAAATTAAACTTATAACTGTTTAAGACCAGAACTCATCCCATGCATAAAGGTCATAAATATATTCTCTGCCTTCTGTGATTTTCCCATTCTTAACTTTGAAGTAATTGCAGCTCCAAACATCAAGTTTTTTACCTTTGCGCATTGCAGTAATATGCTGAACACCTACTACTTTGTCGTGATCACATTTGAGTAAGTGTTTCAGATCAACATAGAAATTACCTCCGGTGTCACTTCCGTAATGTCCGAATAAAGCAAAAACTGCTTCTTTGCCAAAGTAATCTCCGGCAAAAGGATTTCTCCCGGGCGAATGCCAGCTTGAATTATCATCCAGGAGTTCATTCAAAACGTGTATGTCAGCTTCATTAAAAGCTTTATAAGCGCGTTTTATAATTTCGGCATTTTCATCTGATTGGTTGCCCATGGTATGTTTTTAGATTAATTTTTTATAAAAGTAAGTATTGAATAATATTTTGTCAATACGGGTAAATTTCATTACATTTTTTTTCGATTAACTTTAGTATCATTATACTCAAAAATCCATTTAAAGATTTACTTATCCGGGTTTTAATATTGATTGAAATTTTTTCCGATAATATAAAAAAGGCAATCTTTGAAAAAATAATAATTTTTTAATTCATGGATCACTGTTATCAGGTTCCTGAATCTTTCCCTGAAGGCAGCAAGGAAAAACAATAATCAAAACCAAGTTATGCTTGATATTTAAAAAAATAACCTCCCGTTTAATTTAATCAAACAATTAAAATTAAATTTATGTCAGAAATATTATTGATAATAATTGTAGCGCTTGCAGCATTAAATATTTTGATCTTAATATTTAAAAAAACAAAAACTGATATCAAACCGCAGTTGAAAGATATTGAGGATTCCATTATAAGAACAGATTCGGGATTAGAAAGAAATGAAAAATCTATCAAAGATGAATTCCAGAGAAACAGAGCTGAAATGAATGAAATTACAAAGACAAACCGTGAAGAGCTTTCAACAACATTGAATTCGTTTGAAGTAAAGTTTACTGAAAACATAAAAGATCTTAACGAACTGCTAAGACAGAAATTTACGGATTTCTCGACACGGCAGAATGAAATAAACAAGCAAACTACTGATATTGTAAAGGAAGTGAAACAGTCTGTAGAAGATCAATTGAAGTCTATACGTGAAGACAATGCTATTCAGCTTGATGAAATGAGAAAGACTGTTGATGAAAAACTTCAGAAAACATTAAATGAAAGACTTAGTCAGTCATTTGAGACAGTTGGAATGCAGCTTCAGGCGGTTCAGGAAGGACTCGGCGAAATGAAAAATCTTGCTACAGATGTAGGCGGACTGAAGAAAGTTCTGAGCAATGTAAAGATGCGCGGTGGGATAGGGGAGATGCAGCTGTCCATGTTACTGGAGCAGATCCTTTCTCCTGATCAGTACGAAGCCAATGTAAAAACAAAATCTGGCAGTTCGGATCAGGTGGAATTTGCAATCAGGCTTCCGGGAAAAGATGACTCAGGTAAAAATGTATGGCTCCCTGTTGATGCCAAGTTTCCAAAGGATATTTATGAACAGCTTCAGGACGCATATGAAGAAGGTGATCAGGTGAAGATACTTGCCGCACAGAAAAATCTCGATAATACAATAAAAAAGATGGCGAAAGATATAGGTGAAAAATACATAGATCCGCCTGATACTACTGATTTCGGAATAATGTTCTTACCATTTGAAGGGATCTATGCTGAAGTTGTAAGGAAAGCAGCTTTGCTGGAAGATCTTCAGAGGAATTATAAAATTATCGTGACAGGTCCGACCACTCTTGGAGCTATTTTAAACAGTCTGCAGATGGGATTCAGAACACTTGCTATACAGAAAAGAAGCAGTGATGTCTGGCAGATACTTGGGATGGTAAAAAAGGAATTCGAAAATTTCGGCGGAATGCTTGGCAAAGCTCATAAAAATATTCAGACAGGTTTAAATCAGCTTGATGATGTAATGGGAAAAAGAACACGAGCTATTCAGAAAAAGCTGAAAAGTGTTGAGGTAATGAAAGAAGCCGGTGCGCAATCCGCACTTCCTGATATTGCAAATGAATTATTGCTGACTGAGCCGGACGAAGATTTAGATGAAGATGCCGATTACGAAAATGATGATGATGATAATAATGATAAGGATTAATATAAAATAGCCTTTAAGGTAAATCCAAATGCTTATTTGGAAATCTGCGAAGGATATGTCTTTAGTGTATCCCAATCCGGTGACTAAGTGATAATTTAGAATTGAATTTACACTCAGATGTTGATATTTTTATACTTCAGAAACTTAAAAAAAGATAATTGTAATCTGATTTTGACGGGAATAGAAAATATTCAAGTCTGCGGTGAACATATATTATTAAACATTAACAAGAAATAATATTTATAAAAAACAGTTAAAAATTACCGCAATTTTTTTCAGCATTTCTTTAATTTCTATAAACTTAAAATAATATAATGGACAATTCAAAAAATGGAAAATGCCCTGTAATGCATGGGGCTAACACTGAGATACACGATTCTGTCATGGACTGGTGGCCAAAAGCACTTAAACTGGATATTTTAAATCAGCATGATACAAAAACCCTGCCAACAGGAAAGGATTTTAATTACAAAGAAGAATTTAAAAAACTTGATCTTGAAGCATTGAAAAATGATCTGAAAGCTTTTATGACTGATAGTCAGGACTGGTGGCCGGCGGACTGGGGACATTATGGTGGTCTGATGATCCGTATGGCCTGGCATTCGGCAGGAACATACAGAATAGCTGACGGACGGGGAGGCAGCAATACAGGTAATCAAAGATTCGCTCCGCTCAACAGCTGGCCGGATAATGGTAATCTTGATAAAGCTCGCAGATTGTTATGGCCGATCAAGAAAAAATACGGCAATAAAATTTCATGGGCAGATCTTTTTATCCTGGCAGGAAATATGGCATATGAATCAATGGGATTCAAAACATTCGGCTTTGCCGGAGGACGCGAAGATATCTGGCATCCAGAGACAGATATAAACTGGGGAACTGAAAAAGAATGGCTTGCAGCAACCAAAAACCGATATACAGATGATTCGGACCGTAATACTCTGGAAAATCCTTTAGCCGCAGTTCAAATGGGTCTGATCTATGTAAACCCTGAAGGAGTGGACGGAAATCCAGATCCGCTGAAAACAGCACATGATGTAAGAATGACATTCAAACGTATGGCTATGAATGATGAGGAAACAGTGGCATTAACAGCAGGCGGACATACAGTTGGCAAAACACACGGAAACGGAGATCCTGATGTTTTAGGTCAGAGTCCTGAAGGTGCGGAAGTTAAAGATCAGGGATTTGGATGGATGAATCCGAAAGGTAATGGAAATGGAGCAGATACGGTTACAAGCGGACTTGAAGGCGCGTGGACATCTAATCCTACAAAATGGGATAACGGATATTTTGATATGTTATTGAATCATGAATGGGAAACCAGTAAGAGTCCGGCTGGTGCATGGCAATGGAAACCGGTTGATATTAAAGAAGAAGATATGCCTCTTGATGCTCATAACCCGGGCAAACGTCAACATCCGATTATGACAGATGCGGACATGGCAATGAAAATGGATCCTGAATACAGGAAAATTTCAGAAAGATTTTATAAAGATCCTGAATACTTCAATGAAGTTTTTGCAAGGGCATGGTTTAAATTAACGCACAGGGATCTGGGTCCGAAAAGCCGTTACCTTGGAGCTGATGCACCAAAAGAAGATCTTATCTGGCAGGATCCTGTACCGAATGTTAATTACACTTTGTCTGATGCGGAAATTGATGATTTAAAAACAAAACTTTTGAACAGCGGATTGACTCGTAAAGAGCTTATCAATACTGCCTGGGACAGTGCGAGAACATACAGAGGATCTGATTTCAGAGGCGGAGCAAACGGAGCGAGAATTCGTTTAGCTCCCCAGAAAGACTGGGAAGGAAACGAACCTGCGCGTTTGCAGAAAGTTTTAAAAACGCTTACAGAAATTCAATCCGGTTTGGAGAAAAAAGTCAGTATTGCAGATCTGATTGTTCTCGGTGGAACAGCAGCAGTGGAAAAAGCAGCTCAGGAATCAGGTGTCAGTATAAAAGTACCATTCAGCGCCGGACGCGGAGATGCAACTGAAGATATGACAGATGCGGAATCATTCGAAGCGTTAGAACCGATTCATGACGGTTACAGAAACTGGCTGAAAAAAGATTATTCAGTTAAACCTGAAGAGCTGATGCTCGACAGAACTCAGCTGATGGGACTGACAGCTCCTGAGATGACCGCTCTGGTTGGCGGCATGCGTGTGTTAGGCGCTAATTACGGTGAAACTAAACACGGTGTTTTTACCGGCAATGAAGGTGTTTTAAGTAATGATTTTTTTGTAAACCTTACGGATATGAATAATTCATGGAAACCTGTTTCTGATAATTTATACAATATAGTTGACAGAAAAACCGGTGCAACCAAGTGGACAGCTACAAGGATAGATCTGGTTTTCGGATCAAATTCCATTCTTAGGGCTTATGCTGAATTTTATGCGCAGGACGACAACAAAGAAAAATTTGTAAAGGATTTTGTGAATGCATGGGTCAAAGTTATGAATGCAGACCGTTATGATCTGAAATAGTTTATCCTTTCGGAAATCCCGGATTTTTGAATCGGTCTTTTGATCTTTATTTTAAATCCGTTATGATTCATTTCATAGCGGATTTTTTATTTTAAAACTAAATTTATATATTGATTAAAATGCAGACAGGTTTTGAAGCTGAGTTTGTTTAAAACATATTAACTGGTTAATTAAAGACATTTGAATCAATTGAGCCATATTAACAATAGACCGGGATTCATTGTCAAAGTTTTAACCTTTGAGAAAAAATTTTGGACATCACCGGACCGAAAACTTTTGAACTGACAAATTTATCATTTTTCATTATTTAATAAATTAGTAACTTTATTTTTTAAAATTAAAAAAGGGACATAAATGAAAACAAAATTTTCATTATTAGCTTCAATGTTTATGGTTATAACAATTGCTTTATTTTTAAGCGGTTGCGGTAAAAAGGAATCTACCGGAGGAAAAGGATCCTCTGATTCCAAAACTGAAGAATCCGGAAACGAAACAAAAATTGAAAAAGCAGATGAGAAAGAGAACAATGCAGGTGAAGTTCCGAAAGAGACAACTACTACAGGAAGTACAGATACAGATAAAATGATCGATGAATACCAGGATATTGTAGATGAGTATGTAAAATTAGTTAAGGAAATGAAAAATGGAAATTTGTCAAATGTGAAGGACATGCAGGCGCTTGCTGAAAAAACCCAGGTATGGTCAAAAAAACTTACATCAATAGCACCTACTTTAACAAATGCTCAGCAGGAAAGATTAAAAAAGATTTCCAAAGAAGCAGAAGATTATCTGAATTAATTAACCGGGAAAATCAAAAGTTTATTTCCTTGATATGAACTATAGTTTGTCATAGTCAACAGTTATTTCTTCATTCTTCTTTATATCACGCAAAGCGAAGAAATCATAATTCTCATCGCAATAAGTATTTGGAGTATCGGAATGATTTAGATACCAGCCAATGGACATTCTGTGGAAATTTTTAGGGGACGAGTAACCGTCTTTGTATTGAATTGAATATTTCTCAATGAAATGTAAAGGTAATCCGGTTTTCTTTGTCTGTGATCTTTTTATGTAACGGTAATCATCTTCTTCAAACAATGGTATCTTCAAACCCTTCTTTATTTTTTTATATGTAAAAACTCCAACGCCATGTATCCCTGAAGGTCTTAGTTCTAGTATCATTTCCCGGTTTAATTTTTTAAAGGTATAATTTAAATTTTGTAAATGAAAATTTATAGTTATAATTTTAATTTAAAAAAATCATTTTATTGAAATTGATATATATTTCAATTGTAATTAATTTTCTGATAATACATTTTAATATCTAAAATTTTTATCTGTGATTATTTGAAAAAATCCTTTTCAGAATTATTGTTTAATATATTTCCGGGCTTAAGTCTGACAAAGACTTATAAACAGGAATATCTTTTAAAAGACATTTTTGCAGGATTGTCAGTTGCTGCAATTGTACTTCCGATCGGAATTGCATATTCAGCAATTATCGGTCTTCCACCTCAGGCAGGTTTGTATTCAAGCATTTTGCCGATGATGGCATACGCTCTTATGGGTTCATCAAGACAGTTGATAATGGGACCCGACTCGGCGACCTGTTTGCTTGTAGCAACAATGGTAGCACCTCTTGCCGCCGCGGGTTCGGATCAGTATTACGCATTGTGTATTATGGTGGCTTTAATGGTGGGAGCACTGTGCATAGTGGGAGGAATATTCAAGATGGGAATGATCGCCAATTTTTTATCCAAGCCGATTTTAACGGGTTATTTAAACGGACTTGCAATAAGCATTATACTCGGGCAGATGGGAAAGCTGTTCGGATACAATCTTGTTTCAAAAGAATTTTTTGACACTCTCTTTGAATTTTTTTCAAAACTGGAATTAACAAACATATATACTTTAATAATAGGCGGAGGATCTTTCGTTTTAATATTACTTCTTAAAAAATTTACTCCAAGATTGCCAGCTCCTTTGATATCAGTGATAATAGGAATTGCTATAATAATGATCTTCAAAGATGATAAAGGTATAGTTTTAGTGGGAGAAATTCCGGCAGGTTTGCCGACATTGGGAATTCCTAAAATTGAAAATGTCAATCTCATAAAACTTGCTTATGAATCATCAGGTATAGTTCTTATCAGTTTCTGCAGTATGATGCTTACAAATAAGAGCTTTGCTTCCAGAAACGGTTATACTATAAATCCAAACAAAGATTTCATAGCGCTTGGAGTAGCTGATGTAATGTCAGGATTATCCCATGGTTTTGCCATAAGCGGTGCGGATTCAAGGACAGCAGTGAACAATGCATCCGGCGGAAAAACCCAGCTGGTATCAGTCTTTGCGGCTTTTGCAATAGTGTTATGTCTTTTGTTTTTTACCGGATATCTATCTCTGCTGCCTGTAACTGTTTTGAGCGCGATAATAATCTCAGCTTGTATCGGATTATTTGACATTAAATATTCTAAAAAATTATATAAGCTAAGTAAAGTTGAGTTTTATATTTCAATAATAACATCTGTAAGCGTAATAGTAATAGGTGTTATGCCCGGAGTACTTATAGCTGTCGGGCTTTCCATGCTCAGGTTGTTAAAATATGCTTCACATCCCAGGGTATTCATTCAGGGTGAATTAAAAGGCAGCACTATATTTCAGAATATAGAGAATAATCCTGATGCAGTTCAAATTCCGGGACTTGTAATTTTCAGGATAGAATCTGCAATGGTATTTTTTAACTCTGATTATTTAAAGACAAAGCTTTTGGAAATGATTGACAATCAGAAAGAAAAAGTGGAATGTGTAATTTTAAATGCTGATTCAGTAAACATGCTGGATGTGACTGCAGCTGATGCTTTGGAACATTTATATTATGAACTTCATTCACGCGGAATTTATATGAAACTTGCACGAGCAAATGCTCAGTTTGAAAAAATGGTCTCAAGTATAAGTAAATATGAAAAAGAGCATGAAATAGTAAATTATAATTCAGTTTATGATGCTGTTCAGGCTTATCTGAAAGATAAAAAATAGGATAACTTGTTTTAAAAATATAATATTTTAAAATAGATTTTTTTTAAACTTATTAATAAGAAAATGGCGAGAGTAAGTACATATTTAAATTTTTCCCGGAATACAGAGGAGGCGTTCAATTTTTACAGATCTGTATTCGGAGGTGAATTCTGCGGAGGCGGAATAGCAAGATTCGGAGATATACCGGCGCAGGAGGGAATGCCGCAGGTGTCGGATGAGGATAAAGATCTAATAATTCATATAGAACTGGAGCTTCCCGGTGGTCATATCCTGATGGGAACTGACGCTCCCGAATCTATGGGATTTAATGTTAATTTCGGAAACAATATTTATATAAATCTCGAACCGGATACAAGGGAAGAAACTGCCGGGCTGTTTAAGGCTTTATCTGCAGGCGGTGAGGTAACAATGGAACTTCAGGATATGTTCTGGGGAGCATATTTTGGAAGCTGCACTGATAAATTCGGAGTTCAGTGGATGTTTAACTGCGCTCAAAAATAAATTAAATATATGGGATCAGATCAGAAAACAAAGATAACAGTCAAGACAACGGTTAATAAGCCTGTCGAAACAGTCTGGAATAAATGGACTAATCCTGATGACATTATTAAATGGAATAATGCATCAGACGACTGGCATACTACAAAAGCGGAAAATGATTTAAGAACCGGAGGAAAGTTCTTTTCAAGAATGGAAGCAAAAGACGGCAGCATGGGTTTTGATTTCGCAGGTGTATATGATAATGTAATTGTGAATGAACTGATAGTTTATTCACTTGGAGATTTAAGAAAAGTAAAAGTTGAATTTACTGATCTTAACGGAAAGACAGAGATCACCGAGACTTTTGACGCTGAAGAAACTAATCCGGTTGAAATGCAGAGAGCAGGATGGCAGTCTATACTTGATAACTTCAGGAAATATGCTGAGTCATAATTAAATTTTTCCTGACCATCCGGAAGAAAAAGAAACAGGATTAATGAATTTTATGCGCATTTATTTCTGTTTAAAATTTATACTTCAACCTGAATAATTCATACCTGCCCAAAACGA
>CALMST010000120.1 GCA_937872315.1 uncultured Ignavibacteria bacterium | reverse complement strand
GTATTAAGTATTGAGTATTGTGTAATGTGTCCTTTGGCAGACTTGTCCAAAAGGTTTTCAATTATATTAGTCAAAAAGTTTATGAAGTTTGTTTTTAATGATTAATGTCTGAAATTCAGAAAAATAACCTTACCCAATTATCCCCGCGCGAAGGAGATGGCAATGGTGTGCCTTCAGCTTATTGATTATAAAAATCCGGTCGATTCTGAACAAATTCATAAATAATTTTTATTTCATTAAATTGTTTTGGACAGAAAAGATCCTGTTAATAATTTTACATCCGAATTATAATGGTGAATCAACAAAAATTTCGAAATTCGAAATTCGTAAATCTCAATTAATTCCCAACCGTGTGCCACACCGTTTTTATCTCAATAAATTTTTCGATCTCTTTTAAATTTTCATTCTGCTCATCCGAAAACCAGTTGTGATCTTTAGGAAGTGAATGAAATCTCTTTACATTATTTGCGCATAACTCCATTACTTCTTTTAGCTGTCCGGTATTGTCATCACAAAAGTCTATTGCATTAATTTCATAATGTCCCGCCAAATGGGGAATGACTTCTTTTTTCAAACCGGTGAGAATATTTATGACACCGGCAGGGAAGTCACTTGTTGCGATGACCTCCGAAAATGATAGCGCAGGTAAAGGCGCATTATCATTTGCAAGTAATATGCATGAATTTCCTCCTGTGAGAACTGCTGCAACCCGCGAGACCAGCGGGAGAAAACTTAAATTATCCGGAAGTATTATGCCGACTATGCCAGTTGGCTCAGGAACGGAAAAATTAAAATATCCCGTCTGCACAGGGTTTACCGAACCGGTAAGCTGCATCCATTTGTCACAGAATCCTGCATAATAAATTATTCTGTCGATCGCCCTATGAACTTCCTTAACACATTCAGATCCTGTTTGCTTAGTAGAAATACGGATCTCTTCTACAAACTGATCTTTTCTTCCTTCAAGCATTTCCGCTAGTCTGTACATTATCTGAGCTCGCTCATAAGCAGTCTTTCCGCTCCATGCACCGAATCCAGCTTTTGCCGCTACCACCGCATTCCGAAGATCCTTTCTTGAAGCGCGTGAAATGTTGCATATCTTTTCTTTCGTCTTCGGATTTATTGCAGAGAGATATCTTTCGGATTCAGTTCGTGTGAACTTTCCCCCGATAAAGAGTTTGTACATCTTCGGAATTTCGAGTCGTGTGGGCATAATTGAAATAATTATAGATTAATTAGTACAGTAATTTGCATGTAAAAAATAATTGACAGATATTTATTCGGGTATCTTCTGAAATTAATCCAAAATACTCAGAGAAATTTCTTCAGCTTCCTGAATTGATTACTCATGAGTTTTGACAAAGGGAATCTCTTTTATATAAGTGATGTATCCGCCTTCCTGGGCTTTATTGAAAACTTCTTTAATTTTTAAATTGCTTAAAATGATTGAATCAATGTTCAAAATTTTAATACCAAGCTAAAAAATAAATTCGCAAATTTAAATGAAGATTTATTTAGAAAATATCTGTTGTCAATATGTGATCCTGTGGAATTGAAGAAAAAGAATATTAAATTCGGTCTATAATATCGGCAATAAGTTTTTCCATAATTTTCTCCGCTTTCTTCAAACTGTTCTTCTTATCTTTATTCTTCTGAATCTCACTTCTCTGATCTTCCAGCATCACATCGGCAACAAGCTCTCTTGTGATTATTCCAATCCCGGCGAACTTTATGCCGCAATGAACAGATGCAATATTCTCCGATACCATCGAATAACCAACAACATCAGCGCCTATATCCCGATAAAATCTTGCTTCCGCTTCGGTCTCGCTCTGAGGTCCGGATATTCCAAGAATTACTGCATCATTTATTCTAATTTGTCTCTCCTGAAGGATTTTGTATATCTTTTCGTGAAGTTCTTTATTGTATGCATTGCTCATATCAGGGAATCTCAATCCGAGTTCATCTTCATTTCTGCCGATCAATGGATTGTCTCCTGTAAGATTAATGTGATCATATATCAAAGCAATCTCTCCGCAATTGTATCTCGGATTCAGATGTCCCGACTCATCAACCGATATTAATTTCTTAACCCCCAGATATTTCATAACATAAACAGTATGACCAATATCCCGCATCGAAGCTTCTTCATAATAATGAAGTCTGCCTTTGTAGATCAGAACATCAGAGCTTTTGATGCCTTTGCTTCTTGCAAACAAAACTTTCCCGGAACCTTTCCCGGAAACATTAAACCCCGGTATGTCTGAAAAGTCAATTTCTGACAAAACTTTGAATTCGCCGAAAATATTAAAATTACTCTCGGAAACTATGCCTGTAACAGGTTTAAAGTTCTTTGGAAATTTGTTCTTAATAAATCCTGCTGATGTTTTTATGTTGTTTATCTGTTCACTCATGCTTTTTTGGTAATAGGTATTAAGTATTAAGTATTAGGTATTAAGTATTAAGTATTAGGTATTAAGTATTAAGTATTAAGTATTAGTTATTAGGTATTAATTATCAATTTCTCCAACAAGCTTTCTGATCAGCTTAGTCAGTTTCGGTTCAGCAACCGCCGCCGCTTCAAGAATATGCGGCAATAATGCTACTTTAAGCGTATCAGGAAAACCTTCATCAGTAATTATCGAAAGACCTAAAACTTCGATCCCTAAATTATGCGCTATCTTTGCTTCTGGAATAGTTGACATTCCGACAGTGTCACCGCCCATTTTTCTGATCATTCGGTATTCTGCAACTGTCTCAAGATTAGGTCCCTGAACGGGGCAATAGACACCTTTCTGCACAGGTATGCCGTTATCAAGCGCGGTTTTCTCAGCGAGTTTTATTAATCTGTCGGAATAGATCTTACTGCCGTCAGTAAAATTAATTTTTTTATTTCGTAACGGTGAATTGAATAACAGATTTATATGCGAAGACATAATCATCAGATCTGTTTTGGAAAACCGGGGATTCAAAGCTCCGCATGCATTCGAAACAATTAAATTCTTCACTCCGAGAGCTTTCATAATATAAACCGGGAATGTAACTTCATCCATAGTGTAACCTTCATAGTAATGAAATCTTCCCTGCATTGCAACGATCTTCTTTCCCGAAAGTGTGCCGAATATTAATTTACCTGAGTGTGATTCGACAGTTGATACGGGAAAGTTCGGAATCTCTGAATAATTGATCTCAGATTTTATTCTGATATCCTTGACAAGTCCGCCAAGACCTGTTCCGAGAATAATGCCCACAGGATATTTATCACTATGCTTCGAATTCAGAAAGTTTACAGCTTCATAATGTCTTTCAGTCATTTTTATCGGATAAATATAAAAGGTATATTAATTTGTACAAATGAATAATTAGGTGAACGAGTAAAGATTATTACTCGGAAAAGTTTGAGTTTGCGGTATTTATTGAAATCTTTTTCAAAGTTACATTCTGCTCTGCTTCCGAATCTGATTCATGTTCACTTTCGTGATCATCCTCATTATAATGTCTTCCGGCAAGTTCCATTTTGTATATGTTCCTTAATTTCAGGAACTCATCCATTTCATTTAATTTCTCAAGAAAGAAAAGTTTTACATCTTCTACCAGTTTTTCATTTCTTAACTTTAATTCTTCCAGCTCCTGTTTCTTACCCATGATATCTTTATCAGTTTCCTGAAGTATCTTTTGGGCATTGAGTTCTGATTCTTTTATAATATTCTCTGCGCGCTTTTTTGCGTTACCGAGAATTTCATCTGCCAGATCCTGAGCTTTTACAATTGCTTTCTGAAGTGTGGATTCGTTTTCTTTGTAGAGGTCAATATCGGAGGTCAGAACTTTTATTTTCTCTGCAAGTGAAATGTTTTCATCATAGAGTCTTTCATATCTCAGACTAACTGTTTCAAGAAAAGCATCTACTTCATTCGTATCGTATCCTCTTAATGTTTTTTTAAAATCTGTTTTTTTAATGTCCTTTGGTAATATTGTGCTCATCTTAAATTAAAATTAAATTAATTAAACTAAAACAGGTCTCTCACCGAATATTGCGCTTCCGATCCTGATCATATTTGCGCCTTCTTCTATTGCAATTTCATAATCATTTGACATTCCCATGGAGAGATATTCAAAATCTTCCATGTCAGGTTTCAGATTATCATAGAGCTTTTTCAGTGTCCTGAAACTGCCGCGAATGACTTCCTGATCGTCAGTAAGTTTAGCCATTGTCATAAGACCTTTGACCCTTACATTCTCAAGCAAAGATATCTGTTTGCACAGACTGACTGCTTCAGAAACAGGTATTCCGTATTTCTGGGGCTCATCGCTTGTGTTTACCTGCACAAGAATGTCAATGGTTCGTCTGATCTTCTTGGCGTTGTTGTCAATTTCTTCGGCAAGTCTGAATGAATCAACCGAATGTATCAGACTTATAAAAGCAATTATGTCTTTTACCTTATTGGTCTGAAGATGTCCTATAAAATGCCAGTTGATCTTACCCGAATATTGAAATGCTATGTTATAATATTTATCCCTTAATTCCCTTATCCTGTTCTCTCCGAAATCTTCATGTCCGGTAGAATTGAGTTCAATTATTCTCGAAAAGGGAAATGTTTTACTTACTGCTATAATCTTAATTTCATCAGGATCTCTGTCAACTCTGCTGCAGACTTCCCGGATCTTAGACTTTATTATCAGTAGGTTCTTCTCTAATTCCATATGTGGCAAATATACTTCTATTAATTCTGATTTTCAATTTATTAATCGGCAGGTTATTCATAAATCATAATTTAACAGTTTATTTCTTAAAATAAATATTCCTGTCAGAGCCGTCTGTAAATCTGATAGTGCCGGATCAATATATGGAAAAACGGGAACAATTTTTATATATGTTGGAAAAATAATTTTGAATTCCGGTTCTGCTTTTTAAATGAAAAATCAATAACCGGATATTCATTCTTGCTTTAATTATTTGTACTTAATCATATAAAATTATTAAGTACGGAACAAATTTTAAAATCCGGTGTACTAAGTTTAAATTTTTTAACTAAACAAGCGGAGGTTAAAATGTTTAACAGATCAAAGAACAATCAGGAAGTATTTCAGGCAATATCAGAAAGAATGAAATACGGTGCTCCGGAGTTAATTCAGAATTACAGAAAATTTTTATTTAAAGGATTACTGACCGGAGTGACAGTTGCGGCGGTGCTGTCTTTTTCAGCACTTCAGTATATTCTCAAAGCCGGCGAGAAATCACTAAAGGAAATTATGCCGCCGGAAAGGATATTCCATATTTCCGAAACTGAAGTCGATGTTAAAACACCTGTGAAGGAAGTTGAGGAAGTGGTTTCGAAAAGCATTCCATTGAAAGATCTATCAGCGCTTACTCCGGAACCTGTTGCAAAGAATAATGTAAAAGAAGACATTTCTTTAAAAAATCAGAGTGAACTTGAAGAAGTAAAACTTCCTGTATCTTCAAAAGGAACGGAAGACATTTCACAGGTAACTCCTGATTTTACAGGGAAAGTGGATGAAGTTAAGATCGATGAAAACATTGAAACCGTAAAAGAATCTGTCAGCAAACCATTAGAGCAGTTTGAAGTAGAGAAAGCTCCTGCTGCGATCAATTTAGGTTCAATTCAGTCTTCAATGAGATATCCTGAAATTGCAAGACTTTCAGGTAAAGAAGGAAGAGTGGTTGTAAGACTTCTGATCGGTAAAGACGGTTCGGTAGAAAAGATCGGTAAAATATCCGGACCGGATGAATTTCGTGACGAAGTTTCCGATAAAGTAATGGATCTCAGATTCACACCGGCATTACAAAAAAATGAAGCTGTTAAATGCTGGGTTAGCGTGCCGTTTAGTTTTAAGCTGGATAAATAAATTAATAAAACAGGTTAGTTAAAGTAAATAAAGCAGAGTCGTGAGCAATCATGGCTCTGTTTTTTTTTGCTCAAAATCTCGAAGTCTCAAAGTTTTCTTTATTAAGTTTCTGTATAAATTAATTACTCCCGTCAGAGTCTACACCACTTTATCTCGAGTCTATGCCGGGGGTAATAAAACAGAAAATTATAGAAAAAATTTTTCTTTTAGCCTTTTAGTCTTTGATGTAAAGTAATTTTCCACTGAATCTGAAATATTTTTAAGTTATTTTGCTCAAATGAATAACCCCGGCTGTATATTTTGTAAAATAGTGAAAGGAGAAATACCTTCTTACAAGATCTATGAAGATGAAAAATTCATAGCCATTCTTGATCTTTTCCCGAATACTAAGGGAATGAGTCTTGTTATTACGAAAGATCATTATGACTCTTATGCGGTGGAAATGGATGATAAAATTTATTCGGAATTCTTTCTTTCAGCGAAGAAAATTTGTAAACTGCTTGACGATAAACTCGGAGTGAGCCGTTCAACTATTGTAATGGAAGGAATGGGAATAAATCATGCGCACATTAAAATATATCCGATGCACGGTCTGGATAAAGAATTCAAAGCAATTGAATCTCCGGAAAGAGTGTTCTTCGAGAAATATCAGGGATATACTACTACTCTGATGGGACCACAGGCATCGGAAGAAGAGTTAAATCAAATCAGAAATCTATTTAAATAATAAAAGATCAATTTTATTAAAGATCCTGTGGATAATTGCGGGATTGCTGTTCAATATTTATAAATTTAAACAATTAATTTGAAATACAATTTTACTGAAATTGAAAAAAAATGGCAGAAATACTGGGATGATGATAAGACATTCAGGACGCCCGGCATGGATGAACTGGATTCTTCAAAACCTAAATATTACGTTCTTGATATGCTTCCTTATCCAAGTGGTGACGGACTGCATGCAGGTCATCCCGAAGGATATACAGCGACCGATATAATTGCCCGGTTTAAGTTAATGAACGGTTTCAATGTAATGCATCCGATGGGCTGGGATGCTTTTGGCCTGCCTGCCGAACAATATGCTATGAAGACCGGTATCCACCCGAAGATCAGATCCGAAGAATGTATCGCTAAATTTAAAATGCAGTTAAAGGCTTTTGGCTTTTCATATGACTGGGACAGAGAGATAAATACTACCGATGAAAACTTTTTCAAATGGACTCAATGGATCTTTCTGAAAATATTTAATTCATTTTATGATGAGAATGATAATAAAGCAAAACCGATATCCGGGCTTGAGATACCTGAAGGATTGAGTGAAAAGGAAAAATTTGATTTTATAAATTCTCACAGACTTGCTTATCTTGCTGATGTTCCTGTAAACTGGTGTCCTGAATTAGGCACTGTGCTATCCAATGAAGAAGTTCCGGAGCAGTTAGAAAAAGGGTTTACCGTCATCAGAAAAAACATGCGTCAGTGGAATCTTCGGATCACCAAATATGCAGACAGGCTTCTTTCGGATCTTGATAATTTGAACTGGCCTGATAATATAAAAGAGCTTCAGAGAAACTGGATAGGCAAAAGCATCGGCTCTTCGGTAAAATTTAAGATCAAAAGTGAGGATACTGAAAATGAAAGATTCATAGAGGTTTTCACAACAAGACCGGATACTATATTTGGTGTATCATATCTAATCCTTTCACCTGAGCATTCTTATGTGAAAGATATTACGACTGAAGAGCAATCATCTAAAGTAGAAGAATACATTCTTAAGTCAGAAAGAAAATCTGATCTTGAAAGAACAGAATTATCCAAAGAAAAGACAGGTGAGTTTACGGGAGCATTTGCAGTAAATCCTGTAAATGGAAAAGAGATACCAATACTCATAGCAGATTATGTTTTAGCGAGTTATGGTACAGGCGCGATAATGGGCGTTCCGGGACATGATGAAAGAGACAATGAATTTGCGGAAAAACTAAATCTTGAAATAATACCTGTTGTAATACCAGGTGATATAAAAGAAGATGAGATAAGTATTTTCAAAGATAAAACGATCAGAGGCGAAGAGTGTTTTTCGGGTAAAGGAATTTCAGTCAATTCGGATTTTCTGAATGGTTTAAAAAGTGAAGATGCCATTTCTAAAATGAATGACTGGCTTGAAGAAAAAGGAGTCGGAAAGAAAACCATTAATTTTAAATTAAGGGACTGGTTGTTTTCGAGACAGAGATTCTGGGGTGAGCCGTTTCCGATCATTCATTTTGAAGACGGGACGTACAAAGCATTGGATGAAAGTGAATTGCCGGTCACACTGCCTGATGTGGTATCTTACAAATCAAGCGGTACGGGGGAATCTCCATTGGCAATGATAGATGAATGGGTAAATACAGTTGATAAGGAAACAGGAAGAAAGGCTAAACGCGAGACCAATACCATGCCGCAATGGGCGGGATCCTGCTGGTATTTTCTGAGATATCTTGATCCATCGAATGAAAATGCCTTATGTGATATTAATAAGGAAAAATTCTGGATGCCTGTAAATTTATATATTGGCGGAGCTGAGCATGCGGTGCTTCATCTGATCTATGCAAGATTCTGGTATAAGATCTTATATGATCTTGGATATGTAAATTATGAAGAGCCGTTTAATACTTTATTCAATCAGGGAATGATACTAGGAGAAGACGGAGTCAAAATGAGCAAATCAAGAGGTAATGTAATTAATCCGGATGATGTGATAAGGGATTTCGGAGCTGATTCGATGAGACTGTTTGAAATGTTTATGGGACCACTCGAGGCAACAAAGCCATGGAGCACAAAAGGCATAGAAGGACTTAACAGATTTCTTAAAAGAGTTTGGAGGCTTATAGTAGATGAAGATACAGGAAAGCTAAATGCAAAAATTGCTGAAGAGAAGCCGGATGAAAATTTAAATAAACTGTTGAATAAGACTATTAAAAAAGTCACAGAAGATATTGATGACGGCGACATGAAATTCAATACTGCAATCTCATACCTTATGATCTTCGTAAATGAATTATATAAGCTGGAGAATTACAGCAAGTCTGCAGTGGAAAAATTCATATTGCTCCTTTCTCCGTTTGCGCCGCACATAAGTGAGGAACTTTGGGAAATTCTCGGAAACAAAAACAGCATAGTTAAAGAGCCATGGCCGGTTTATGATAAGGAACTTGTCAAAGAGGAAACAGCCACAATTATTTTTTCGGTCAACGGAAAAGTAAGATCAAAGAAGGACTTTGCAATTGATACTGATGTGAAGGTTCTTGAAGATGAAGCCCTGGATAATGAGAATGTTAAGAAATATATACTGGGAAAAAATATTGTAAAGATTATTACCGTGAAAAATAAAATGGTAAATGTTGTTGTCAGATAAAAAAAATAAGTCAATAAAAGTCTATTGACATAAAAGTAAATTTTTTGCAATATTGCATTAAACCTAAAAGACAACAATTTTGCAATCTAAAGAAATCTTATATAAGCTTCAGGAAATTGGATTCAGGGAGTATGAATCAAAGATATTTTTGGTACTGTTAAAAGGTTCTGTCTTAAGCGCATCAGAAATAGCAGACAAAGCTGATGTAAGGAGAACAGCTGTTTACGAGATTCTCAAATCATTTACTGCCCGTGGATTTTGCAATGAGATCGAGACAAATACGATTTTAAAGTATGAGATGATCGATCCAAAAGTAATCGCTGACAAGATCGAAAAAGAGATAAGTCAGAATAACAAATCAAGACTGGAAAAACTCAAAACGACTTTTAATGATTTTAACTCTTTGTATAAATCAGATGTCTCATCCGAAACCAACAATGTAAACATTGAGCTGATAAGGGGATTCAATAAGCACAGACAGACAAAATTCATAGAGCTTTTTAAGAATGCAAAGACTGAGATTTTATTCATGATAAGACTTGAAGGATTTGTTTCCGATGAACTTGATCTTAATGCAAGGGAGTTTTATAACAGAGGCGGGATTATTAAATCAATTTATGAGTCAACGCTGAACTTCAAGATCATAAAAAATAATTCCAGACAAAATGCCACATTTGAAGATCTTATAAGGATCTGCAGAAAATTTGAAAAATCAGGTGAAAAGGTCAGATTATCAAAATCAGAGCTGCCTAACATGACTATATTTGACAGGGAGACAGTTTTTACAAACATTCAGGACAAATCTTTACCGAGACACAGTAATGCAGATGTTATTATAAAGAATAAAGATTATGCAAACAGGATGATAGATCTTTTCGGATTTTACTGGAATAATTCTTTTACTTTGGATGAAATAAAGACAACTGATGACATGAAAGTTAAAAAACAATCCAGAAGAAAATCAAAACAACAAGCAATTAATTAATAATTTAAAATCATTTGTTTCGGAGGAAAAAATGAAAACATTTAAAATAAACCAGATCGCAGCAGCATTTATACTGATCTGTCTTGTAACCTTTACAGTAATCAGCAGTGTTTCAGCTGGTGTTGCAACTGTAAGAGAATTAAAAGGTAAAGTAGTTTATGCAAATGACATGACACCTGTATCCGGTGGAGTAATTGAAGTATTTCTTTACTCAGATGATGAAGAAAATGGAAAGATGATCGAAAGAGTTAATATTAATTCTTCAGGTGAATTCATTCTTACCCGAATAAACGGAAATGAAACAGATGGTATAAAGATAATGTGTTATCCGGATGACATACAGGATAATAATTCAGGATTCAGCAGAGAAAAAGTAAATCTTTCCGATGTAAGAAAAATTAGTGATAAGGCATATGATATAATTATAGAAGTAAAAAGAGTTGGTACGGACAAAAAACTGGATTAAAATTAAGAAGATTTTCTCAGATAATAAAAATACGTCCTTGAAAACAAGTAAGATTTAATGAGGGTTGGGTCTGCTTGCTACATCCCCTCTCAGGGAAAGGAGGGGATTCAAGGATGTTTAAATACAACTTAATAATAAATTTTTTAAAAGTCTATTAAAATTTTCATATTGTTAGAATAAAATTTTAATAAAAGTCTCCTCTTGAAACAGAGATATATAAAAAAAGCATTTCAATATTCTGGAATGCTTTTTTTATTTTATTTGGAATATTTAAAGATTAATTTTTTCATTATTTTGCTGTAAATTTTAATATTAATGTATCATACCATTCATTTCTCTCTTATTGAAGCAACAGATCTGCTTCCTGATCTGAAATTAAAATTAACAAAAATATCGGATTTGAAAAAAGCGCTTGATGATAAAGGCTATGATATTTACAGACATCAGTATTTCGGAGGAATGGGTCCGAACGGTACGGGTAAATATCCTTCCGAACTGGAAGAAATGATAGTTATGATCAATAAGATCACGGAGAAAGGTATTTTAATAAAAGGTATTGACAACGGTTTGATAGATTTTCCTCATATAAGGGAAAATGGCGAGGAGGTTTATCTCTGCTTTCTTTTAGGAGAGGAAAGTATAGGATACTGGCATTATATTGAAGACGGATTTGGCGGAAGAAGAAGCATTGATAATCTTTAATTCTAAAATAAATTATTTAAAATTCTTATCTAATTAATAAAATGAATCTGCTTAATAAAGTACTTGTACCGGCGATACAGGTTTTGCCTAAAAGTGTGGTAAAGGTTTTTGCCAATAAATATATTGCAGGTGATAAGATCTCGGATGCAGTCAGCACTGTACAAAATCTTAACAAGAGTAAATTAATGGCTACAGTGGATGTACTCGGTGAATCCATAACGGATAAATCTGAAGCAATTAAATCGAGAGATGAAAATATTGAGGTGCTTGATGCAATTAATAAGAATGAGCTTGATTGTAATTTATCCATAAAGCTTACTATGCTGGGACTGAATATTGATTACGATTTTTGTCTTGGACTTGTGAGTGAAATTATGGAGAAAGCAAAAAGTGTAAACAGATTTGTGAGAATTGACATGGAAGATTCCTCAGTTACAGGGTCTACTATCAGAATATTTGAAGAGATAAGGAAAAAATATGAAAAAGTCGGAATAGTGATACAGGCATATCTCCGGAGAAGTGAAAATGATATAATAAGGCTGTCTGAAACTCAGGCTAATTTCAGAATCTGCAAAGGAATTTATATTGAACCTGAAGAAATTGCATTTAAAGACGGAGAAGAGATCAGGAAAAATTTTCTTAAAATATTAAGGATTGCGCTCAAAAATAAATCCTATGTCGGGATTGCAACTCACGATGAATATCTTATAAGGGAATCCGTAAAAATGGTAAAGGAGCTTGGTCTCACAAAAGACGAATATGAATTTCAGATGCTTCTCGGAGTTCAGGAAAATCTCAGGAATGGTGCCGTTGAAAAAGGCCACAGGATGAGGATTTATGTACCATTCGGACAAAGATGGTATGAATATTCAATCAGAAGATTTAAAGAAAATCCAAACATAGCCGGTCAGGTTATGAAGAGTATATTTTCCGTAAAATAAAAAAATCTGTTATATATGTCCCGGCAAGCCCTTTACTTTTCTATGACTTCAAACCAAATCTTCGTGGTTTCGGGATATATCTCCATCATCAATTCTTTTAAAGCAATTGCATATTCACGGATCTCCCACTGTGCTGTAGCTTCATCTCTCAGGTCAATAAAATTCATAATAGCCTGAAACGATGCAGTCCAGTATACTTCAGTATATTGATTAAGCGGAAGGATCATTCTCGCCTGTTCTTTTGCAACTCCAAGATCAAGCAGTTTCTGATAAGATTCCAATATTGTATTCATCGTGCTGTTATATAAATCATTAGCAGAATTCTGATCATCAATGCTTCCTTCAGATGCCTGCTTATTATCACCGGACTGGCGTCTCCAGATCCCGGGTGAATAAAAATCACTAACGGGTACATATCTTCCGCTGATTTCATTCCATGCATGATCTTTAGCTGCGGATGATGACGATGTCTCAATTCCGACAACATGTTTGTACCACTGTCTCATTACAAACTCAGGAGCTTTCAGATGAAACTGTACCATCATGTGTCTGAATGGTGACCAGTGTTTATTCTTCGCCAGAAATTTTACAAGCTTCCTGTCGCTGTCATCGAATGATTCTTTTCTTTTTCCAAATGATACTCTCGCAGAATTAACTACCGTAAGATCAGATCCGAGCTTGTCTATTACTTCTATGAATCCCTTGTCTAATACTTCTTTTTTCAATGTGATGTTTTTATATAGTGAATTGGTCAGTAATATACTAAAATAAATTTGAAGATTCCTCTAAAATAATGAGACAAAACCTACATTTAAAATTAAAAAATATATTTTTCAGATTACTGAACTTTTTAGAGATAATAGAGTATACCCTTTTAACTCAAACTAATATCTTACCGAATAATTTTACTGTTTCAGATCTTTTTTATTTCAGCGGTAAATACTTAAAGCTAAATTGAATGACTTTTAATATGATTTTTTAATTGTTAAGTTCATTCAGACATTTCCAATAAATTTAATTTTTATGCAAATATGACTTATTTTTTTACTTTATTTATTAAAAAGTAAAACGAAAGGAATAAAATATGCAAACTAATGTGCAAAGCATTATGAGTGATACATTAAACAATTTAAAAGAAAAATCAAATATTCTCTGGGTGGATGATGAGATCGAATCTCTGAAATCCAACATAATGTTTCTGAAACAAAAAGGATATAATGTACAGGAAGCAACAAACGGAGAAGACGGGATCAATCTCATTAGAACAAATGAATTCGATCTAGTATTTCTTGATGAAATGATGACGGGAATGGGAGGACTTCAGACACTTCTTGAAATAAAAGACATCAAACCAAGTTTACCGGTAGTAATGGTTACAAAGAATGAGACAGAAAGTCTCATGGAAGATGCGATCGGAAATAAGATCTCAGATTACCTTATCAAGCCGGTTAATCCAACACAGTTATTACTTGTATGCAAAAAGATGCTTGATTCCAAAAGACTCAAAGGTTCACAGGTATCAAAGGATTACATACAGGAATTCAACAAGATATCCATGGCTATGATGGAAAGTCCTACATGGCAGGAATGGATAGACATTCATATGAAAATGACAGGATGGGAATTAGAACTAGATGAGCATCCGGATCTTGGACTGAAGCAAACCATTCTGACTCAGAAAAGAGACTGCAATACAGAGTTCTCAAAATTCGTTGAAAAAAATTATCTTGACTGGGTAAATTCTGATACTGATAAACCAATTCTGTCAAATGAAATAGTGGATAAGTTTGTTATTCCGGAACTTAACAGCGACAAGTCTGTATTTCTTTTTGTCGTTGACTGCATGAGAATGGATCAATGGATGGTAATGGAAAAATATCTTTATGATTATTTTAAGATCAGCAAGGATTATCATTACTCAATCCTTCCTACAGCCACACCATACAGCAGGAATGCCATATTCTCTGGACTATTCCCGTCTGATATAGAGAAACATTATCCTGAGCTCTGGAAAAAGAATGATGATGATGAGAACAGTAAAAATAATTATGAAAAGGATTTCCTGACCAAACTGCTTGAAAGAAGAAGAGTTAAACTGAGAAACGAGCTTAAGTATACTAAGATCATGGATTCAAATTTTGGCAGGGGAATAGAAAGTAAAATAATGTCATACACACAAAACCATCTCAATGCCATAGTAATAAATTTTGTTGATATGATCGCTCATTCAAGAAGTGATAATGCGATCTTAAAGGAAATTGCTCCCGATGAATCTGCATACAGATCTTTAACTGCTTCCTGGTTTGAACATTCTTCATTTTTTGGAATGCTGAGACAGCTTTCCACTAAAAAAGATGTCAAGATCATTTTGACCACTGATCATGGAAGTATCAGATGTCTTCACGGTGTAAAGGCAATGGGTGACAGGGAAACATCCACTAACCTTAGATATAAATGCGGAAGAAATGTAAAATCTGATTCAAGACATGCAATATTTGTAAGAAACCCGCTTGATTATAAACTTCCGAAAAGAAACGGAGTTGTGAATTATATTATAGCGAAAGAAGATTTTTATTTTGTCTATCCGACTGATTATCACAAATATTTAAATCAATATAATGATACATTTCAGCATGGCGGAATTTCCATTGATGAAATGATACTGCCTGTTGTAACTTTGGATCCAAAATAGTTTCGGCAGGTTCAAA
>CALMST010000119.1 GCA_937872315.1 uncultured Ignavibacteria bacterium | reverse complement strand
TTTTTCAAATTTTGACTTAAAACTTTATACTTAATACCTAATACTTAATACTTAACACCAAGTACTTTAAAGTAAAATACACTGAAGAGAATAAAATTATAAATGGAACATTACAAAGAAGGATCATCGACTTTTATAGAGCTTCTGAGATGGAGAGCAAAGAATCAGCCTGATAAACTTGCTTATCAGTTTCTTGATAACGGAGAAACGGAAGGTTTCAGTTATACTTATGCTGAACTGGATAAGCGCGCACGAAGTGTTGCTGCTCAGCTACAGAAGATCATGAAAAAAGGAGACCGTGTTATTCTTGTCTTTGATAATGATCTCGAATATATCGCAGTCTTTTACGCATGTCTTTATGCAGGCATAATCTCTGCGCCGCTTCATCCGCCGGGTAGAAATAAATCTATGTACAGGATCTCGTCAGTTACTAAGGATGCTTATGCCGAAGTTATACTTACAACTTCAAAGCTTAAGGAAGAATTGAAAGATCAGTTTTCCGCTGACATTGTTTTAAAAGATCTCAACTGGATCTCGACTGATGAAATGTCAAACGATCATGCCGATGAATGGAAAGATCCAGGGATTATATACAGTGACATTGCATTTCTTCAATATACATCAGGTTCGACAGGTTCGCCAAAAGGTGTAATGGTAACACACGATAATCTTCTTTATAATATTTATGCAACGCTTTACAGATATTCGCTTCTGGAACTCGATCCAAAAAGAAACGATTCGCTTGTTACGTGGGCTCCCCTGTTTCATGATCTGGGACTGATCTTTTGTACACTGCTTCCGCTTTATGGCGGATTCCCGTGTTATATGATGACCCCAGAATCATTTATTCAGAGACCGGTCAGATGGCTTGAGACAATTTCTAAATACGGTTCGTCGATAAGCGGAGCGCCGAACTTTGCATACGAACTCCTTGCCAACCGTGTGAGTCCTGAAGAAGTAAAAACTCTTGATCTCAGTACATGGGACATTGCCATGAACGGTTCTGAGCCGGTCAGAGCTGATACACTTGAAAAATTTGTAAAACATTTTGGACCTGCGGGATTTAAATCTCATTACTTTAGTTCTGCCTGGGGTCAGGCTGAAACGACTATTATTATTACTACTACAGAAAAAGACAAAGCTCCGGTCATAAAGAATTTTGATAAAGCAAGTATAGAAAAGCATAAAGTAAAAGAGATCCCGTTTGAAAAAGATAACAATGAAAATGGTGTAAGACTGGTCGGTCATACTATGAATCTGCTTGATGCAAAGTCAATAATTGTTGATCCGAAAACACTTGTAAAATGCAAGGAAGATCAGGTAGGAGAGATATGGGTTTCTGGTACAACTGTCACGCCGGGATATTATGAAAAAGAAAAAGTTAACAAAGAAACATTTGCTGCATATACTTCAGATACAAATGAAGGACCTTTTCTCCGTACAGGCGATCTTGGATTTATACAGGGTGATCAGCTATACATAACCGGACGATATAAAGATCTTATCATCATCCGCGGTCAGAACCATTATCCGCAGGACATAGAGCTGACAGTGGAGAGAAGTCATCCGGCTTTGAGACTTGGATGTGAAGCAGCGTTCTCTGTTGATGTTGATGACGATGAACAGCTTATCATAGTGCAGGAAATTAATAAGAAATTTATAGACAAAGACAATGGTAAATATTTATTCGATCCTGATGAAGTATGTAAAGCAATCCGAAAAGCAGTTTCGGAAGAACATAGCTTAAATGTATTTCATATTCTTCTTCTTCACCCCGGTACTGTCCGGAAAACTTCTAGCGGAAAGATTCAGAGGAATGATAACAGAAACAGTTATCAGGATGGATCACTTTCTGTTATTGCTCAATGGCGTGAAGGTATGCCAAATGCTGAATTTATTAAAGATATTACTGAAGACATAACTAACAAGAAAATTTTAACCATACCGGAATCAAAAGATTTAGATCTGAAAAACTGGCTGATCAATAAAGCATCCGAACTGTTAAAGATCCGGCCGGAAGATCTTGATATGAATGAATCATTTGCTTCATATGGAATGGATTCTCTCAGAGCAGTTCAGCTTTCGGGATATCTCAGTATGCTATTGAAAAAACAAATACCTTCTGCAGTTGTTTACAATTACCCTTCGGTAAATTTACTTTTAAGACATCTTGAAAATAAAACTGCAACTAATGAGAATATAGAAAAGCCGGATATCAAAAAAGCTAATGATATTGCAAATGAACCAATTGCCGTTATTGGAATGGCATGCAGATTTCCGGGCGCGGAAAATATAAATGAATTCAGTGAGTTATTGTTCAACGGTCGCGAAGCAATTAAAGAATTTCCTTCAGACAACAGATGGGATAAAGATTATATTTCAGACGGAAGCACTATTACACATGGCGGCTATTTAAATAGCATAGACAAATTTGATCCTCAGTTCTTTGGGATCTCTCCAAGAGAAGCAACACAGATGGATCCGCAGCAAAGACTGTTACTCGAAGTAAGCTGGGAGGCGCTCGAAGATGCATGCATTGATCCGAATACTTTGAAAGGAAAAAATGCCGGGGTATTCATGGGAGTTTGCAGTTATGATTATGCAAGATTTTCTGTTGGAGAAAAGGATTTGTTTGACGTATATACCGGAACCGGTACATCACTGAGCATTGTTTCAAACCGTCTTTCCTATTTGCTTGATCTCAGAGGTCCGAGTATTTCAGTTGATACTGCCTGCTCGTCTTCACTTGTTGCGATTCATCAGGCATGTAATAGTATCAGATCAGGCGAAAGCAGTATTGCTATCGCAGGAGGAGTTAGTCTGATTCTTAGTTCCGATACAAATACAATTTTCACACAGACAGGATTTTTATCAAAGGACGGTAAGTGTAAAACATTTGATGCCGGTGCAGACGGTTATGTCAGAGGTGAAGGTTGCGGAGTCGTGATATTGAAATCATTATCAAAAGCCATAGAAGATGGGGACAGGATACATTCAATCATCAAAGGTTCTGCTGTAAATCAGGACGGAAAGAGTAACGGACTTACAGCACCCAACGGTCCTTCACAGGAAGATGTTATTAAGCTTGCTTTATCGAATGCAGATGCAGAACCGGCAGATATAACTTATATAGAAGCGCACGGAACAGGAACTCCGCTCGGCGATCCTATTGAAGTAAATTCTATTGCAGAAGTATTGAATAAATACAGGTCATCTGAAAACATACTTTACATTGGTTCTGTAAAAACCAACATAGGTCATCTTGAAGGCGCAGCAGGAATTGCCGGAGTGATCAAAACAATTATAGCTTTACAAAAGAAAGGAATTCCAAAGCATCTAAATTTTAATAATCTGAATGCTGAAATATTGATTGAAGGTTCTCCTGTAAAAGTTGTAACTGAAAAAACAAACTGGGCAGGAAATTCTGAAGGCAATAGACTGGCAGGAGTCAGTTCGTTTGGTTTCGGCGGAACAAATGCACACGTCATATTGGAAGAAGCACCTGAAACAAAAAATACCTCTCAAAAGAAAACGAGACCATTTAATATTTTCACACTTAGTGCGAAGAATGAAAATGCTTTACAAAAATATGCAGATAAATTTGAAAAATTACTTAATTCAGACAGTGACTTAACGATTGAGGACATTTGCTATTCAGTGAATACAGGCAGAGCCGGAATGAATAGCCGTCTGGCAATTACTGCTTCATCGAAAGCTGATCTGCTTGAAAAGTTGAAGATGTTTTCTACAGGTGAAGATTCTTTTGTTAATAATGATATTACATCCGGAAATACGAAAATAAATTACAAAACAAAAGTTTCATTCTTATTCCCCGGACAGGGCGCACAGTATGTTGGAATGTGTAAAGAGCTTTACGATACTCATCCGCTTTTCAGAAACATAATAAATCAGTGTGACGAAATTTTAAGGAATTATCTTGAGAAGCCTTTGCTCGAAGTATTATTTTATGAGAAGGATGAAAAATTAAATCCGATCAATGAGACTGCATATACACAACCGGCGCTCTTTGCCGTGGAATATGCGCTCGGGAAATTATGGATGTCGTGGGGAGTAGTACCCGAGCTTATGATGGGACACAGCGCAGGTGAATATGTAGCAGCTTGTCTTGCAGGAGTATTCAGTCTTGAGGACGGATTAAAACTTTCATCCGAGAGAGGACGGTTGATGCAGACTCTTACTGGTGACGGCGAGATGTACACGATATTCGATAATGAAGAAAATGTTGCAAAAGCTATTAAAGAATTTGCTGATCCGAAAGATGTTTCGGTAGCATCCATCAACAGTCCGATCAAGACTGTCATTTCAGGAAAGAAAGATCAGATTGCAAAGATACTTCTTCACTTTGATAAAAATAATACAGAGTATAAAAAAATTAATGTTTCCATAGCTTCACACTCTTCATTAATGGAACCAATGATAGAGGAGTTCAGAAAAATTTGCAATGAAGTTAAATATTCAGAAGCATTGATTCCGATAGTCTCAAACATAAATGCAGAGATAGTTACAGGTAAAATGTCAAATGCGGATTACTGGTGCGAGCATATAATGTCATCGGTGCGCTTTTCCGATTCTATAAAAGAATGTGTGAGATCAGGCATTGATACATTCATAGATCTCGGACCGATGCCGACCTCAATTGGCATGGCACAGGAAACTATTCAAAATCCGGATATCAAATGGCTTGCAAGCATTAAGAAAAATTTTACTATCTGGGAAACATTGCTTCAGGGAATGGGTGAATTGTTTGTTAAAGGCTATAATATTGATTTTGAAAATTTCGATAAAGAATTCTCACACAAAAAGATCTCACTTCCCTCTTATCCTTTCCAGCGTCAGAGATACTGGATTGAAGATCTTAAGAAAAAAAGTATTGCCGGAAAAGATATTTTCAATAAAAAACCGGGAAGTTCATTACTGGGAAAGAAGATTTCAATTGCAGGTAAGAATGAAATTATTTTCAGTTCATATCTGAGTTCGGATGATCCATCATTCATCAAAGAACACCGAATTTACGGAAAGCCTGTATTTCCCACGACTGCATATGCAGAACTTGCTCTTGAAGCAGGGAATGAAATATCCGGTACTGATAAACTGACAATTGAAGATCTTCTTCTGCATAAAGCATTCCTGTTTGAAGAAGATACTTTTTACAATTTCCAGATAATTCTGACTGAGACCGAAGACAAGTTACACAAATTTGAGATTTACAGTTCGGAGATAAATGATGATAAAAATCAAAACTCAGAATGGACATTGAATGCAAGTGGTAAAATTTTTAAGAGAGGCGCTGATATTGGGAAGATTGAAAAAACTGATACGGAAAAGTTAAGAAATAAATTCACACAAAAAATTGATACTGGAAATTTTTATAATGAAACAGGTTCATGCGGTATTGAATATGACGGTAATTTTAAATTGCTGAATGAATTATATATACAGGATAATTCATCATTTGCGGTTATTGATTCCAATGATGAGATAATTTCACAATTCAAGGATTACATATTCCATCCCGTGCTGATGGATGCATGTCTTCACACTTCTTTTGCACCATTACTGAATAAGATGAACCTTGAAATTATCTACCTCCCTATCGGAATAGAAAGCATAAATATTTACGGCAAAGCTGGGGATAAAATTTTTAGTTTGCTGGAGTATGATCCGATTGAAACGGCAAAAGATATTTTAAACGCAAAGCTGAAAGTTTTTTCCGAAGGAGGAGATCTGATTGCGGAAGCTACAGGGATTCAGATGAAAAAAGTTACAAAGCAGAATTTCCTTGAAGCGCAGGACAGTTATTTGAAAGACTGGCTTTATGAAGTTGTGTGGGAAAAACAGAATATCAATTTCTCAGATAACATGACTCTGTCTGCAGATGATATAAAAGTTATAAAAGAAAAAATTGATTTATCAATTGAAAGCAAAATTGAGGAAAATCATTTATCACTTTATAAAAAAGCGATCGATAAAGTTGACCTTCTTGCTCCGGACTTTGCCGCAAAGGCATTTGAGGATCTCGGATTTGAATTTGTAAAGGGAAACAGGATCAGCGGTCAGGAATCCGCCGTAGAGTTAAAAATTACAGACAAGCACAAAAAACTTTTCATAAGACTTATTGAGATCCTTGAAGAAGGTGAGATCTTCAAAAGGATAGATGAAGCTAAAGATGAATGGGAAGTTATCAGCATTCCTGATACCGGAAAAATTGAAAGCAAAACAGAAAGATTAAAGATTCAGGGACTTGATGCGAAAGCAGAGATGGATCTACTTTTAAGATGCGGAAGTGTTCTGGCTGATATTCTCAGAGGAAATACCGATCCGTTGCAGCTGCTGTTCCCTGACGGTGATTTTGGACAGCTGACAGAACTTTATGAAAGATCACCCGCATTTATGACAATGAACAGTCTTGTTAAAGATATTGCGGTTCAGATCGCTGACAAATTATCCGGGGATAAAAAGTTAAAGATACTTGAGATCGGAGCAGGTACAGGCGCTACTACTTCATACATTTTAAAACATCTCAAAAATACCGAATATGTTTTCACAGATGTATCACAACTATTTTTAAATAAAGCAAAAGATAAGTTCAAAGATTTTAAAAATACAGAATTCGGAATTTTAGACATTGAAAAGGATCCAGTAACACAGGGATATGCGTTAAATGACTTTGATATAATAATTGCTTCCAATGTAATTCACGCGACCAGAGAACTAAAACAGACATTATCAAATATAAAAAAGCTTTTAAAAACTGAAGGTGTGCTTATATTAACTGAAGCAACTTCAAAGCAGAAATGGGTTGATCTGGTATTTGGTCTGACTGACGGATGGTGGAGATTTGAGGATACAGAGATCAGATCAGACTATTCGCTGTTAAATGAAATCCGGTGGAAAGAACTGTTATCTGATTCAGGATTTATTGAGAATGAAGTTATTTCTGTTAATGGTAAAAAAGATATTTCTCTTACCTCGCAATCAGTTATAATTTCAAAAAGTAAACGGGAATCGGAAAAGAAATATCTGATATGTTCAGATGGCACTAATTTTGGTGAGCTATTGAAAAAAGAAATTACCTCCTCAGGAAACAAAGCTATACTTTTAAATTCAGAGAGCCAGTTTGTTAATTATATAAATACTGATTCCTCAATTAATGTACAGGATCAGATATTATTTTATTCTGATTGCGGAAGAGATAATACAAATGAGTTTTCTTTTGATTCAATAAATTATTTGTTAACCATTCTTCATTCAATAAAAGGCAAAGCAAAATTAACAATAGTCACAAAAAATTCACAGCACGCAATTTCCGGGGATTCGGCTGATGGCTATGCCGGCTCTCCTCTTTTTGGATTAGGAAAAGTCATTGCTGTCGAGCATCCTGAATTGAACTGTAAAAGAATCGATATAGACTCAGCCAGTATATCAAATGCAAAACTTTTGATTAACGAAACAAACTATACCGGTTCAGATTCTGATGGTGAAATTGCATACAGGGATGGTCAAAGATTTGTTACCCGTTTAAAGACAGCTTCATCCGGATCTGATAGAAACATTTCCATAGAAAGTGAAAGTACTTATCTGATCACAGGTGGTACCAGAGGTCTCGGACTTTTGTTTGCAAAGTATCTCTCTGATAAAGGCGCAAAGCACCTGGCATTGATATCAAGAAGTGATGTTCCTGAAGCCTCTGTAAAAGAACTGGAGGATTTAAAATCTAAAGGTACAGAAGTTAATATTTACAAAGCGGACATTTCAGAAGAGATTGAGACCGGGAATATAATTGAAAAGATATATAAGTCAGGTCATCCTTTGAAAGGGATCATACAAAGTGCCGGACTTCTTGATGACGGTGTAATTTCAAATCAGACGAAAGAAAAATTTGAGAGAGTGTTAAATCCTAAAATTAAGGGGACACTAAACCTCAGCAAGTTTACTGAAGATCGCGGTCTCGATTTCTTTATAATGTTTTCATCTGTTGCGTCTGTACTCGGTTCTGCCGGACAGGCAAACCATTCTGCTGCAAATGCTTTTCTTGATTCGTTTACTTTTTACAGAAGAGCTAAGGGATTAAATGCTTTAACCATCAACTGGGGAGTCTGGTCTGATATCGGATCTGCTGCAAATATCGGCGCTGACAAACAGGAAAAGATTCCCGGACTTAAAGTCATCACACCTGATACAGGATTAAAGCTTTTTGACAGAATATTCAGAAAGGATTTTGCAAGAGCAGGTGCGTTTGGTATGGACTGGAAGAAGTTCAGCGAAAAAAATTATTCAGTGCAGTTAACTGATTTTATTTCCGGTCTGATCCCTGCCGGCAAACCTGAAGAAGAAGGCAACAGGAAATTCGACTCAAAAAAATTAAATATTTTAGAACTTCTTAAGAACTCTGAAGGATCTGATCATAAAGAAATACTTACAAAATATTTCCAAAGATTAATTTCCGGAATACTGGGGCTTAAGAATACGGATCTTGCTCCGGATGTCCCGCTGAATTCAATTGGGCTTGATTCGCTCATGGCAATAGAATTAAAGAACAGAGTTAATATAGAACTCGGAGTTGATCTTAATCTTGTAAAATATATGGAAAGCACAAATATACTTTCACTTGCAGATGAACTGAAAAATATACTTTCTGAAAAAAATGCTGAAGATCCCGGTACAAAGTTTACGCGCGATGAGTTTGTTATGGAAATGTCAGAAGAAGAAAAGGCAAGAAAACTTTTGGAAGACATAGATAATTTATCTGAAGAAGAAATTGAGAAACTTTTAAACAACAGTTAGTCAAATATTTAATAATAAAATCAATCTGGAACCAGATACAAAAAATACCGAACTCGGGCCTGCCGATAAACTTGCTTTACTGAAAAAGAAGCTGATTGAGAAAGCCGGTAAGGAAACATCCATTCATCCGCTGTCTTACGGACAGAAGGCATTGTATTTTTTGTATCTGAATGATCCCGAAAGTCCGGCTTATAATGTTGCATTTACAGCAAGGATATTATCCGAAGTTAATGTTAATGCTTTCAGGAAAGCGCTTCAAAAACTTATAAACAGACATCCTTCTCTCCGCACAAATTATTTTGTAAAGGACGGAGTGCCTGTGCAGGAAATTCATGGTTACAAAGAAGTTTATTTTGAAGAGATCAATGCATCAGGCCTCAGTGAAACCGAGCTAAGGGAAAAAGTAAAAAGAACCAGTATAATACCTTTTGATCTTGAATCCGGCGATCTCATAAAGACTTATCTTTTTAAGATATCCGATGGTGAATATGTTTTGTTAACAGGAATTCATCATATTGCAAATGACGGATTTTCAATGTCTGTGCTTTTGAATGAACTTAAATATTTTTATGAAATTGAAACAGGACATAAGAATGAACCTCTTCCGGCATTGCAATATAAATACACTGACTACATAAAAGAACTTGATGAATTTATAAATTCTGACAAAGGTAACACTGAATGGGAATACTGGAAAGAAGAACTAAGCGGTGAACTTCCTGTTTTAAATTTACCGGCAGACAAAAGCCGTCCGCCCTCTCAGACATTTAAAGGAAGCACTGAATATTTTCATCTCGAACCGGAGCTAGTAAATAAACTCAAAAATCTTGCCCGTGAAGAAGGTACGACTTTGTTTGTAACCCTGCTAAGCGCTTACGAATTATTTCTTCACAGATACACAGGCCAGGATGATATCATAGTCGGTACTCCTACTTCAGGAAGATTTCATACAAAATTTGAAAATATAATAGGCTATTTTATAAATCCGGTTGCTATCAGAAGCAACTTTGAAGGTGATCCTGTATTTAAAGATTATCTGTCACAGGTAAAGAAAAAAGTTCTTAATGCAATCACAAATGAGGATCTTCCGTTTTCTTTAATTGTTGACAGACTGCATCTCAAACGCGATCCTTCAAGATCAGCGGTATTTCAGACATTCTTCGGACTGCAGAGACTTACGGGATCAGATAATCTACAGGAAATAATTGTTCCCGGAAATAAGAATGCAAAAGCCAGATGGGGTGATCTTGATTTAAGACCTTTTGAGATATCTCAGCAGGAAGGTCAGTTTGATCTTACTCTTGAATTTGCCGAAGGCAAAGAAGTTTTTTCAGGGGCTTTTAAATACAATACTGACCTGTTTGAAAGAGAAACTGTCAGAGAGATGGCTGTTAATTTTAATAATCTGCTAAACAGTATCGTCGATGGAAAAGATAAAAAAATATCCGAGCTTGAAATTCTCTCATCAGTGGAGAAAGATCTTATTTTAAATAAGTGGAATGATACGGATTTTGAATTCAAAGAAACCGCTATACTGCATAAACTATTTGAAAAGCAGGCAGAGAAGACACCTGATAATGCGGCATTAGTTTATGAAGGTATCAGCCTAAGCTATCATGAACTAAATACAAGATCCAACCAGCTTGCAAATTATTTGATCAGGCTTGGCGCAGGCTCCGGAACATTAATCGGATTATGCATCGAACGATCAGCCGAAATGGTGATCGGATTACTTGGCATTCTTAAATCGGGAAGCGCTTACATTCCGATAGACACTGATTATCCACAGAGCCGTATTGAGTTTATGATCAATGATTCGAACGCTAAAATAATTATTACTCAGAAATCTATTGCCGATAAATTTCCGAATAAAAGATCTAACATTCTTATTTTTGATGATGCAATTAGTGAATTTCAAAAAGAAGATTCAAATTACCCCGATGTCAATATTGATATAAATGATCCAGCTTATGTAATTTACACTTCCGGTTCGACAGGAACACCTAAAGGAGTAATCATTTCCCATCGATCCATTTCGAATCATATGCTCTGGATGAAGGAAGTCTTCAGACCGGATGAAAGCGACAGTGTTTTACAGAAGACTCCATTCAGTTTTGATGCTTCGGTGTGGGAATTTTATCTTCCGCTTATTTCAGGAGGAAAACTTGTCATGGCAAAGCCAGAAGGACACATGGACATGCCATATCTTACGGAAACAATTATTAAAAATAATATTACAATTCTTCAGCTTGTCCCTTCTTTACTGAGAATGCTTTTAGAAGAAAAAAATTTTTCCAGCTGTAAGAGTCTTATAAATGTATTCTGCGGCGGTGAAGCGCTTACTTATGATCTTCAGGAAAAACTGTTCAGCAAACTTAAAGTAAATTTTTATAACCTGTTCGGTCCCACAGAAGCCACTATTGATTCGACTTATTTTAAATGTGAAAGCAGTTATGAAAGCAGAACAATACCTGTTGGAAAACCTGTATATAACGCAAAAGCTTACATACTTGATAAATACCGGAAACCGGTACCGGCGGGAGTTTCCGGTGAACTTTATCTTGGAGGTGTCAATATAGCAAAAGGCTATCTGAATAATCCGGAACTGACTAAAGAAAGATTTTCAGAAGATGTTTTCACAAAAAATAGTGATGGAAAATTATACCGCACCGGAGATATTGCAAGATATTTGAAAGACGGGAACATTGAGTTTTTAGGAAGAGCTGATCATCAGGTTAAGTTCAGAGGATTCAGAATTGAACTTGGTGAGATTGAAACGAGACTTACAGGACATTCTGCTGTTAGAAATTCTGTTGTGATTATTCGAGAAGACAAACCCGGGAATCAGAGATTGACAGCTTACTTTACAGTTAAAGAAAACAGTAAAGTTGATTCACAAGATTTAAAGGATCATCTCAGAGATTTCTTACCTGCTTACATGATACCTTCTGATTTTATTGAACTGAAAGAAATCCCATTAACACCAAATTTAAAAATCGACAGAGACGCATTACCGGAACCCGACAAAATTGAATTAAGCTCTGATAATATTGCGATACCTGAATTACCGGTTGAAAAAATATTATTAAAGATCTGGAAAGAAATTTTAGGTGAAGAAAATATTGGCATAAAAGATAATTTTTTCAATCTCGGCGGTGATTCTATCATCAGCATTCAGATCATTTCAAAAGCGGGTCTGGAGGGAATTAAAATTACACCTAAACAGATGTTCAAATATCAGACTATTGCAGAACTTGCCGGAGTAGTTGAATACAAGGAAATCGGCATAGATTCAGAAGTAAACATTACCGGTGAAATTCCATTGACACCCGCACAGCACTGGTTCTTTGGTAAAGATCTTGTTCATCCTGATTTTTATAATCATTCAATGCTTCTTAGAGTACCAAAAGATTTAAATGAAGTTCATCTGGCAAAAGTATTTACCGAAATTACAAAGCATCATGACGGATTGAGATCAAAATTCACTAAAGATCAAAATGACTGGAAACAAATAATTCCGGAGCAAGATATCATGGTTCAGAATATTTTCAGTGTAAAAGATATCAGGAAAAGTGATATTGGAGAAATTAAGAATGATATTGCGGAATTGCAAAGTTCAATCAATCTTGAAAACGGAATTCTGATCAAATCAAGATTATACAGACTGGAAAATTCTGAAGAAGACAGGCTTCTGATAATTATTCACCATCTTGTCACCGACGGGATCTCCTGGAGAATTTTGCTGGATGATATTTATAACGGTTATAAACAACTATCAAATGGCGAAGAAATAAGATCCGGACCAAAGACAACTTCATTGAAAACCTGGGGTGAGTTATTAATTGAATATTCAGAGTCAGAACAGTTAACTGAGGAAAAAGACTACTGGTTAAAATTATCCGGAGAAAAATATAAAAATATTCCGGCAGATTTTTCTCAAACCAAAGATCTGAATACCATTGGATCATCTGATACTGTTACAATTGAGTTTGATACTGACAAGACAGAGCTGCTGCAGAAGGAAGTTCCGAAAGCATATAATACACAGATAAACGATATTCTTCTTACAGCTCTTATCACAGCTTACAATAATTGGAGCAATGAAAATAAACTGTTGATAGATCTTGAAGGACACGGAAGAGAGGAATTATTTGAAAATGCTGATCTGTCAGATACAACAGGCTGGTTTACTTCGATATATCCGGTGATGCTTAACACATTTAATGCTAACAGCAATATTGCAGAGATCAGCGAAACCATAAAGTCAATCAAAGAAAGTTTAAGACAAACTCCATGCAAAGGTTTTGGTTTCGGTATTTTAAAATATATAGGTAAAGATAAAAGTCTTAAAGATAAGCTGACATCAATGCCTGAGCGTGAAGTAATATTTAATTATCTTGGACAGTTTAATGAAATTATTTCCAAAGGTTCGGATTGGAAGACCGGAAAACAATCTCTTAAACTCAGCCAGAACAAAGAAAATAAAAGAGATCATTTGATAGAAATAAACAGTCTCATCATTTATGATAAATTGAAAATGGATTTTGTGTACAGTACAAACTTTCATAAAAAAGAGACTATTGAATTATTTGCAGATCTATACAAAAGATCACTTGAAAAATTAATAGCTCACTGCACAAAGGATGAGACTGGCGGAATAACCCCTTCCGATTTTTCATCCTCAGGGTTGAACCAGCAGGAGCTGGATAATTTACTTGCAAACCTTAATTAAATTATCAGTATTTTCATAAAAGTATATTATGACACAGGACGTAAAAAACAATAAAAGTAATATAGAAGATATTTACGAACTGACTCCAATGCAGCAGGGTATGCTTTATCATACACTGTACACTGAGGGAAGCGATGTTTATATTGAGCAGTTTATTTATTCGCTTACCGGTAACCTCGATAAAGCGCTTTTCAAAAAGGCATGGAAACAGGTCATCTCAAGACATGCAGCACTACGGACTTCATTTCAATGGAAAGGCATATCAAAACCTGTCCAGCTTGTAAACAAAAATATTGATTTAATATGGAAGGATACTGACTGGAGCAAACTGAACAGCGCTGAGCAGGAATCCGAATTCAATAAATTTGTCAAAGCCGACAGGATCAATGTATTCTCACTTGAGAAACCGCCATTGATGAGATTTAATCTTATTGACATAGGAAATCAAAATCATAAATTTGTCTGGACCTTTCATCACATCTTAATGGACGGCTGGAGCTATCCTGTTATTCAGAAAGAAGTATTTGAAATTTACAAGAATTTAAAAGAGAATAAAGATACTGAACTTCCCCGCCCTGCTTCATTCAAAGAATATATACTTTGGCTCAATCAAAAAAATCAGAAAGAGAAAGCGTCAGCAGATAATTTCTGGAAGAAAGAGTTAGCCGGAATTTATTCCCCTACTCCTATGCCGGCTGATTACAGTTCAATTGAAAAAGTTTCGGAAGAAATTTCAGAGCTTGGCATTAAACTTTCACCGGAGATCACTTCCGGACTGCAGGATCTCGCAAGAAATAATCAGATCACGCTCAATACCATAATACAAGGAGCTTGGGCATTCATACTGAGTACTTACAGAGGTGAGGATGATGTTATTTTTGGTGGAACTGTTTCAGGAAGGAATCCAGAATTAAAGGGCATTGAAAAAATGGTTGGCATGTTTATCAATACACTTCCTGTTAGAATTAAAATTAATAATAATAAATTTATCAAAGACTGGCTCAAAGAAATTCAGGAAGGTCACATTGAACGGGATCAGTATTCATACAGTTCACTTGTGGATATTCAGAATTGCAGTCAAATGACATCCGGGGAAAAACTATTCAATAACATTCTTGTATTTGAGAATTATCCGCTGGATAAATCTTTTGAAAACGGAATTGCGGGAATAAAGATAACCGATGCTTATGCAAATGAAAGAACAAATTTTCCTTTAACGATCCTTACTGCTCCCGGCGAATCTTTAGGTATTAATATTCTTTATCACACTTCTAAATTCAGTGAAAAGACCATACAAAACATACTTGAAAATTTTGAAGAGCTATTCAGGAGTATTTTAAAAAATGCTGAAGGGAAAGTTTCTGATCTGTCTGTCATGTCTGAAAATGAAACATACAGGATATTATTTGACTGGAATGATACGTACAAAGAATTTCCCATTGAAAAGAGTGTTCATAAATTATTTGAAGAGCAGGTTGAAAAAAATCCTGAAAAAGTTGCAGTGGAGTTTTGTGACAAAACCTTTACATACCTTGAGCTAAATGAAAAGGCAAATCAGATAGCAAATTACCTGATAAAACTTGGCGCAAAACCCGGAGTACTGTCAGGTATATGTATTGAAAGATCTTTCGAAATGCTGACAGCTCTATTGGGAATTCTGAAATCCGGCTGCGCATATGTTCCCATGGATCCGACTTATCCCGAAGAGAGACTGAATTTTATGACTGAAGACTGTGATCTTCCATTTATCCTTACAAGCAGCAAAATAGCCGGTAAACTTCCAAAGACGAAAGCTAAACTTGTTATGCTTGATCAGGACTTTGAATTAATTTCGAAGGAGAGTAAAGAAAACCCGAATATAAAACTCACTCCGGAATCTCTTGCTTATGTGATTTACACTTCAGGTTCGACCGGAAAACCAAAAGGCGTATTGATGAAACATGAGGCTCTTTCAAATTTACTCTACTGGCAGTTCCACAGTCATAAGTTTGAAAAAGGTCTTCGTGTTTTACAGTTCACATCTTTGAGTTTTGATGTTTCATTTCAGGAAATTTTTTCAACCTGGTTATCGGGAAGCACACTTATACTGATGACAGATACAGAGAGACAGGATCTGTCTGAAGTACTTCGAATCATAAGTGAAAAGAAAATCCAGAGAATGTTTCTGCCATTCATAGCATTACAGGAGATCGCTGAGCTTTATGGTATTTCAAAAGATAAAAAATTATATCTTGAAGAAGTCATCACTGCGGGAGAGCAGCTTCAGAGCACACCTGCAATTATTTCTTTATTTAAAGATCTTGAAAAATTTACTTTTTCAAATCATTACGGACCTTCTGAGGCGCATGTAGTTACGAGCTATACTTTAAACAATGATCCTGATAAATGGGAGAAACTCCCTCCTGTTGGTAAACCGGTATTTAATGCACAGATGTATATTCTGAATTCAGCGTTAAAACCTGTACCTGCAGGCGTACCCGGAGATCTTTATATTGGAGGAAAATGTCTGGTTAAGGGATATCACAACAGGGAGGATCTTACAAAAGAAAAATTTATTGATAATCCTTTTTATGATAATTCAAGGAAAGGATCAGGTAAAAAAATATACAGGACAGGAGACAAAGCCAGATATCTTCCGGATGGTAATATTGAATATCTCGGCAGAACGGACAGGCAGATAAAACTACGAGGGATAAGAATTGAGCTGGGTGAAATTGAGACAATGCTTTCGGAATATCCCGGAATAAAAAGCGCGACTGTTATTACTAAGAAATCAGCTTCAGGTGATAATAGACTTGTTGCATATTTTGTACCTGTGGAATTTAATTCAGATAAATCAGAGCATTCAGAATTAAAAAAATATCTGTCAGCAAGATTACCCGAAGTAATGGTCCCCAATATTTACATACAGCTCGAAGAGATGCCACTTACCGCAACAGGTAAGATTGATCAGTCCGGACTCCCCTCTCCGGAATCAGGAATGGTTAATGAGAAGGAAAATTATTGTGAACCTAAAGATGAACTTCAACTGCAACTTGTAAAGATCTGGGAGAAAGTACTTGGAGTTCAGAAGATTGGAATCAGAGATAATTATTTTGATCTTGGCGGACATTCATTACTTGCAGTACGACTGATAGGCTATATAGAAAAACTCACAGGTAAAAAACTTCCGCTGTCATCATTTGTGACTTCACCGACAATCGAGCAGCAGTCGGAAATTCTTAAAAATGACGGATGGAAGCCATCATGGAAATCGTTGGTTGCCATAAAACCCGGCGGATCGAAGATTCCATTTTTTTGTGTTCCTCCGGCATCAGGATCGGCAATTCATTTTCAGGAAATGGTACAGTACATTCCTGACGACCAGCCTATGTACATACTGGAACCAATCGGACTCGACGGTAAAGAGCCTCCGCATTATACCATTAAGGAGATGGCAACTTTTTATGTAAAGGAAGTTCAGAGCATGCAGCCTGAAGGACCTTATTTATTAGGCGGGAGATGTTTTGGCGGTAGAGTAATATATGAAATGGGACAGCAATTGTGCAGACTCGGACAGAAGGTTCAGCTGCTCGCAATATTCGATACATGGCCGCCTCACACTGCAAAACCCCGGAAACGAGCTCCCGAAAAAAAAGGAGCAGGACACTTTCTCACCAGCGCATTCCGTCATCTGAGATCAGGTGAGTTGTTTAAAGTCATTAAAAGATTCACATCGAATAGATATGCAAAATTTAAATGGTATGCGGAAAATAAGATAGAATATATATTCAGTAATGATGAAGACAGATTATTTAAGGAAATCATGCTCATGCACCTCAGGGCACAGGATGATTATATCGCAACCAAGTATCCCGGAAAGATCACTCTCATCGAATGCGGAACTTTCAAAGATGAATACAGGGAAGGATGGAGAAACCTTGCCGAAGGCGGGCTTGAATCATACCCGATCCCCGGAACAGATCATAAGAATATTGTTTCAGGTCCGAATCTGAAACGATTTACCGAAAAATTGAACATTGTTCTTGAAAAAGCTCACAAAGAGATTGAAGAACTAAATTCAGATGATTCAATCCAATCAGACGTCAATGATCATAATTCCAAAAAGGTAAAAGAAGAACAGGACAGTCTTGTCTGATAAAGTTCTCAATTTTTCAAAATGAATATTCAGGAAAAAGAAATTCACATTTATCAGTTCCCACTAGCGGACGATAGACTACAATCCGAAATAGATGAATTTGCGCAGATATTATCTCCCGACGAACTTTCAAAAGCAAACAGATTCAGATTCAATAAACACAGATCGGATTATATTACTGCCAGATATTATCTGAGAAAACTGATCTCATGTTACTCTGATGTAAAACCTGAAGAGATTATTTTTCATTATACTGATAAAGACAAGCCTTACATAAAACTCAAAAATATTAGCATAAAATTTAATCTGGCACACTCCGGAAACAAGTGTGTTTATGCTTTTAATAAAGATCAAGAGATCGGAATTGACATTGAGCATTTGCGGGAAATACCGGATGCCCGCGAGATATGTCAAAGATTTTTTTCTAAAAAAGAAATTGAAGATCTTTACAAAGTAAGTGATAAAACAATCAGTAATACTTTTTTGCTTTGCTGGACACGGAAAGAAGCATTTATAAAAGCAGTCGGAGACGGGCTTTCATATCCGCTGTCAGATTTTACGGTTTCACTGGATGAAGATAAACCGGAAATCACCGGGATCAAAAAAGATCAGGATGAAGTAAGGTTTTGGAAAATGTTCAATATTGATGCGGGGGAAAAATATCTTAGCACATTGGTTGTCAAAAATCCGGATAGCAGAGATTTAATATTGGAATATCTTAAAACGGATTTTTAAATAAAATGAAATCATTTAAATTACTTTTGTTACTTCTTACAATAACAGACTTATATTTTTTTTCAGGACTTTTGAAATACCTTGGTCATATGGATATTTTTTTTATAAATGATTCAATCTGGCTCCTGATATCACCAATATTATTCTTAGTTACATTTTTTTTGTGCATCCTTGAGATAATAAATTATAAAGATAGTTTATTAAAAAAATCTGATTTCAAATTCAAAGTTATTTTATTTTTAAACATACTCATATTGCTCACTTTAACGGTTTTTTCTCTGAATATTCTGAACTCAGCAACTGATGGTGGCTTGTTTTCCGGAATGTTAATATAGCTTAAATTCATTCAATCCATACTTCATTCCTGATTTTTTACAATAAATAATTCAAGGTAATTATTAAATTTTATCAGATTAAATGAACCGGTTTTATCTTCATATTGCTGCATCCTATTTAAAAACTTACAGGTATGACAGATATAGTTCGGATAATCACCTTGCAGTCATCATTTAAAACATTCCTGTTAATAGTTAAAAATTTATTGTTATTCCAAATCTAAAACCTTAAATTTGTTTAACCCAACTTTCCCTGGACAATGTCGTAGCATTAACTAATTTTTTAAATTTAAACCGAGGGTAAAATGAAAGTATTCAAAAATCTTTCAAAGCTTCAGACGACAATTTTTATAATGCTGGTCTGCATTACCGGAGTTCTTGGATATTTGTTTTATGATTCATATAGAACAAACATTCAGAACAGAGAGCTGATAGCTGATACAAAGATAGAAAACAAAGATCTTTCACAGGATCTGGATATAATTAAGATAAAGCACGAAAATCTTCAGAAAGAAGTAAATCTGCTTAAGAGCAAAGTAAAAAAAGTAAGTTACAAGAAAACTTACAAAAAGAAAAAAAGAAAATTATATTCTGCCGGAAAAAACAGTAAGTATAAAAAAGGTAAAAAGAGCTATAAACAGCTTTATTATCAGTTAAAGAAAAAATGCAGCGCAGATAAAAAGTATAATAAGTCCAGGAAGTATAAAAAAAGCAGTTACAAAAAAAGCAAATATAAGAAAAAGTCATACACAAATAACAGAACATACAAAAGAGGGTCATATTCTCAATACAGTCCCGGAAAGTATAAGCAAAGATAATTTTAATCAAGATACCTGATTAATCCGCTGAGAAAAAATTTCAGCGGATTTTTTTTTGCTTATCCCGCTATAAATATCTGTTTCGATATTTAAGAATAAAATATATACTTAAATTAGTAATTTATTTTCGGATATTTGGATCAAAATTATTATAATAAACAAACCAACAGAATGAAAAATTTATTACTGAGTTTTTTTATTTGTTTTTTGCTTTTCATACTTACAGGATGTTCTTCCACACAATCCACTATGTATAAACCATCAGATGGAGATACAGGCTGGAATATCAACGTGACCAAAAAAGCTAACATTACAGATGAGTTTATCTGCACTATTAATGATTCAGTTGTAGTGAGTTCTTCATTCCCGTTCATCGGAGATAATTTTGAGAAGACAGGAACTTACAGAGGGAAGAAAGTAAAAATGAATGGATTCAGAAATTCAACCACTATTACCGATTCAAATGGAAAGTCTCAAACGACTGACAAATATCAGATCAGAGTATTCATAGATGACAGCCTGGTTGATAAATTTGATTTTTAATATTCTATGTCAGATCAAAATGGAATAATATGAATACAGTACAATTCAAAGATATTTCTATAAGTTTTGGCAGCTGTTCGGTTCTTGAAAATGTAAGTCTTAACATAAAATCAAATTCCGTTCATTGCATTCTCGGCGAGAATGGTGCCGGAAAATCCAGTCTGATGAAAGTACTTTTTGGTATGTATCAGCCTGATTCCGGTGAATTTTTTATCAATGGTAAAATTGTACATTTCAGTTCTCCGCTTGATTCCATTAATATGAAGATAGGAATGGTCCATCAGCATTTTATGCTTATCAGTGACTTTACAGTTCTGGAAAATGTGATTCTCGGAAATGAAATCACCGATGGTCTTAAGATTAACTTTTCCGGGATACGTTCTATCCTCAGTGATATAATTAACAAATATAATCTCGGACTTGATCTTGATTCAAAAATATCTGATCTCAGCATCAGCTCTCAGCAAAAAGTGGAAATACTCAAACTTCTTTTCAGAGACTCAGAAATTTTAATTTTTGATGAACCTACAGCTGTACTCTCACCTGTTGAGGTTAAGGAATTCTTTAAGATAATTGAAGAATTTAAAAGAAATAAGAAAACAATTATTCTGATAACACATAAATTAAATGAAGTAAAACTGATAGCTGATCGTGTCACTGTTTTAAGAAAAGGCCGGGTTGTTTATGAAGAAGATATAACTGACTGCAATATCGATCTTGAAAAACTTGCGCTGGCTATTGTCGGGGAAAGCAGAGTTTCTATTGCTGTTGACAAATCTTCAGAAAATTTAACTAATGAAATTGTTGTAAGACTTAACAACATAGATCTGTATAAAAATAGTGTTAAAATTCTTGATAAGATGAATTTATCTCTTAGGAAAGGTGAAGTACTGGGAATATGCGGTGTCGAAGGTAACGGTCAGAATGAAATTGCTGAGATCATCACCGGACTTGAGAAAAATTTTGAAGGTGAATACAAAAACAAAAATGTTAATGTATCAATGGTTCCGGATGACAGAATCAGCAAAGGAATGATAAGTCAATTTAATGTGGGAGAGAATATATATCTAAAAAACGGAAAAAAGTTTATTGCTTCATCTGAATTACTCGACGATTTCTCGGATAAAACCATAACTGAATATGATGTAAGATTAACAAATAATAAGGCAAGTCTTGGTTCACTCTCAGGCGGAAATCAGCAAAAGGTAATTATCGCACGCGAAATTTCAGCCGGCAATGAAGTCCTGATCTTTTCACACCCTACCAGAGGCGTTGATATTAATGCTACTGCTTTTATCCATTCCAAAATTATTGAAGAACGAAATAAAAACAGAGCAGTCTTGCTTATATCATCCGACCTTGATGAGCTGATCAGTCTTTCAGACCGGCTTTGTGTTTTGTTTAAAGGTAAGATCATCAGAACTTTTGAATCTGATGAACTCAGTTCCTATAAATCAGATAACAAAGTAAGTCTTACTCCCGATATAGAGATAAAAAAGGAAAAGGATAATCAACTGTTTGAGCTTTTGGGAAAACTTATGATCGGGATGGCTGATTGAATTTAAAAACAAAAATAAATCTGATCTCTGTATCTGTCTCTCTGGTTATTACTCTGTTGATCTTTTCACTTATAATTTTATTGATTGGACAGAATCCTGCCGGGATTTTATCAATAATTTTAAATGATGTTTTTGCTACAGGTTACGGAATGGGTCAGACTTTATTCAAAGCGACTTCCCTGATCTTTTGTGCCTGCGGGCTTGCCATTTGCTTTCATGTAGCATTATTCAATATCGGAGCAGAAGGACAGCTCAATGCAGGTTCATTTGTAATTGCACTCGTAGCTGTTTATTTTGCCGATCTTCCCTTTCCTATTGTATTTTTATTTTGTCTAGTTTCAGGATTTATTGTCAGCGGGATATTCGGACTAATTCCGGCTTATATTAAAATAAAGAAAGATGTCAGTGAAGTGATCACGACTATCATGTTCAACTTCATTATTCTTGCCCTGGTTAATTTTTTTCTGCTCGATTTTTTTGCGGTTAAGTCAACTATGAGAACAGAAAAGATCAGCGAAAATTTTATGCTGACTAAACTCTCAGACTTCATGCCTTTTTTCAGCGGTTCTTCACTGAATGTTTCTTTCATATTAGCATTAGCCGTTGCAGTGATCTCCTATATATTAATTTACAAAACTAAATTCGGATATGAACTTCGTGCGGTAGGTTTTAATAAAACAGCTTCAAAATTTATTGGACTTAATGTAAACAAGATCACACTGATCGCATTCTTTGCCGGAGCCGGTCTGACATCTCTCTCCGGCATTAATTTTATATTCGGTTACAAAGGATTTTATGAAATGGGGTTTTCTTCCAATATTGGTTTTACGGCAATAGCAGTTGCTCTGCTTGCAAAGAATAATCCCATTGGAATAATCTTTTCATCGCTGTTATTTTCAATATTGGAATACGGTGGATTATCTGTTAATCAGCAGGTTCCGAAAGAGATTATGTTAGTTGTACAGGGCGTTATTATTTTAGCAATACTTTCAGTAGATAAGATCGTAAATAATTATTTTGAAAGAAGGCTTTAAACTTAAAACTTTTAACTGTTAATTTTTTGGATTTAATCTCTTCAATAGTCTCGCTTACATTCATAGCTCAGGTCATAAGACTGATGACACCTTTTTATCTCGGCGCAAGTGCAGCTAATTTTTCTGAAAGAGGCGGAGTGATCAACATTTCTATTGAAGGATTCATGAATCTGTCTGCTTTTAGTTTCGCAGTTTTCTCGATTGCTACAGGCAGTATCCTTTTAGGATTCATAATGGCAATTGCAATCAATCTTTTATTCAGTTTACTCTTTGCCTACTTTACCGTAAAATTAAAACTCGATCAGATAGTAACCGGTGTGGGTTTCAATCTTCTAAGCGCAGGTATCACAAAATTTTTGATGGTGTATATTTTTAAGAGTTCGAGCAACACTGAAAGATTCGAAGGTCTTCCCGATCTTAACTTTTTTGAATCGATACCAATACTCGGAAGCATCTTTTCCGATTATATCACTATCTTCACTTTTGCTTTAATATTCATATCGGGATTTGTATTATTCAAAACCAGATTCGGACTGCGTCTAAGATCTGCCGGTGAGAATCCATGGGCGGCGGAAAGTCTCGGAGTGAATGTCAGAAAATACAAAGTTTATGGAATATTGATCAGCGGATTCCTCAGCGCCCTTGCCGGAATGTGGCTGGCGTCAAATCAGAATTCATACAGCGACGGAATGATAGCCGGAAGAGGATACATTGCTCTCGCTGCAATGATAATCGGTAAATGGAAACCCGTGAATATATTCTTTGCATGTCTTATGTTCTCGGCATTCGAAGCACTGGAGATATCATTACAAGTATCCGGTACTGACATTCCTGCTCAACTAATACAAATGTTGCCGTATCTTATCACAGTACTTGTTCTGATCGGATTCATTGGAAAGACAAGACCACCGGCAGCAGATGGAGTTCCTTACTAGATTTGGGATTGGGAATTTCGGATTTGGGATTTTTTTTTATTTTTGATTTTTTTAATCTTCCCAAATTCCACTCTCTGTCCGAAAGCAGCAAGTTTGCATCAAAGTCTCTAAGACTCCAAGTATAACCAAAAAAAGCCCTCCCTTTTTTTCAAGTGGAGGGTTGGGTGGGGTTAAAGTAAATAACTTATATTTCATCTCAATAATTAATTTTCATAAACATTGTTAAAACTAAATCTTTCGGTATCTAATTTGATTCTACTTCTAAAGAAATACTGATTGTATGAAAACAGAATTATTGCTTCAAAGTCTCGAAGACTCAAACTCAAAAAATTTTAAATTAAACTACTTTGAGCCTTTGAAACATAGAGCCAGGTTAGAAGGATTTATTTTTCAGACTAATCCTAAAGTTTGGGAACGAGCAGAATTTTCATAGTCTTCATTCCTAATCATTCCAAATCATAGTATTAATTGATGAAGTCCCAGACGATCGTGAATCTCGAAATTGCATTAAGGAAACCTCCGCGGTCATCAAGCGGATAGATATATGAATTATAGACAAGTGAATTGAATATGTTTGCTATGGTAAGATTTATGTTTGCTTTTCCGATCCGTGCACCTACATAGAAATCTGCGATGAATTGATTTGTTTGCGGAAAAGTTTCAGTTGTATAAGTGGATGAATAAAGTAGCTGATTCTGAAATGTAATATAATCTATATTATAATATTTAAAATTGAATCCTGTCTTTAGCTTTAGTTTACCTCTGAACAAAATATCCTTAAATGCCAGATCAGACTTTACATAGTTTACAGGAAACAAACCTATATTAGAATAATTATATGAAGCAACAAGATCTGTATATTCTGAAATAAAAGATATTGTAGAATTCACTCCATAGCTCTCTTCTTCCCATTGATCATAACTTTTTTTAAAACCTGTTGCTTCAAGAGTAAAATCTTTATATACAATTTTCCCTCCGATCTCATAAAGATTATGCGGGAAATCGTAGTTTGTTAAATCAATTACATTTGCTTTAGCACCATTCTCTATATAATATCCTGTATGATTCAATCCTCCGCTTAGTTCAAACAATAAATCTTTATTCTGATAGGCAATTACCTTTGCTTCAGCACCGTAATTCAGATAATTATTTTTCTGAATATTATCATTTCTTAAAAGGGCTGAGAAAAATAGAGATTTATAAGAAAGATCATATTTGGCTTTTAGTGAATAGTAATTTTCCCTGTATGAATAGTTTTGTTCTGGTAATGCCGCTGGGAAATATCCTTTAAAAAAATTAAGATAAATATTCCCGCCTATAAAGATATCTGAACTCAGGTCATTCTTGTGAAGTATATTAAAATTCTGAGTAAGCTCTCCTCCATATTGAATTGAATGACTATAATAGGGTCCTAGGACATTGGATTCATAATATTGTCTGTTTGAATTATTACTGTAGAGTTTGAATTTAGTAAGTGAATTCTGATTTCTGAAAAATCTTCCCGTCATTGTAAGATCATAGAAATAATTCTCCAGATCTTCATTCGATTCGGGATTTCGTACTTGAGCTATTTCCGGATCAGAGAGAACACCCGGATCAGCATTATAAACAAGACCTTCATTCAAACCTCTTGTAAAATTATCGAGATAGAAATTCAGTTTTGCATTGATCTTCGATGACAGATAAAGATTAATCCTTCCCCTGCCTCTCCAGATATTGAAAGCCGAGTTAGCGTATCTGCCGTCTATGGAATGTTTGGTGATTCCTATCTGTACATTGCCTTTACGTGAGAAAGGCTGACTGAAGAAAACATCAGCAAACAGGGAGCCGAATCTGTCCTGAGAAAATCTTAGCTGTGTAAATGGCTTCGGTTGAAAGACATCTTTTGTTATGACGTTTACTGACTTTGCCATTGAATTAATTCCATAGAAAAACGAAGACACATCCGATACTTCCTCTATTCTGTCTATCTCGCTGACCGAAATATTCTGAATGTCAAATCCCTGATAGTAATTATCATTGATCTGAATGCCGTCTCTGAAAATTCCCGTCTGATTTGCATACCAGTTATTGTAATTAAGGGCATTTCGTTCACCGAGTCCCATATCGAAAATAAAAAATCCCTGACGTTCATCCATTATTTCAGAAA
>CALMST010000118.1 GCA_937872315.1 uncultured Ignavibacteria bacterium | reverse complement strand
ATTACTGATCTGAGTGATCTTGTGATCACATCGAATAATGCGAGCGCGTTTGTGGGGAAGATAACTCCCTGATTTGGAATTTGGGATTTCGGATTTGGGATTTTTATGACTTACTCAACTTTAAATTTAAAAACTAAATAGTATTCTGAAAGGAGTATTCTCCATGAATAAAATATATAACATTCTGATCATGTCTTCGATCCTCTTTCTGATAAATTTCAATTCAGTTTATTCAAACTGGATTCAGCCTGTAATCAATAATAATACTTTTGCTGAAACAGATAAATCCCAATTACCGGATAACGGTACCGGTATTTCTGAAGAGCAGATGCGGGGATATCTTGATGAAAACGGAAATCCTTTATTTTCTAATAAAGACATGGAATCAAGAACCGAAGACACACTTCAGTCAGATGCGATCAGTGAAAAAATTCTGAACGGACTTACTGCAGGCGATTTTTTTGGTTCGAGTGTTTCGGGAGCAGGCGATGTCAACGGTGACGGATATGAAGATGTAATAGTTGGCGTGCCATTGAGTGATTACACAGGTACAAACTCCGGAAGAGCTTATATTTATTTCGGTGGCGCGGTATTCAATTCAACTCCCGATAAAATTCTGAGCGGAGCTGCGGGAGATCTTTTAGGTTCGGCAGTCTCCGGAGCAGGTGATGTGAACGGCGACGGTTATGATGATGTGATCGTAGCTTTTCAGGGGGATGCATTAAATACCGGGAGAGCTTATATTTATTATGGCGGAGCAAATATGAATACTGTAAGGGATGTAACTCTGGTAGGAGAGACAGTCGGCGATTATTTCGGGAACAGCGTAGCAGGAGCCGGTGATGTGAACGGTGACGGATTTGCCGATGTAATAGTCGGAGCTCCTTATAATTCATCCAATACAGGTAAGGCATATATTTATTACGGCGGAAGTTCCATGAACAACGTAGAGGATGTCACATTAAATGAAAGTATTGCCTCGGGTTTATTTGGATTTTCAGTTTCATCAGCCGGAGATTTTAACGGCGACGGTTTCAGTGATGTAATAATCGGGGCGTATGGATATAATTCTTCTCAGGGCAGAACTTTCCTTTATCTCGGAGGCAGCACTATGGACAATGTATCTGATATGACTCTTACAGGAACTTTAGTAGGATATAATTTTGGATATTCAGTTTCATCAGCAGGAGATTTTAACGGTGACGGATACAGTGATATTTTAGTCGGAGCTTATGGATATTCAAGTTCGACAGGGAGAGTATTTTTGTATCTGGGAGGAGCTGTATTAAATTCAGGATTTGATGTTTTGTTTACCGGTGAGAATACTTCGGATCAGTTTGGAATAAGTGTTTCGGGTACAGGTGATTGCAACGGCGACGGATATGATGACATCATAATCGGAGCATCAAATTTCGCATCAGGAACGGGTAAGGCATATTTATTCACAGGCAGTAATTCTTTGGATAACAATGCTGATAAGTTCTTATCAGCAGAAAACTCAGGTGACAGATTTGGGTCATCAGTAAGCGGTTGCGGAGATGTAAACGGCGACGGCAATTCTGATCTTATTATCGGCGCGCCGTACAACGATCAAAACGGTGCAAGTTCGGGAAGAGCATATATTTATTTTAACTCAATGTCGGGATCGGATATTGAAGATCTGACTTTTACAGGTGCTTCAACTAATGATCTACTTGGAAATTCAGTATCAAGCGCAGGAGATGTCAACGGTGACGGATATGATGATATAATAATCGGAGCTTATGGATATAATTCAGATCAGGGTAGAGCATATATTTATTTTGGGGGTAGCATAATGAATAATGTTGCAGATGTAATATTAACTGGTGTTTCTGCAGGATACAATTTTGGTTATTCTGTATCTTCAGCCGGAGATGTAAACGGCGACGGTTATTCTGATGTGATAGTTGGCGCTTATGGATATAATTCAGATCAGGGTAGAGCATATATTTATTTTGGAGGAAGTTCTATGAATAATACAGTCGATGTAACATTTACGGGTCTTTTTACAGGAGATCGGTTTGGATTTTCAGTTTCTTCAGCCGGAGATGTAAACGGAGACGGGTTCAGTGATGTGATAGTTGGTTCATATCGGTATAACGCAGGAACATCTCGGGGAAGAGCTTATATTTATCTGGGAGGAAGTTCTATGAATAATGTTGCCGATGTTACACTTTTTGGAGAAAATGACGGGGATTCTTTTGGTTATTCTGTATCATCAGCCGGAGATGTAAATGGTGACGGTTATTCTGACGTTATAGTTGGTGCTTATGCATATAATGCCTTTCAGGGAAGCGCATATATTTATCTGGGAGGAAGTTCTATGAATAATCATATAAATGTTACATTAACAGGCGCATCTGCCGGAGACCGATATGGATATTCAGTTTCGACTGCAGGTGATGTCAATGGTGACGGATATTCTGATGTGATAGTTGGTGCTTTTGAAGCCAGCTCCGGACGCGGACGTGCTTATATCTATAATGGAGGAATTTCAATGAATTCAACTTCAGATGTAATTCTTACCGGAGTTACGGATTATACTGATTTTGGATGGTCTGTCTCCACTGCAGGAGATGTAAATGGTGATGGCTTCAGTGATGTAATTGTTGGAACGACATATGGAGGAGATGAAAATCAGGGTTCAGCTTACATTTATTTTGGAGCAGCTTCAATGAATAATTCTGATGATATAACCTATACCGGAGAAATTTATTATGATTACTTTGGAAATTCTGTTTCAGGTGCGGGAGATGTAAATGGTGACGGATTAAGTGACGTGCTGATCGGAGCTCATATAAATAGTGAGACAGGGTTATATGCGGGTAAAGCATATTTATATTTTTCAACTGCTCCGGTGGTTAAACCGAGAATAGTGTCCGTCAAAGATGTGCCTTTTGATCAGGGAGGTAAAGTAAAGATCAAATGGAACAGAAGCGGATTTGATTACATTAATCAGAATGTTATTACAAATTATCTTGTCGAGATCAGTGATCCTCCGGGAACAAACGGATTTTACTGGGAAACCCTGACAAG
>CALMST010000117.1 GCA_937872315.1 uncultured Ignavibacteria bacterium | reverse complement strand
ACGGCGGTGAAAAATCAAATGGAGACAGATTTTTCAACCCTGAAAGTGAGCCCTTTGTTAATTTACCGACGGCGGAATAACAAAATTAACTAATCGTTACTTCATCAGGAGCAATCTCTTCGTCTGAACAAAGTTACCCGCTTCGATCTTATAGAAATATACACCGCTTGCAAGATTCGAACCATCGAAATTTATATAATAATATCCTGCTTCTTTTTTCTCATTCACCAAAATTGCAACAAGATTCCCAAGTGCGTCATAAACTTTCAAACTAACAAATCCCAATTCCGAAATTCCAAATTCCAAATTTGTAGTTGGATTGAATGGGTTTGGATAATTCTGTTTCAATTCAAATTTATCCGGAATGCCTATGTAAACTTCATTAGCCAGTTCAAAATATTCAAAATTACCATTGAAATCGATTTGTTTTAATCTGTATTTATATTTTCCTGAAAGTAAATTTTTGTCTTCATAACTGTAACTTTCAATTCCGTTTGAACTTCCTGTCCCTTTTATAAAACCTGCTTTTAACCAGTTATCAGGAGTTTCATTTTTCACAATTGATCTTTGGACTTCGAAACCCGAGTTATTCTGCTCGCCGGAAGTGGACCAGTTTAGCTTCACATTATTTAAATTAACTTCTGACGTAAAAGAGGAAAGGGCAACAGGTAAAGGAATGTCACCGTTAAGTAAAATTGAAACTCCGGAACCATTATTTGTTGCAATGTCAATATCTCCGTCATTATCAAAGTCCCCAGAAGCAGATCGAAGAAAATAATTATCTCCAGAGAGTACATCGAATGTAAAAGTTCCATCTCCATTATTTATGTAACTTAACAAGGGTGATCTGCTTACTGTTGAAATCAGATCGATAAAACCGTCACCATTAAAATCTGCTTCTATAGAGTTATTAAAACCAACAAAGTTACCATTTTCTATAAATGATCCATTACCATTATTCTTAAGAATTAAAACAGGAGAATTTATATCAACCAAACCGTCATTATCTTTGTCAAATGACCTAGAACTATTTAAAAATAAGATATCAGGACCACCCCTTTCCAAACGCTGGTTGAAAATAGCTTGAACTATAAATTCACCTGTTCCATTATTGTTAAGTATAAAAAAAGTTCTACACATATTGTAAAAAGTTATACTGTTTCCTTCACCATAGCCATTTATTCCAACCATATCCAAATCACCGTCATTATCCATATCATTAATCATGGGATAATAATCAATATGGTTTGCTAAATTATCGAAACATGCGGATTGCATATAATTTGAATTATTCAGAATGAAAATACCATTATTATTTAAAACAGTATTTATGTGTCTGTTGTCAATAAAAAAAGATATGTCAAGATAACCGTCACCATTTAAATCCCCGATACTTCCAATGCCACCAGGGTAAGAATTGGTTTGAGTAAAATTTCCGGTTCCGTAGTTTCTCATTAAAAATACATCATCATTCTGACGAACCATAATATCAAGATCACCGTCATTATCAAAGTCAGCCATCATAGACCTTCCGCCAAAGTTCAGAGATGAGTAATAAGTGAAAATAGCGTTACCGTCATTTTTATAAATCTTATCATCAATTAATAAATCAATATCTCCATCACCATCCAAGTCTCCTGATTTTATATATACAAATTCTAAAGTACTAATATCTGAAGATTTAGTAAAAACTCCGGTTCCTCCAATGGCTTTAGCTCTGAACGAATATACAAACGGAGTAATGCTTTCATTGGAAATAGTTTTTAAACCTGATGTGAGAGTCAGACAGATTATCTCTCCGTTTTTGAAATTATTATTAGGATTTATTATAAGAGTTTTGTTGATTGGGTTATAAGAATATAAAGCAGTCATTAGTCCCGTCTGATATCCGAAAAGTTTTATGTTATTTTCTGTCATAAAAGCCGGATTCATACCTTGTGTGAAATTGATCTGAATATCAGAAGTTTTAACTACACTGTTGGCATTCAAAGGAGGTGATACTGAATGAATATAAGGATTTATCGGAAGCGAGTTTCCGTTATTTACTGTTAAGAAACATAACAGTAAAATTAAAATTGTAGAAATTAGTTGTTTCATAAATACTCCTTACTAAAGTTAAATTGAAAAAAATATTTTTAAGTTTTAAATATTAAGCTAATTCTTTAAAAACTATTGGGTTTATCTATGGTTTTATAACACTTACAAAATTAATAGAATTATTAAATGCAATAGAATAGTCCGTCAGATCAGTTATAGAATTTCCATTCAGATCTGTAGCAAGATATCCCGTTAAAAAATTTATTGCATCAATATAAATTAAATTTTCATCTGTGGAATTTACAAATCCATCTTTATCAACATCTCCTGAATAAATACAGTATAATCCGCCTTTGAGAATTAAATTACCTCCATAAGCTTTTGTTGCTCCTGTAGTAAAATTATATGTTGTTGCGGAGTCATTATATATCGTAATAGCAGATGAACTCCATGTTTCGATAGAATTCCTGCCGGATACTGAAAGATAATAATTACCTGGGTTTACGTGAGGAAATTCACATTCCGTTTTAAATGTAACGGAATCTATAACTGATTTAGATAATGCAACTAAACCATAAGGAGAAGTAGAATTTCTTAATTCAGCAGGCAATGTATCTCTAAGATTTAGTTTACCAGTACCGGTATTTAAAAAACCCTCAATTGTCGCTGTTAATTTTACTTTAGTCGGAGGTCTCCATTCATTTAATTTATCTAACCCTATTTTATAAAGATAAATACTATAAAATTTTCCCTTATATGAAGCTGTGTCATTTCGGTAGTATACATTTCCACAACCATTAGTCGAGTATGTTGCATGCAAAAGAGTACTCTCCGAAGAGTATATATAAACAGAATCACCTACAACTGTCCCAACACTATAAATAGTATTAATTGAATCATGAAGAGCAATAAACGGCTGGTGATTATTCGTTCTGTACCATTTTTCACCATCATCAGACCACATTAATTCGACATCGGAAGTATATTCAGGATGAGTATAAGGAACATCATTAGTCTCCCCTCCGTTATTACCAACTCTATACATTCCAACTAATCCCCACCAGTCATCACCGTTTCTGAAAACCTGCATGTAATAAGTTTGAGTT
>CALMST010000116.1 GCA_937872315.1 uncultured Ignavibacteria bacterium | reverse complement strand
TATTCCAATAATAAAACTAAAAAAAGGAGTATTGAAATGTTAGAACCAAAACCAAACCAAATTAACCCTGAAGATCTTTGCGGGGATGAATTATTTTATACCGCCAGGGACATGTCCAGAGAACTAAAAGAATGGTTGGTCAAATATGAACTTTGTTTTGGCCACAAAGAAATCTTACGGACCATTAAGAAATTACAAAGCAAGCTGGAACGTGAGTTGGATTATGAAGAAGCAAGACTTTAATAAATTAAACACAATACAAAATGAATAAATTACCAATATATGATCCGAAAGTATCTGTACCTTTTAATTTTGGAATAACAACTAATAAACCTGAAACCGTCAGGTCTGCGGAAAGACTCTTCCGGTTGTTAAATATTAGCACCGGGAATAAAGATAATGTTAAGTTGAAATTTCTTGTAACGCTGTTGCTGAATATGAACCTGAGTTTATACAACGAACACATGCTGGCAATCAGCTTACGACCTGAGCATTATGCTAAGTCACACAAGAGATACCGACCGGTAATAAAATCTTATGATACCGTCCGGACGGTGTTAAGAGCTTTGGAGCAGTTCGGTTATATAGAACTCATTAAAGGTATAAAACTGCCGGGGCATGATACAGGAGTACAGACTAAGATCGCACCGGCGGAAAAACTGGTGGGACTATTAACAGACACCCAATTAAGTGAAGCCAGCTTTACACCACCGCAGGAAGTGATTATCCTGAGAGAACGCAATGAATCGAAAAAGGAAATAGATTATGAAGATACATTTGAAATAAGGAATTGGCGTAGAGATCTGAATACTTATAATGAGTTGAGATCTAATTCTGTGATCACGCTTTACGGATTAAGCGCGGAGCAATTTGAGAATGAAAAGAATTTCTTTTTTAAATATACTATGATTTCAGCAGACGAGATTTGGAGAACTGAATACCAGAATCTTAAGAGTATCAATCTCAAAACCACATATGTAAAGAGGATATTCTCCGAGGACTTTAATAAAGGCGGCCGTATATATGGAGGATCCGAACAACAACTTCCGTCAGAGTATAGAAATCTGATCAAGATTAACGGGGAACCTACAGTAGAATTAGATTATTCTTCCTACCATTTAAGAATGTTGTATCACTTGCGTAAAAGGAACTTATCAGGTAACGCTTATCAGAGTTTAAGCGGTGATGATCCTGATATGTATAAGATTTACAAGAGCCTAGCTCTCAGATGTATAAACTGCAAAAGTGAAAAAGCAGTATTACAATCATTCCGGAAATATCTGGTAGATGAAAAACTCCAAGGACTGTTCCCGGATCTGAAGGACATTACTTTAAAGGTCTATATAAATAAATTATCTGAGAAACATTCTAAAATAAAACATGATTTCCTGACTGATAAAGGAGTAGTATTGCAAAATATAGATTCGAAGATATCAAATAATATAATTAAGCACTTTTTCCAAAAACCTGATCCTGTTCTGGTTTTACCTATCCATGATTCGTTTATTGTCCCCGCGGGTTATAAGGATGAACTTTATGAGGTAATGAAACAAGAATACTTTAAGGTTTTTAAAAAATATCCTGAAATCAAAATAAGTTGATGAATATAGAATTAGCTATTTTAATTATTTTATATTACACTATACTATTATATACTATACTATTATATATTCTATATTCTATAATATTATTTTCTATAAAATATACCATATACCACACCCTATTAGCAGTATCGGAAGGAAATGGAAAAAAACGTTAATTATAGCTTAGAATCAGAGGGTAGAATTTCAGTACCTTTTTCAAGGATCTATAGTGAACAGGACCTGATGGCTTTTTTCAACATAGCCCAACAGAAAATGATCATTTACTATGGATACGGTCTTCGTAGAATTATGGGTTGGTTTTACGTAAACACATTCATTGATAAACCGGAGTTGCAGCAGCTCTTTAAAAGCTCGCTTTACAGTATTACGGGCTACTCCGGATTTATCGACAACATGCTGAATGTTAAAATCAATTGGTTTAGATAGATTAAACGGTCTTTCAGGTTCTTCTTCATAATAGCTCTTTGCCTGACTTTTCAGATATAAATACAAATATAGTGTAAAATAGCACTTAAACTTAATTTCGTAAACCTTATCTGTAAAATTCACATTAAGTCCTGAATAAAACTCTGCTAATTGCTTGTTATTCAGATGAGTCCTCTTTCTCTTCAGGAATTTTTTCTTGCTTCTTTGCAGATCCTTTTCCTGCATTTCCAGAATCTTCCGGTAGTATTTGCCGTTGAGTATGATATTTTTCATTTTAACAGTCCGGTTATTAGT
>CALMST010000115.1 GCA_937872315.1 uncultured Ignavibacteria bacterium | reverse complement strand
GACAGCTTTTCTTAAAAAGGCAGTTATTTTTAAAATAATAATAAATGATGTTAAAGATCCATTACGTGAATGTGAATTTCCGGGCACACAATAGTTCGATTTAAGCTCAAAATCAAAGGGTAAAAATTTTTGGATAATAACCGATTAAAATTATAAAAAATGTTTGAAATTTTTACTTATTCACCCGTTTCTTGTATTGACTTTGCAAAGCATTTTCCGTAATTTGAAGTTTTCCCAAAAATCGTAACTGATACAAAATTGTATTGACATTTTTGAAATTTATTGCAGAGCAATAAAAACAGGGGAAAACCGGGAAAGAAGAAATTAAAAAAGTAATAAAGAAAGACAACTATTTTAATCAGATTTAAAAAATTTAAGAAGATTTTTAAAGTTGTTAGAAGATTTAACCCGAAATTTACAAAGATTTATTCAGTATAAATTAGAATTTAGACAACAATAACTGATGGCACTTAGAAAATTAAAACCGATGACACCGGCTACGAGATACTACAGCGTATCATCATTTGACGAGATCACAAAGTCAAAACCGGAAAAATCTCTTTTAGCTCCTCTGAAAAAATCCGGCGGAAGAAACAACCTCGGAAGAGTTACTTCCAGACACAGAGGCGGCGGTCATAAGAGAAGATACAGAATTATTGATTTCAAGAGAGTTAACGGTTCGGAAGCTGAAGTAATCGCAATTGAGTATGATCCGAACAGAACTGCCAGGATTGCATTGATAAAATATGTTTCAGGCGAGAAGAATTATATAATTGCTCCGGACGGTATTAAAGTCGGTGAAAAAATAGAATCTTCGAGTGAAGCTGAATTGAAATCCGGCAATACACTTCCAATTTCATCCATTCCAGTAGGAACATTCATACATAATATTGAGATGAAGCCGGGCAAAGGCGGACAGATCGCAAGAAGCGCAGGCACATCAGCTCAGATAGTAGCAAAAGACGTTAAATATTCACAGATAAAATTACCTTCAGGTGAAGTAAGAATGATCAACAACAACTGCAAGGCGACATTAGGTGTTGTGAGCAATATAGATCACGAGAACATCAGTCTGGGTAAAGCAGGAAGATCAAGATGGCTTGGAAGAAGACCACATGTAAGAGGAGTAGCTATGAATCCTGTGGATCACCCGATGGGTGGTGGTGAAGGAAAGACCTCCGGCGGAGGACATCCGGTAAGTCCGTGGGGATTACCTGCAAAAGGTTACAAGACAAGAAAAAAGAAGAATATTTCAAATAAGTTTATCGTAAAGAAAAGGAAATAATTAAATGTCAAGATCTCTCAAAAAAGGTCCTCATATAGATTTTAAGTTAGTAGAAAAGATCGACAAGCTTAATGCCCAGAATCAGAAGAAAGTTATCAAGACCTGGTCCAGAGCATGTACGATCTCGCCTGATTTTGTGGGGCATACTTTTGCAGTGCATAACGGGAATAAATTCATTCCTGTGTATGTATCGGAAAATATGGTCGGTCACAAACTCGGAGAATTTTCACATACGCGGACTTTCAGAGCTCACGCAGGGCAAAGAAAAGACGAGAAAGGGGGAAGATAATAAATGGAAGCCAGAGCATTAAAGAGATATATAGGCACATCCCCGAGAAAAATGAGATTAGTTGTTGATCTTGTAAGGAATAAAAGAGTTGATGAGGCTATCAGCATATTAAAATTCACAAACAAGGCAGCAGCCAAAGTAGTGGAAATGACTGTTACGTCTGCATACAGTAATCTTGTCAATAAACTTGATTCCGGAAGATTAAGCCAGAATGAAGTAGTGATAAGAGAAGCTTATGTAAATGAAGGACCGTCGATGAAAAGAGTGCTTCCTGCGCCACAGGGAAGGGCAAACAGAATTCAGAAAAGATCAGCTCATTTAACTGTTGTAGTAGAGCAATTAGAAGAAACCAAATAAAATTTAAAAATCATAAGGAGATTTTTTGGGACAAAAAACACACCCGGTAGGATTCAGATTAGGGGTAATAAATACCTGGGATTCAAACTGGTATGATGACAAGAGCTTTGCAAAAAAGCTAATGGAAGATTCTGTGATCAGGTCTTATCTAAAGAAGAGACTTGAAAAAGCAGGAATTGCAAATATTACCATTGAGCGGACCTTAAAGAAGATCACTCTGACGATTCACACTTCAAGACCCGGCTTTGTGATAGGAAAAAGCGGAAAGGAAATATCGCAGCTTGAAAGTGAAATTAAGAAGATCACCAATAAAGAAGTCAAGATAAACGTATTTGAGATAAAGAAACCTGAATTAAATGCGGCGCTTGTGGCGGAAAACATTGCAGGGCAGCTGGCACACAGGGTATCATTCAGAAGAGCCATGAAATCGGCAATTACATCGACAATGAGAATGGGCGCAGAAGGGATCAAGATAATGTGCGCAGGAAGACTTGGCGGAGCGGAGATTGCAAGAACAGAGCAGTATAAAGAAGGAAGAATTCCACTGCAGACTTTAAGAGCGGATATTGATTATGCATCTGTCACATCGCATACAATCTACGGAGCAATCGGTGTAAAAGTATGGATCTGTAAAGGCGAGAAATTATCAAGAAATTAAAATAAATTTTAAATCTGGAATTAATCTTAGATTAATTCAGAATTGGAGAATAGACTATGTTAATGCCCAAAAGGGTTAAATTCAGAAAAGCCCAGAGAGGACATTTGAGAGGAAATGCCGGGAGAGGGTTTACAGTTTCTTTCGGAACATTCGGATTAAAAGCTATGGAGCCGGGCTGGATCACAGACAGACAGATCGAAGCAGCAAGGATAGCTCTTACGAGACATATGAAAAGGGACGGAAGAGTATTCATCAGAATATTCCCTGATAAGCCGGTTTCGAAAAAACCTGCTGAGACACGGATGGGAAAAGGTAAGGGAGCTCCGGAGTTCTGGGTAGCTGTGATCAGACCCGGAAGAATTTTATTTGAGATTGACGGAGTCTCACAGACGATCGCTGAAGAAGCATTAAGACTTGCGACACACAAGCTTCCGATCAAAACAAAATTTGTAAAAAGAATAGACTAATAATTTAAAAATGAAAACTTATCAAATAAGAGAAATGTCGGTTGAAGATCTGAAAAACACTTTGGCGGATAGTTATGAGGCGCTTGAAAATCTGAGATTTCAGCATTCGACAGGACAGCTTGAAAATTACAAGTCTCTTACAAACACCAAAAGGGATATAGCTAAGATCAAAACCCTGCTTAGAGAAAAAGAGCTGAAGATAAACGAAAACTTTGTACAAAAAAATTCTTAATAAAATTAACAGTAAAATTAATAACAGCCGATGTCTGAAGAAGTAAAAACCGAAGAAGGTAACCAGGAAGAAGTTAAACCTGAAGAAGTGAAAACAGAAGAAGTGGTAGCGGAAGCTCCGGAAGCTAAAACTGAGGAAGCGAAAGCCGAGCCGGTAGCGGAAAAAGCAGCGGAAGCAAAAACAGAAAAGGTGAAGACTGAAGAAGTGAAGAAGAAAACTTCCCACACTGGAATGAGAAAGACAAGAATAGGAAGAGTCTTAAGCAATAAGATGGATAAGACCATTATTGTCAGTGAAGAGAAAAAAGTGATACATCCTATTTATAAGAAGTATTACAAAAAGACAACGAAGTTTGCAGCTCATGACCCTAACAATACCTGTGATATCGGAGATACAGTAAAGATCATGGAGACAAGACCATTGAGCAAGAGCAAAAGATGGAGACTTGTTGAAATTGTTGAAAAAGTAAAATAAATTATTAAAATATATTTAAAAGCAAATATAAATGATACAGGAAGAAACTAATTTAGTAGTTGCAGATAACTCGGGAGCGAAGTCAGTGAGATGCATAAGAGTATTAGGCGGATCTGACAGAAGATATGCCGGAGTTGGCGATGTGATAGTTGTGACCGTAAAAACTGCAATACCGGGCGGCACTGTTAAAAAAGGTGAAGTATCAAAAGCGGTGATAGTAAGAACTGCTAAAGAGACCAGAAGAAAAGACGGTACTTATATAAAGTTTGATGAAAATGCGGCTGTACTGATAAATGCGCAGAATGAGCCCAAAGGAACAAGGATCTTCGGACCTGTCGCAAGAGAGCTTAGGGATAAACAATTCATGAAGATCATATCTCTGGCGCCTGAAGTTATCTGAATTTTAAGTTAAAAGTTAATGGTTTAAAGTTAAATTTTCGGGCTTTAAATTAAAAAGTTAAAAGAGTTTAAAAAATTATGCAGGAAAAAAAGTTTAAAACAAGAATTAAGAAAAACGACTCTGTAAAAGTTATCGCCGGTAACTCAAAAGGCGCGGTCGGGAAAGTGTTATTCATAGACAGAGCCAAAGGCAGCGTGATAGTAGAAGGTGTGAACATTATGCATAAGCATACGAAGCCGAGCCAGAAGAATCAGCAGGGCGGAATTGTAAAAAGAGAAGCTCCAATAAAGATCAGTAATGTAATGCTGATCTGTCCAAAGACCAATGAGCCGACAAGGATCGGAATGAAATTAATAAAAGATGAAACTACCGGTAAGTTGTCAAGAATGAGAACAAGTAAAAAATCCGGTGAAATTATTATCAGTTAATTATAAAAATGGCAAAAACTAAATTAGAAAAAAAGAAAGAATCTGATACCGGTAAAAAAGGTGAAGATAAAAAAGAAGAATCCGGAGAAGTTTTCCTTGAAGAAAAAGTCCCGGTAAATCTTTTAAAGCATTACAGGGAAAAAGTTGTACCGCAACTTATGAAGAAATTCAATTACAAGAATGTAATGCAGGCGCCTAAGCTTCAGAAGATCAACATTAACGTTGGTGTCGGAGCAGCTACTCTTGATGCGAAACTTATAGATACAACAGTAAAAGAGATTGAAGCCATAACAGGTCAGAAGCCGGCTGTTGTACAGGCAAAGAAATCAGTTTCAAATTTCAAACTAAGAGAAGGTCAGAATATTGGAGTTAAGTTAACATTAAGAAATGCGAGAATGTATGAATTCCTGGAGAGGTTCATCAATATTTCAATACCGAGGATCAGGGATTTCAGAGGGTTATCAGACAAGAGCTTTGACGGAAGAGGAAATTACAGCATAGGGGTAAAAGAGCAAATAATATTCCCTGAGATTAATGTTGACAATGTTAACAGAATATCCGGAATGGATCTTACCTTCGTAACAACAGCAAAGACAGATGAGCAGTCACTTGAATTGCTGAAGGGGTTTGGATTACCTTTTATAAAAAGAGAAACAACTAATTTAAAATAAGTTATTAAATATGGCACGAAAAGCATTAATAGCAAAACAAAAAAGAAGAGAAAACGCAGTTGCAAAATATGCAGAACTAAGGAAAGAGTTAAAAGCCAAAGGTGATTATGAAGCATTGCAGAAACTGCCAAGAGACGGCAGCGCAACAAGATTAAACAACAGATGTAACATGACAGGCAGAGTCAGGGGATATTACAGAAAATTCGGATTATCAAGACTTGTATTCAGAGAGTTAGCATTAGAGGGAAAAATCCCGGGAATAGTAAAATCAAGCTGGTAAAAATTTAACATCCGTGTCAAAACGGATATCAGGAGAAATAATAAATGTCAATGACGGATCCTATTTCGGATTATTTAACAAGATTAAGGAATGCACTGAAAGCAGGAAAGAAAACTGTGGATATTCCTTCATCAAAATTTAAGGAATCAATCAGCGGAATTCTTAAAAAGTCTTCTTTTATAGAGGATTACAAGATAATCGAAACAGAAAAGAAATTTAAAATGCTGTCGATCAGATTAAAATATTCTGACGGAGACAGTGTCATTTTAGGTCTCAAGAGAATCAGCAGACCCGGAATAAGAAGATATGTGAATTCAGAAGATATTCCAAGAGTAAGAAACGGATACGGAATTGCAATTATATCAACATCAAAAGGTTTAATGACAGACAAGGAAGCCCGCGATATGAAAGTCGGCGGAGAAGTAGTCTGCCAGATCTGGTAAAAATTTAAAAAGTTAAAAACTAATGAGCAGAATAGGAAAAAAACCTGTTAATATTTCGGATAAAGTAAAGGTTACTCAAAAAGGTAAAAACATCGAAGTAACAGGTCCAAAGGGAACATTAAATCTTGACATTATTGATGGGATACAGGTAGATATCAATGGTAATGAATTAAATGTTACCAGAAAAGATGATTCCAAAAGGAACAGAGCATTACATGGATTATACAGATCTCTTGTAAGCAACATGGTAACAGGTGTAGATGAAGGATTTAAGAAAAAACTTGAACTTGTCGGGATCGGATACAGGGCTGAATTAAAGGGAAACAATCTTGTGCTTATGCTTGGATTTTCACATCCGACAGTATTTTGTCCGCCTGATAACATTACGATCGAAGTTCCGAATCCAAATACAGTAGTCATAAACGGAATAAGCAAAGATCTTGTAGGACTTGTTGCTTCAAAGATCAGATCATTCAGATTACCGGAGCCATATAAAGGTAAAGGAATTAAGTATGAGAATGAAGTGGTAAGAAGAAAAGCAGGAAAAGCAGCAGCAAAATAAAATTATCAGAAAAGAACATGAATCAAATACAAAAAAGTAAAAAAAGACTCGAAAGAATCAGACATCAGATTAGAAAGAAAGTAAGCGGGACATCTGAGAAACCAAGATTAGTAGTTTACAGAAGCTCAAATCATATATATGCGCAGTTGATAGATGATGTTAATGCAAAAACTATCACATCTGTATCCACAAAGTCAAAAGATGTGGCAGAGAAGATCTCCGGAATAAAGGGAAAGATCGGAAAGAGTAAGGAAGTTGGCAAGATCACAGCTGAAAAAGCAAAAGCTTCAAATATTAATCAGGTAGTATTTGACAGAAACGGATACCTGTATCATGGCAGAGTGAAAGCTCTCGCCGAAGGTGCCAGAGAAGGTGGTTTAAACTTCTAAATATATTCATTATATTTGCAGGTTTTGACAGTTAATAGACCAAACAATCTCGGGTCGTCTAATGGCAGGACAGCGGCTTTTGGAGCCGTACGTGGAGGTTCGACTCCTCCCCTGAGAACCAATTTAGATTTAATCAGAATTAATAAAAATTAATCAGAATCAAACAGAATTATTTAGAATCAGAAAGAAATTTATAATTTAATGATAAAAAAAACAAAAGTTTTTAAAGCAGGAGAGTTAGAGTTAAAAGAAAAGATGGTATCCATCGGCAGAGTAGCCAAGGTAGTAAAAGGCGGACGAAGATTCAGTTTTTCGGCGGTATCTGTAGTTGGTGACGGTAACGGACATGTAGGAATAGGTTTAGGCAAAGCAAACGAGGTAACTGATTCTATCAGAAAGAGTGTAGAGGATGCCAAAAAGAATGTTGTGAAGGTGCCGATAATCAGAGGCACAATACCGCATGAGATCATAGGAAAATACGGAGCGGCAAGAGTATTACTAAAGCCGGCTTCACCCGGTACAGGGATTATTGCCGGAAGTAAAGTGAGAGCTGTACTGGAATCTGCAGGAGTTCAGGATGTTCTTACAAAGATCCTCGGATCCGCAAATCCTCATAATGTAGTGAAAGCAACAATGAAAGCGTTATTATCTCTCAGCGATGCCAAAAAGACAGCAGACAGAAGAGGATTATCGCTGCAGGAATTATTTAACAATTAATAACCGGTTTAACATTTTATTTTCATAAAAGAATAATTTTAAAAAGAAACAAATGCTAAAGATCACACAAACAAAAAGTATCATAGGAAGATTAAAAAAACAGAAACTTACAATTGAAGCTTTGGGATTAGGGAGACCGAATTATTTTACCGTTAAGAATGATACTCCTCAGATCAGAGGAATGATCAATGTGGTAAAGCATCTTGTAACTGTAGAGGAAGATTACAAAGAGAAAAAATAATTATATTAAAATCCGGTTAATCAGAGATTTAAAAATACAATAACAGAAATATCAGTTTTCTAAATATAAAATTCAGATTTTAAGATGGACATTTTAAGTAATTTAAAATACGCAGAAGGTTCAAGAAAAAAGAAAAAGCGTGTTGGAAGAGGTCAGGGTTCAGGATACGGAGGTACTTCCACAAAAGGTCATAAAGGCCAGCATTCCAGATCGGGAGCAAAATTCAGAGCCTGGTTTGAGGGTGGTCAGATGCCTTTGCAGAGAAGAGTTCCGAAATTCGGATTTAAAAACATAAACAGAGTTGAATATATAACGATCAATCTTGATGATATTCAGGCATTGATTGATTCCGGAAAGATTTCCGAGACTAAAATTGACAAAGAATATTTACTGACAAAGAAGCTGATAAAGGGAAGAAACATGCCTTTAAAGGTTTTGGGTAACGGAGAAATCAAAACAAAAATAGAAATTACTGCGAATGCTTTCAGTAAAACTGCTATTGATAAGATCGAAAAAGGCGGAGGAAAAGCAGTCATAGTATGAGTGGATTTATAGAAAGTTTCAGGAATATATTCAAGATCGAGGAGTTAAGGAACAGGCTGTTATTCACGCTTGCTATTCTTGTAGTAGTAAGGATCGGAGCTCACATCACGCTTCCGGGAATAGATGCAGGTATACTTGCTGAAGCTCAGAAAAATCAGGCTTCAAATACTTTGTTTGGTCTTTATGATATGTTCGTCGGAGGTGCATTTAAGAATGCAGCTATTTTTGCACTTGGTATCATGCCTTATATTAGTGCATCGATCATAATACAGCTTTTAGGAGCTGTTTTCCCTTATTTTCAGAAGCTTCAGAAAGAAGGAGAAGAAGGAAGAAAGAAGATCAATCAGCTTACAAGAATCGGTACGATTCCTGTAGCTGCATTACAGGCCTGGGGAGTAAGCGTTCAGCTTGCAAGCAGAAATGTAAACGATGTAAGCGTTATAAGCTCGGAGATATCGGGATTCTTTTTTACGATAACAACAGTAATTATTCTTACGGCAGGTACAATTTTTATGATGTGGCTTGGAGAGCAGATCACTGACCGGGGTATTGGTAACGGTATTTCGCTTATAATTTTTATAGGTATAATAGACAGATTTCCTTATTCAGTATTTGATGAATATCAGATCGTCTCATCGGGCGCAAGAAATTTACTCATAGAATTAGTATACATAACAGCGTTCTTATTTATAGTTGCAGGTGTAATAGCGGTTACAGTAGCAACGAGGAAAATACCTGTTCAATACGCCAAGCGGGTAGTTGGTAGAAAAGTATTCGGAGGAGTCACACAGTATATTCCGATGAAAGTAAACTCAGCAGGTGTAATGCCGCTGATATTTGCCCAGTCAATAATGTTTATACCGAGTACAGTTTTATCCTTCTTCCCTAACAGCGAGTTTATGCAGGGAATATCAAAATATTTTGATTACACGAGCTGGTTTTATTCGTTCATATACGCATTGATGATCATATTTTTCACGTATTTTTATACTGCCATTGCATTCAATCCAAAGGATGTTTCGGATAATATGAAAAAGCAGGGAGGATTCATTCCCGGAGTAAGACCTGGTAAACCGACATCAGATTATATTGATAACATATTAACAAAGATAACATTACCCGGCGCTATCTTTCTGGCAATCATAGCTATACTTCCGACATTTCTAATGAAGCTTGGAGTAACAACAGGTCTTGCATCATTTTTCGGAGGAACAAGTCTGCTTATCATAGTTGGTGTTGCGCTGGATACTTTACAGCAGATAGAGTCACACTTGTTAATGAGACACTACGACGGATTCATGAAAACAGGTAAACTGAAAACGAGAAGATAAGTATATGTCTTTAATCAAGACTCAGAAAGAAATTGAGTTAATAAAGGAAAGTTGCAGGATAGTTTCAGATGTATTCAGATATATAAAGGAATTTGTAAAAGAAGGAATAACAACCGAAGAGCTTGACAAAAAGATTGAAGCCTTTATAATTTCAAAGGATGCATATCCTGCTTTCAAGGGTTACAAAGTTGATAAAAAGACTTTTCCATCAAGCAGTTGTATTTCAGTCAATGAAGAAGTAGTACATGGATTACCCGGAAAAAGGGTATTAAGAAACGGGGATATTGTCTCGATTGATGTTGGAGTAAAGAAAAACGGATATTATGGAGACGGCGCAAATACATTTGCAGTAGGAGAGATATCATCCAAGATCTCGAAATTATTGAAGGTCACACAGGAATCATTATACAGGGGAATTGCAATGGCAGTCGATGGAAATGAAGTAAATGACATTTCAGTAGCGATTCAGAATTATGTTGAAGGATCCGGATACGGAATAGTAAGGGAGCTGGTAGGTCACGGAATCGGCAAAAATTTACATGAAGAACCTGCCATACCAAACTTTTACAGTCCTGAATCAAAGCAAAAGTTGTATGAGGGAATGGTCATAGCGATCGAACCAATGGTAAATTACGGAACACATAAAGTTTATCAGAGAAATGACGGATGGACTATTTCGTCAAAAGATGAATCACCATCAGCTCATTTTGAACATACGGTACTGGTAAGCAAAGGCAAGGCTGAGATTTTAACAATATAAAACAGATCTGAAAAGGATTAATGGCAAAACAAGAAGCGATAAAAGTTGACGGAATAATATCAGAAATTTTACCAAACACTAATTTTAAGGTAAAATTAGAAAATGGTCATGAGATACTGGCGCATATATCAGGTAAGATGAGAATGAATTATATTAGAATTCTTCAGGGTGATAAAGTAACGGTAGAGCTTTCACCATATGATCTTACCAAGGGCAGGATCACATACAGATACAAATAATTATATACAATAAAATATAACAGTAATATTATGAAAGTGCGGAGTTCAGTAAAAAAAATTTGTTCGAAGTGTAAAATCATAAAACGCAAAGGCGTTGTAAGGGTAATTTGCACAAATCCAAAACATAAACAGAGACAGGGTTAAAAATAATTTTAAAAATAATCTTTCAGGAGAAATAAATTGGCAAGAATAGCCGGAGTAGATTTACCAAAAAATAAAAGAGTAGTGATCGGTCTTACATCCATATTTGGGATAGGACTTTCTACAGCAAAAAAAATATTGTCAGAGGCGGGGATCAGTGAGGATAAGAAAGTATCCCAGCTGACCGATGATGAAGTCAATCAGATCAGAGCCGGAATAACAAATGAGATAAAAGTTGAAGGCGCTCTGAAATCTGAGATAGCGATGAACATAAAGAGATTGATGGATACCGGTACTCTCAGAGGAAAGAGACACAGAAGAGGATTACCTGTCAGAGGTCAGAGAACCAAGACAAACGCCAGAACAAGAAAAGGAAAGAAAAAGACTGTCGCAGGTAAGAAAAAAGTAGCAGCTAAGAAATAAACTCCTTTTTCAGTTTCAGAATAATAATTTGTATTAAAATATTATATTAAATAAACAGAGTTAAAATTGGCAAAGAATTTTAAAAAGACAAAGAAGAAAGCTCAGGTTGATGCAAACGGTGTAGCGCATGTAAAAGCTACATTCAACAATGTGATCGTAACCCTGACAGATCTAAGCGGAAATACGGTGGCATGGGCATCTTCCGGTAAAATGGGATTCAAGGGTTCAAAAAAGAATACCCCTTTTGCCGCACAGCTGACTGCTGAGTCAGCAGCAAAATCTGCTATGGATGTAGGAATGAAAAAGGTCGAAGTGCTTATCAAAGGAGTCGGATCAGGAAGAGATGCAGCAATAAGATCTCTCAATACCGCAGGGCTGGAAATAACTTCCATAAAGGACATTACACCTTTGCCTCATAACGGTTGCAGACCTCCGAAGAAAAGAAGACAATAATAATAAAACAGAATTTTAAAAGATCAAAAAAAAAATAAATGGCAAGATATACAGGACCAAGTTGTAAGTTATGTCGAAGAGAAAGAATGAAATTGTTCCTTAAGGGTACAAAATGTTTCTCAGACAAATGTCCGATTGAAAGCAGAAATTATCCTCCCGGACAGCACGGACTATCAAGAAGATCAAGGATCTCAGACTATGCGATCCAGTTAAGGGAAAAGCAGAAAGTAAGAAAAACCTATGGAGTACTTGAGAATCAGTTCAGGAGATATTTTGAGGAAGCATCAAGAAAGACCGGTGTAACAGGGGACAATCTTGTAAAGCTTCTTGAAAGAAGATTTGACAATACAGTTTACAGACTTGGATTAGCGCCTTCAAGAAAAGCTGCAAGGCAACTTATAATACATAAACATTTTACAATTAACGGTAAAATGGTAAATATTCCTTCCTATCTTTTAAAATCAGGAGATTCAATACAGGTAAGAGATAAGAGTAAGAAACTTGAACTTATTCATGATTCGATGAAAAGGATCAAAGATAACATGATGGTAACATGGCTTTCACTGGACAAGGCAAATATGAAGGGAATATTTATGAAAGAGCCGGACAGGGCTGAAGTTCCTTTTGTTGCAAATGAGCAGCTCATAGTTGAGTTGTATTCAAAATAGTTTTAAAATAAAATAAAAACAGACAAGAATAATATGATGAAGATAAATAATTTTCAAATGCCGGAATCAATTGTAAAAGAGGAATCTTCTTACACAGATACATTCGGTAGATTTATAGTTCAGCCTTTGGAGAGAGGTTATGGAGTGACCCTGGGAAATTCCATGAGAAGGATTCTGATCTCATCTCTTCCGGGAAGCGCTATAATTGCAATAAGAATAAACGATGCGCCGCATGAGTTCACGACATTAAAAGGAGTTGTAGAAGATCTTTCAGAAATAATTCTTAATCTTAAAGAAGTTAGATTTAAAGACCTAACTGGAAAATCCCAGAAGATAGAATTTAACTTAAAAGGACCTCATAAATTTACTGCTAAGGATCTTCAGGATCACACATCTGATTTTGAGATTTTAAATCCTGAAAAATATATTGCCACGTTAAATAAAGATGCAAATCTTAACATTGAATTAAGAATGGGTACAGGTGTAGGGTACGTTCCTTCCGAGGATAACAAACAGGCAAATCTGCCTTTGGAGTTTATTCCTATGGATTCCATATTCTCACCGGTAAGAGTTGCGAATTACATTACGGAAAATACAAGAGTCGGAAAAAGAACCGATTACGAAAAGCTAATACTTGAGATAACAACCGACGGATCAATTAATCCGGAAGATGCTTTAGTGTATGCTTCTACTTTGCTGCAGGAGCATGTTCAGTTATTCCTTAATCTGAATCCGAAGCAGATCGAAAAAGTTGAAGATCCGGTAAAAACGGAAAAAGATGAAGAGCATGAAATGATCAGAAAAATTCTTATTATGCCTGTCGATGAGCTTGATCTGTCAGTCAGATCACAGAATTGTTTAAGATCTGCAAACATCAAGACTATTGCCGATCTTGTGGGCAAGAACGAAGGTGAGATGCTACATTACAGAAATTTCGGAAGAAAATCACTTGCAGAGTTAGGTGAATTGATTGAAAATTTCGGATTAACTTTCGGAATGGATGTAGATAAATATTTAAAAGAAGAACCTGTTATATAAAAAAATTTCATAAAAGAACATTTAGAATCTCATGGTACACAGAAAAAAAGGCAGAAAATTAAAAAGGACAGCGAGTCACAGAAGCGCTCTATTGTCAAATTTATCGATAGCTTTAATATTAAATAAAAGAATCAGAACAACCGAAGCAAAGGCAAAGGAATTAAGAACGGTGATCGAGCCGCTTGTTTCTAAAGCCAAAAAAGCTCTTAAGTACATGGACACTGCTCCGGAAAAAAACGTTCATCTGAGAAGAGAAGCAAGAAAATTCCTTAATAACAAGGAAGCTTTGACTATTTTGTTTGATGAGATAGGATTAAAAGTCGGCGACAGACCCGGAGGTTATACAAGGGTTCTTAAAACCGGAAACAGATACGGCGACGGAGCAAGGACTGCTATTATAGAATTCGTAGATTATAATTTTATAAAAGCAAAAGAAGAACCGGTTAAGGATGCAGATGATAAAGGAACAGCAGAGGCTAAGAAAACTTCCGAGAAGAAAGCTCCTAAGAAAGAAGGCAAGTTAAAAGAAGGCAAAGCAAAAGAGAAGAAAGCCGGAGCTGAATCTAAAGAAGAAAAAAAGCCGAAGACAAAAAAAACCACTAAAAAGAAATCTGAAGAAAGTTAATTTCTTCCAAGTTTTAAAATCCTTAACGAAATAAAAAATTTTTTTATAAAAAATAATATATTAGTTAAGGATTTTTCGTTTAAAAAAATCAGGAGGTAAAATGAAAATATTATCAGCAGAATTCATTAAAAGTATTTATGATCTGAGGGCATTACCTAATTCTGTATTATCTGAGTTTGTATTTGTAGGCAGATCCAATGTAGGTAAGTCTTCATTGATCAACGTGATATGCAATAAAAAGAAAATGGCTAAGATAGGATCTGTGCCCGGCAAGACAAGACAGCTTAATTATTTCCTGATAAATGAAAAATTTTATCTTGTGGATCTTCCGGGATACGGTTATGCAAAAGTACCAGAACAGATAAGGGCGGGCTGGAGAAAATTAGTGGAAGATTATATCAGTGAAAGGTCAAATGTAAAACTTGTATTTGTAATGATCGATTCCAGACATGAACCCACTTATCTGGATGAACTAATGGTAAGCTGGCTTGAATATTATGAAATTCCGTTTGCAGTAGTTCTTACAAAATCTGATAAGATCTCCTCAAACAAAATGCAGAAACAAATTTACAGAGCTTCAAAAATTGTAAACAATGAAGATCTGTGCATTGATTATATTCCTTTTTCAATAGTAACGGGAGAAGGAAAATATGAAATTTTAAAACTCATCGAAGAGCATCTCGATAATTAAGGATCTTCAATTTATCCTGAATCTGTTTTAACAAGTTATTAATCTATTGACCTATGGCAAAACTTAAAATTTTAATAGCTGATGAAATAGACAAGGCAGGTCTTAAGCAACTTCCCGGAAATAAATTTAATGCCGAAATAAAATTCGGCATTTCCAATTCTGAAATAATAAGTAAATACAGTTCATTTGATATTCTTGTGATCAGGAGCATCAGAAAAATAGACAAGGAATTTATCCGGGATACAAATTTCAAGGTCATAGCCACATGCTCTAAAGGAACGGATCACATAGATACGGAATATGCAAAAAAGAAAAAAATATTAATTCTAAATGCAGAAGATTCAAATAATATATCAGCGGCAGAGCATACTCTGGGTCTGATAATTGCAGCAGAAAAGAAAATTTTGTTTTCGGATAATTTGGTAAGAAAAGGAAAATTCAATTTTTACGATTTTGAAAGAAGCGAGTTAAAGGGTAAGAAGATCGGAATAATAGGATTCGGTAAAGTGGGAAGCTATGTCGGGAAGTTATCCGAAGCATTTGGAATGAAGATCTATGCAAATGATACTGATAAGAACGTCCGGTACATTCATAAAAAAACAGAATTCAAAAGTTTAAATTTTATTTTAAGAAGCTGTGACATAGTAACTGTTCATATTCCGTTATCAAAAAAAAATTATAAATTTATTTCAAAAGAAAAATTAAATTTATTAAATGAGAATTCATTATTTGTAAACACTTCAAGGGGAGATGTAGTTGATGAATTACATCTTATAAATTTGCTGAGAAATAAAAAAATAAAATTTGCGGCGCTGGATGTTTTTAATAATGAACCCTTTGTAAATAAGGACCTGACGGGACTTGACAATGTGATACTTACTAACCATATTGCAGGTAAAACGATGCAGAGCAGGAGGAAAATTTCTGAAAATATTTTTGGTCACATAAAAAATTTAAAATTATCAATGCAAAAGTAAGTATTGGAATTTACATTAATTTTAAGGTTTCTTAATACGAAATAATATATTGACAAGTTACAGCATTAGTAGTATATTTATTAAAATTTTTACGACCCTCTAATAAATAAAATCATTAATTCAATAAAATAAACTAAGGAGAAAAAACATGTTAACAAAATTTACAACATTTTCACTTTTACTTATTTTGACAATCTTTTCTGCAGGAACATCATTTTCACAGGATAGAAAAGTTGTAAAAAATACAGTATTAGATGGATCGGAAATCGGTACACGAAATTTGAATAAATCTGTAAAAGTGAATAATACAGATAACAATTTACAACCAATGACAACTGCCGGTGGATTACAAGTTACATATTCCACTTTTGGTCTGAGTTCATATTATGATTTACAATCAAACAGTACAACTAATGAAGTATGGCAGGATCCAAATAATGCTGATTATGTTCATTCTGCAGTAATGGTTTTACCGGTATTCGGCGGAACAAGAGTTGTTAATTATGTATTGAGTACTGACAGAGGTGTTACCTGGACAAATTTTGGAAGCATTGATGTTGCAGCTTCAGGTTTTCCGTCAATTGATGGTTTATCAGACGGGTCTGCAATCGTTACAATGCACACAAGTGCAGGTGGTGTTACAACAAGAAGTCAGGTTTTCACAGACCTTGGTCCGGGATTTGGTTCATGGAGCAGATTTGATCCGGGTGCATCAGGAGCAAATTCTCTCATCTGGGGAAGAATCGTAGCAACACAAAGTATTTCAAACACAATTAAATGGGTTATAACTTCTTCACAAAATGCAACAGACGGTGAAGTTGCAACTATCACTCAATCTGATTTAGCTCCTCCGGGAACATTCAGCACATGGAATCCTTATTTATCAGATAATGCAGAGCAGTATTGTCTTGCAAGAGGTGAAGACGGAAGAATCGGAAACGCATTTATTTCTCAGGGCGCAGTTAATCTTGGGGATGTGGAATACAGAGAGTCAATGGACGGTGGTCTTACATGGTCCACTCCAATAAAGATCTATGATGCAAATCCAGCTGTTGATACACTTGGTGCATTCAGAGGTTTAAGCATGGTATATCTTGGAAACACTCCTTGCGTAACATTTGAAGTTGACTATATAACAGAAACAGGATTTTTCCCAACTTTACCAAGTTCAATTTATTGCTGGAATCCTACTGTCAACAGTGGAATTCCTGTAGTAGTAGCAAATGAAAATAACGTTACATTTTATCCAAACAATGGTGTGGAAAATGGTGTAATGACACCAATCTGCAGACCAGCAATTGGAAAAGTTAACGGAAGTTCAAACAATAATATATTGTTTATCGCAATGAATGTAGCAACAGCTGAAATAGCTGCTGATTCAAATACATATTATGCAATATATTTCTCTACTTCATACGATAACGGAGCAACATGGACTACACCGGAAAGAATCACACCTGCTTCACCTTTAATGGATTACAGATATGTAAGTATTTCAAGAACTAATTCAGTTGTTGGTGACGGATGTGAAGTTCAGTTAGTTGTAGAAACTAAAAACTATGCCGGAGCTTTTGCACCAAATGAGCCTCCAGGACCAGCAGATTTTACTTCAATGAAAGTTTTGGTTCCTTTAACTGGTATCAATGAGATTTCAAGCACAGTACCAACTGACTATTCATTACAGCAAAATTATCCAAATCCGTTTAATCCATCTACTTCTATCAGATTTGATATTCAAAAAGCATCAAACGTATCATTAGAAGTTTATAACATAAAAGGACAAAAAGTTGCAACTCTTATAAATAATGAGTTTGTATCACCAGGTACAAAAGAAGTTTCATTCAACGGAAGCAACTTATCAAGTGGTATTTATTATTATACCTTAAGTACAGGTAATTTCACAGACACAAAAAAAATGATGTTGATTAAATAAAAATTGTTTATTACATTAAAATAATTCCGACCCTCATAAAAAACAAGAAATTGTATTTTTGTGAGGGTTTTTTTAAAATAAGAAAGACTATGACAAAAAAAATTACTAACTTAATTTTTTCTAAAAGGGGGAAAAAAATGACCACGACATTAAAATTTATGCTTTCCCTATTGATTGTTCTTAGTTTTATTTTCAGCAATTCATTCGCTTTGGATAAGCAGGGAACAACCGGGAAGATCACCGGTAAGGTTATTGACGCCAAAGATAAATCTCCTTTAATAGGAGCTGTTATCAAAGTAGCAAATACTACTCTTGGAGCTATAACAGATGAATCCGGTGAGTATACAATCTTAAATGTAGATGTTGGAACCTATAACGTTCAGGCAACCTACATTGGATACGACCCTCAGACAGTAACAGATCTAAAGGTTTCGGCTGATTTAACATCAAGAGCGGACTTTGCTTTAAGAGTCGCCGGAAGTGAAATATCTACTGATGAAATTGAAATTGTAGGAAAAAGAAGTGCAATTTCACCTGACCAGAGCGGTCAGATTATCAATAAAGAATTTATTGATAATTCAGGGATAAGAGGAATACAGAATCTTGCTTCCACTACTGCCGGTGTTGTACAGGACGAAAAAGGTACAAGCATAAATATCAGAGGTGGTAGAGTAAGTGAAACAGCCGTTATTGTGGATGGAGTTTTAACAACAAATCCTCTTGACGGAACTTCTACTGCATTGGTAAGTACTAACACACTTGAAGAATTAGCAGTATTAACAGGTGGATTCAGTGCAGAATACGGAAACGTACTTAGCGGTATCATTAATGTTACTACTAAATCCGGTACAGACAGATACAGCGGTTCTATAGAAGGTATCACTGACGGATTTTTAGCCCAGGATTATTCACAGGGATATAATGTATATAACCTGTCATTTGGGGGACCATTAATTCCGACAAAAAAGCTATCACGATTTATTAATTTTTATGGTGGTTATGAAAGGAACTGGAATTTAGTTCAGAATCCTGCATGGAATGTAGACCAACTGGGTTTATATAATAATGTATTACCGGGTGCCAGTTCGGGATCATGGGCATATAATGTGAAAATGAATTTCGATTTTTCCGAACTTAATAAAAATACACCAATTCAGTTAAAAATGGGTGTAAACAATTCCGATGTGGATGCAAGACAATACATCGGATCTTATATGTTGTATAATTATCAAAATAATCCTGATCTTATTACCAATAACAGACAATATTATGCAAAGATCAATCAGGTATTAAGTCCGAAGACTTTCTATGAAGTTCAGTTCAATTATTTTGATGTAGAGAACACACAGCAAAATCCGTTCTTCCAGGACAGGTTTGTAGAATACGGTTCAAGGAATAACGGAACTAACATTAGCTTTGATGCTTATAATCAGTTTGCGCTTTACGGAAGAGTACAAAATTTCTTCGAACACTCGAATACTTCATACTGGGAAGGTTCTTTAAACTTAACAACTCAGTACAAAGAGAACGAGATCAAATTCGGAGGAAGTTACAGATATAACACTATCAGATATTACCAGAACAATCCATTAAGAGCTATCAATTATCAGAATGTAACCAATCAGGATTCATTACAGGCAATTTACAATAATATCCTGCTTGCTAATTACTACGGATATAATTTCGATTATACTCAAGAAGTTGATGACGGTGTAAACGGTGCAAAACATCCAATCGTGGCAGCTATTTATTTACAGGACAAACTTGAATTCAAAGATTTCACATTGAATGTAGGTTTAAGATGGGACTATTTAAATGCTAACACATGGGGAATCAGAGATATTACAAACATCACAAAATATGGTGATCCAAATTCTCTGGATGATGCTGATTTTACGGACGATGTACCTGCTACTTCAGCTGTCAGTCCGAGAATCGGATTTTCATTCCCTGTAACAAACAATACGATCTTCCATGCTCAGTTCGGACAATTTATTCAAATGCCTGTACTTGAGAATTTATATATCGGAAGAGACAATCTTGCTTACTGGGTTAATACTTCTGGATTCGCCGGATCTTTCGGAAATCCAAATCTTCAACCGGAAAGAACAACAGCTTATGAAATTGGAGTTAAGCAACAGGTTGGAAATGCATTATCAGTAGGTTTAACAGCATATTACAAAGACACTTATGATCTTATAGGAATTCAAAAATATCCTCAGTTACCTAATCAGCTTCAGGTGTATGAAAATCTTGATTATGGAACACTTAGAGGATTTGACGTTTCTATTGATTTAAGAAGAACCAACAGACTTGCTTTCAACATGTCATATGGTCTAGCCTATGCTTCCGGTACAGGATCCAATCCGGACGCAGCTGCAACTGCAGCATGGTTAGGAACAAGGCAACCAAAACTAACATCTCCATTAAATTATGACCAAAGACATACAGGTCTTATAAACGTTGATTACAGATTTGGAAAAACAGATGTTCCAAAAGGATTCTGGGGTGATGTATTATCACAAGCAGGTATAAACTTCCAGTATTCATATAACAGCGGAAGACCTTATACTCTGAAAAACCCATCTTCTGATCCATTTTCATCAACAGGAGCCGGAGCACCTTTAGAATCATCAATTAACGGTGTATACACACCATGGAATAATCAGATTGATATGAGAGTTGATAAAACATTTTCTTTCAGTCAAATGAATTTAAATGTATATGTTTATATTATCAATTTGCTGAACTCAGAGTTAGTTAACTCAGTATGGGAAAGCAGCGGTTCACCAAGCTCTACCGGGTATCTTAATACTCAGCAGGGACAAAATGTTGCATCTTCATATCAAAATCCTGCAAACGGAACAACATCTGCAGAATATGAATATTTATATAATTTAAGATCAAATAATGTGAATAACTTTGGACCTCCTCAACAAATAAGGTTCGGAGCACAGTTAAGTTTCTAATTTAATATATAATAACCGGGTAATTATTTATAATATTTACCCGGTATTTTAAAAAAAATTTAAGAGGGATAAACAATGGTTAAAAAAATATTAATTTTTATTATTCCTGTGATACTTGTAATATTCTATGGGTTTAAACCAAATGACCAACCCGGAAATAATAACAATGTAGATAACAGGAACACAAATCCTAACCAGGTTTTTGCGGTGACATCTGCTCAGCTTAATGCAAATCAGATAAATACTTGGTTCAGGACAAATGGTTCTTTTAACAGGGACCCATCAACGGGTAATGCCGGATTTGAATGGCCAAAAGGTTCAGGAAAGACAGCAAGATACGCTTCCGGACTCTGGCTTGGATGTGTTGTCGGAAACGACACTTTAATTGCAGTAGCGGAATATTCTTATGACTACTCACCAGGATACTGGAGTAACAGCGGTCAGGCTGAAGGAAGTAATGATCCGGCTTACAAAATTTATAATATTTATGAAGGAAATACTACTTCTTCAGATTATTTAAACTGGCCGGTAAATCAGGGTGCTTATACTGATTCCCTGGGAAACCCATTATTCCTGGGATCACAGACACAGTTTTATTCATATGTCGATTATCCGCACGGATCAAATAATGCAAGTTTAGCTTCACTACAGGCACAGGTGCTTCAGACAAACTGGGCTTATAATGTGAATGGACCTCTTGGAAATATTGTATTCCAGGAATACAGAATTATAAACAGAAGTACAAATGTATGGACTAATACATACCTTGCTCAATGGTCAGATGATGATCTTGGAACTGCTACGGATGATAAAGTTGGCGTAGATCTTGATCTGAATTTAGGTTATACATATAACGCCACTAATAATGACGGTGTTTATGGTGCTGCGCCACCTGCAGTAGGATTTGACTTCTTCAGAGGAGCTTTGGTAGCTTCTCCGGGTGATACAGTCTCTTATTACAGTCCTCCCGGAAGTAATAATCTTATCGTTAAACCTAATTTCAAAGATATAGGTCTCAGTGTATTCAATTTTTATAATAACGGATCTCCTCCTCCTGCTGATCCTCAGGACCCTACTGAAACATACAGAGTCTTGGAAGGAAAATGGAAAACCGGAGAATCCTGGGTAGACCCTAATTCCGGAGATACTGTTACAGCATGTTACACAGGTGATCCTGTAACTAATTCAGGATGGCTGATGTCACAGCAGAATGACGTTAGATTTATTCAAAGCACCGGACCTTTTACAATGAATCCGGGTGATACTCAAATAATTGTTGTTGCTCAGGTTATCGCAAGAGGAACAAGTAATCTAGCAAGTATTACTTCTCTAAGAAGCACCGATATTCTTGCACAGAGAATTTTTGACAATAATTTCCAGGTACCAAATTCACCACCAGTAGTACCGACTTCAGTTTATGCTCCGGGTAATGGTCAGATCT
>CALMST010000114.1 GCA_937872315.1 uncultured Ignavibacteria bacterium | reverse complement strand
TTGAAGATTTTGACATGTGTTATTGGTTAGTTAATTCTTTTCCGATAATATCATTCTCAATAATGATGTAAAATTATTAAATTTAAATTGCAATATATTAACATTCACCAGAATAATTCTTTAACGGGATTTAGTCGAAAAATTTGGAATTTTTTTGGTTTTTCTTTTTAGAATATGGGTTGTCCGGATATAACTTGTTTGATATTGAATTGTGAAAAAACTATTTTGTAAAAATATTTAAACAGAAGATGAATATGTAAGAAAGTGTAATTGATCACTTCCAACTAATTCCTTTTTATTTCAAAAAAAATTAAAAAATATAAATTATGGCTCAGCATAATGTAATTACAAATGACCAAATACAGAAATGTATTGATTCAATTCAAGCCACTCATTTTACAACATTTAGAGTTGTAAAAGAATTGGAAACTTTATTTCCTGAAACCGTTAAAATTCTTAAAAGTAATTCGGAAAGAAACTGGCGATCTGTAATTGGTAAAGCAATTAAAAGATTTTCTGTTGAAACTGGAAAAATTAAACAAATTTCTCCGGCTGAAGAATCTCCTGCAAGATGGGAGAAAAAATAAGATTGATTCGTTTTGATGATATTACCAGGGAAGAACGTTATTATTCTGCAACAATCCTTCCGTATTTATTTGCTTATAATGATTTTCAGGGATTGAAAATCTTTGAAGAGCATTTTAAGAATAATGGTTATCCTGGTCTTATAGCTGAAAAAGATTTATCAAATATTCAAATTTTATCTGAAGTGTTTCTTGAAAGGGATTTGCCTTTTTATAAAATTGATATTCCAACGACAGCTTTTCAATATAAAAACTCAATACAATCCAAGCCGGATCTTTTAATCTTAACCAATAATTCATTGTATCTGTTTGAATGTAAGGTATTTATGAAATGTTCTGAATACAAACTTCACAAACAGATTATGGACCAAAAATATGTGATCGATATTGTTGAATCTGTTGCAAATCAGATATATGAAACAAAAATTCATTTTTTAATATTGCCGTATAAGTATGATGTAGAGGATTGTATAGTTATTACCTGGAAAGAAATATTAGATTTATTTAAAGACATAATCCCGGAAAAAGATTACTTTGTTCAAAGGTTGGAAAAAATGATAGTAAGATTATAAGCTAAATAGTAGAATTTTTAAAATTAAAAAGTTTAATTACTTTTATAAAAATTTTACAACAGAAATGTTTTTTAACTTTTCATAGTAGCATTTCAGGATAAAAAAGTTTAAATATAAAATGGGTCATTTTTGAAAGATATTTATACTTTCAATAGTTAATATTTTAAAACACTTTTTTTTTCAGGGTAAGGTTGATAAGGAATTTAACGATTAAATTTCTCGTCTGTTTTTAAATATAATAATTTTCTAAATATGCCAGATGTCCATGACAAAATAACCCGGAGTTATAACATGAGCCGGATAAAAAGCAAGGACACCAAACCGGAAATGCTTGTCAGAAAATTTCTTTTTGCTAACGGATTCCGATACAGGCTTCATGATAAAAAGCTTCCGGGAAAACCGGATATTGTTTTACCAAAATATAAAACAGTTGTTTTTGTGAACGGGTGTTTCTGGCATGGGCATAAAGACTGTAAATATTTTGTAATTCCTAAAACAAGAACAGTGTTTTGGATAAACAAAATAAAAAAAAATATATTTAATGATAAAAAAAATTCAATGTTCATTAAAAATTCTGGATGGAAAGTGATTGTTTTTTGGGAATGTAAAACAAGTAATAAAATTGAATTGGAAAATCTTATTGTTAGGATTAAACTAAATGATTGAATTCTATTATAAAAATTATCGAGTTAATTTCAAGAAAAAATGTCAATATCTTGCAGATGAAATTATTTCTATATTATCAATAGAAAGTATAAATGTTATAAACACAAAACAATCTAATATTCCAAAAGTATATCTCAATTTACTTGGAGAAGAATTATATAGCCTTCTTAATAATCTTTATTGTACAATTCGGAATAATAATGGAATAAACCATCCTTTATTAAAAAAATACTTACCTGAATCAAAAGATGTTCCTAAATCAAATTATAAATTTGCTGATTTTTTCAGCGGTGCTGGTGGATTTAGTCAAGGATTTATTAATTCGGGATTTCAACCGGTTTTTGTTAATGATAACTACACTAGTGCATTAGAGACATATTATTTTAATCACAATCTATCTTTAGAACATTATTATAATGGAGATATAAAAATTTTTATAGATAATTTCTCAAAGTATAAATCTATTTTAAATGATATCAAAATTATAATAGGCGGTCCTCCATGTCAGGGATTTTCTAATGCTAATCGATGGAAACATAAATTAACAGAAAATTCATTAAATAAATTTTTTGTTGAGGATGAAAGAAATATTCTTTACAAACATTTTGTTAACATATTAGAGTTAGTAAAACCAGATTTTTTTGTGATGGAAAATGTAAAAGGAATGATTAAAGTTGAAAAACAAATTGAAGAAGACATTTGCAATAAAACAGGTAATGAATATACATTAACTTCTCTTGTATTAGATGCGCAGTACTTTAATGTTCCTCAAAAAAGAAAAAGATATTTTTTAATTGGAGGCAAAGATTTTATGTTTCTAAATCAGATAAAAGAGAATATTAATCAAGTAAAAAGTAAAACGAACAAATACAAACTTGATGATGCTTTGTTCGATCTTCCAAGTATAAAGACGAATCCATACAAACGTAATACTGCATTTGAAAGTGATATTAATGGTTATAGTATTTGTAAAAAAAATTTGCAACAAAACCAATTCACGAAGGAAATTAATCAGAATAGAGTTATTACATATCTATCTAATCATAAATCCAGATATAATAATGAAAATGATTTGGAAATATTTCGATCTTTACCTGAAGGTGAAAATTCATTACATGAAAGTATTCAACATTTAAACAATTATAAAAGCCGCAACCATATTTTCAAAGATAAATATTACAAACTAAAAAGAAATGAAGTTTCTAAAACAATCACATCACATATGAGATACGATTGTCATATGTATATTCATCCGAATCAAGCTAGAGGACTAAGTCCACGAGAAGCAGCCAGAATTCAAACTTTTCCTGATGATTATATTTTTAGAGGTACATTAAATGACTGGTATAAACAAATAGGTAATGCAGTTCCTGTAAAATTAGCTCAAATAATTGCTACAGAAATAAAAAAATATTACGAATGAATTATGTAGAATTATTTTCAGGTATTGGAGGCTTCAGAAACTCAGCCGATCATATTTCACAAGACACAAATGTAAAATTTAAATGCATTGGTTTTTCTGAAATTGACACTTATGCAATTTCTACCTATAGCAACAACTACAATCTTAATGGTGAAATAAGAATGCAAGATATTACTCAATTTGTAAAGAATAAAAAGCAATTGAAACAATTGCAAGATTTTAATTTACTACTGGGTGGTTTCCCCTGCCAATCATTTAGTTTACTTGGAAAAAAATTAGGGCTTGAAGACGAAAGGGGAAAAATACTTTTCAGCATAGACAAACTCCTAAAAATTAAAAAGCCAGAGTTTGTTATTTTAGAAAATGTAAGAAATATTATTCGACACGACAATGGGAGAACACTGATTGAGATTCTAGACTTTTTCAGGAACCATAAATACAGATATACCAACTATGTTATTCTTGATTCACAACATTTTGGTTTACCTCAGAAGAGATCAAGAATATTTTTTGTGTGTTGTAAAAAGCCACTTGATATAGATCTAACAGAAGCAGAAATAATTGAAAACTTCAAAAAAATTAAAAACCATTCTCTCTCAACATACAAAAATGTTTTGGATATTTTGGAAAAAGAAGTTGACAATAAATACTACCTATCAGAAAAAATTAAACACACTATTCTTGAAGGTGGCACTAAAAACTTTTGGAGCAAATCACAAATTGATCTATATCTTGCAAGAACACTTACCGCTACAATGGTAAAAATGCATAGAGCTTGTCAGGATAATTATTATTCTGATGATTTTATTAAGAAAGGAATATCGCATAAAGAAACCACGAAAGAAATTCTTTTAAAAAAACCTGTAAGAAGATTGACTCCAAAAGAAGCTTTACTGTTACAAGGTTTCAGCAAATCATTTTATCACAAAGCAATCGCTGCAGGAGTGAGTGAACACCAACTATACAAACAAGCTGGTAACGCATTAAGTGTAAACACAGGATATGCTTTACTCAATTATCTTTTTGTGCACTTGAAAATTCAAAACATGTAAATGAAAACTCTTTCTAAAAAATTTTGGCTAGTTGCTTTATATCTTTCCAAGTTTGGAGAAACTCTTCCAGGGAAAAAAACAACTCCACCTAAAGAGTTGAACACTTATAAATGGAAAGATGCATACAAAGTATTTTATAAAAGATTCAACGATGGAAAAACAATTAAAACATTTGAAAACAGTTTGAAAAATTGCAGAGATACTTATGACGGGCATATTGATAATTCAAGTCGTAAAGGTTGGAGAGATTTAAACAGAAATCCAATCAAATTACCAACAATTGCAAAAAGTGTTTTAAATAAATACAGTTCAACAAGAAGAGAAGAGATTTGGAAAGAAATATACAGTATGATTTCTAATACTGAAAAAACAAAGCTGGACAAAAAAGAAATGAGTAATGATTTGTTTAGTAAGAAGTCATTAAAAAACCCTTCCTGGAGAAGAGAAGAATTAATTCTAGCACTTGACTTGTATTTCAATCTTGATTACGGACAAATGCACGGAACTAATCCGAAAATAATTGAACTAAGTAAATCGTTGCGAGAATTAAATCTTATAAAGGAAATTCCAGACAAAGCAAAATTTAGAAGTGTAAGCAGTGTTGCATTGAAGCTGGCAAACTTTAAAAAATTTGACCAGAACTTCACAGGCAAAGGCATGGGAGCAGGCGCAAAACATGACAAAGAAATTTGGAATGAGTTTCATAAACACATCAACACACTAAAAAAGGAAGCAGACTTAATTCGCCAGTTATATCTTAAACCAAATTCAATAAAGATATTAACTGAATCAGAATCAAAAGTAAATTACAAATCAGAATTTATTTTTCAAATCCACAAGATCAGAGAAATGGACCCGCTAGCAATTAAGTTGAAGAAAAAGGAAGTACTTTTTCATTCAAAATCATTGAAGTGTGAAGTGTGTGGTTTTGATTCAGTTTTATTTTATGGGGAGTTAGGAAATGACCTAATGGAAATTCACTATAACAAAGAATTGAAAAGTGAACCTGAACTTGAAATTGTTGGTTTTTATGATTTCATAATTGTTTGCAGCAATTGTCATAAAGCATTGGATAAAAATTATGGTTTGATTGAAGCAACCGATTTGAAAAAAATTATCAAGAAAAAGTAAATCGGAATGTCAAAACAAAAACAACAATTTGAAATTGTAAGACCAGAACCTGAAAGTTTACTTCAGTCGGCTAGATCATTTGGCTACACTGTTGAAACTGCAATTTCTGATTTAATTGATAACAGCATTACAGCAAACGCATCTGAAATAAAAATTTCTTATGGCATTGATCGCTATTCATCATTCGTGAGAGTTGAAGACAATGGAAAAGGAATGAATGAAAAAGAATTGCTTAACGCAATGAAATTTGGAAGTTTTAATCCACTCAATGATAGACACGAAAATGATTTAGGAAGATTTGGTTTGGGATTAAAGACAGCTTCATTTTCACAATGCAGAAGATTGACAGTAAAAACAAGAACCAAACCGGGAAAGGAGTTTGTAAAGTGTTGGGATTTAGATTTTGTTGCAACAAAAAAGGATTGGATATTGCTTCGCAGTTGTGCTGATACAAATTCAGAAAAAAATCTTGGTGAATTTTCAGATGAAGGTTCTGGCACAATTGTTCTCTGGGAGAAGTTGGATAGGTTAGTTGAATCAGGGGAAGTAAAATCAGACAAGGAACATTTTTACAGAAAATTTGAAAATGTTCGCAAACATTTAGGTCTGATTTTTCACAGATTCATTGAAGATGATTCTGTATCAATTTCAGTTCTTGAAGATAAGTTAGAACAAATCAATCCATTTAATGTTTCACTGGAATTTCCTTCAACTGAATTGCCAGAAGAACAACTTTCAATAAATCGGCAACACATAGAAATACAACCTTTCATTCTTCCACATGAATCAAAGCTTTCTGGAGAAGAAAGAATCAATCTTGAAATAACAAAAGGTTGGACAGAACACCAAGGAATTTATTTGTATCGTAATAAACGATTGATTGCGGATGGAACTTGGCTTGACCTTGATTTCAGAAAAAAAGAAAGTCAGCGGCTTTGCAGAATAAGAATTGATATACCAAATACACTTGATACCGAATGGCAAATTGATGTAAAGAAAGCATCTGCAAAAATTCCTGATGTAATTCGTAAGCGAATCAAAACAATTTGCTTTACTTCAATTGATAAAGCAATAAAAGTTTACACACACAGAGGAGCATACATAAAACGAAAGGGAGAGAAAAAAGAAATTGTGTATCTCTGGAAAGCCAAGCAAAAAAAAGGAAAAAGATTTTACGAAATAAATAATGAGCATCCAATTTACCAGTTGATATCTGAGTATCTTGAAAATGATGCTTACATATTTAACGACTATATCAAACTAATCGGAGAATCTTTACCAATCAATTTTATCGTTTCAGATTTTTCAGACCCCACAATGATAATGAAAGATTTTTTTGAAGGTTCAAAAGGAGAACTGAAAACAATATACAAGAACACAATTGAAGCACTTATTGATGCAGGTGTTTCAGAGAAAGATGCAATTGAAAAAGTTAAGCACCTTGAATGCTTTCAACATTTAAACATAAATTAAAATGAAACGGCCTTACAATTTTATCAAAAGTATTGTCAAAGACAATTACGAGTTATTCAAAGACCTCATGCAATATCAAGAGGCAATGGAAAGAGCTGTGAATACTGTTTTAGAACCAATTGATTTTATAAATATTTTTCACCCAACAATTAATTTCAATTCTAAAGAAGCAATAAAAGACCTTTTGATTTCTGAATTACAATATGAAGTAAACATGAATCAAGGAGTTGAAGCAGGAGGGTATGATACTCTTACTGATAATCGCAATCATATTCCATGGTATAGAGAAAAAGTTTCAACCGAATCAATCAACTTTCGATTCTGGAATCGATATAAAAAATATCTACTGAATATTAAGAATAGAACAGCTGATATAGTAAATGAACTTGACGATGTAACTGATGATATCCTTGAGAGAATTGAAGACCCAACTGTAAGAAACAGAACTTTTGACCGAAGGGGATTGGTAGTTGGATATGTGCAATCAGGTAAAACAGAAAACTTCACAGGTGTTATCAACAAAGCTATAGACAGTGGTTACAAAGTAATTATTGTTTTGAGTGGAATGCATAAAAATCTAAGAAGCCAAACACAAATGAGAATTGATGAGGAAGTAATAGGAAGGGACACAAGTGACCAAGCACAAGTTAAAAAAATTGGTGTTACTCAACTTGTAAATGAAAGCTATATAAATGTGGATACTTTTACAACACAGGATGATGGAGGAGATTTTTCAAGGGCATTTGCTCAACAGGTTGGTGGTATTCAACCAAGTTCTGACAGACCTATGCTTTTTATTGTGAAGAAAAATAAATCTGTTCTAAGTAATCTCATTAGATATTTCAGAGAGAGTCTTGACATTTTAGGAGATGAATATATTTTACGATATAATAACAGAGTTTTTTTAAATAATCTCCCTTTACTATTAATAGATGATGAAGCTGACCAAGCTTCGCCTGACACAAAACCGCTTATAGATGGCGATGAAGAACATGACCCTTCTGCTATAAACGGGTTCATTAGACAAATTTTAAATCTATTCAACCAAAAAGTATATATTGGATACACAGCAACACCATTTGCAAATATTTTCATTCATCATGAGATCGATGACCCTCTATATGGATGGGATTTATTCCCTTCATCATTTGTTATTTCAATGAAAGCTCCTTCAAATTACTTAGGACCAGTTCAAGTCTTCGGCTTAAATGAAAGCGAAACTGAAAGAGGTTTACCAATTCACATAACTGTTAATGATGCTTCAATGGTTAATTCGGATTTTCTTCCGTTACGTCATCGTGTAACGAGTGTTCCAGACCACATACCGAATTCAATGAAAGAAGCTATTAAATCTTTCATTATTAGTTCTGCAATTAGAAGATTAAGAGGACAAGGAAATAAGCATAATACAATGCTGATTCACTGCACAAGATACAATGATATTCAAATTGCAATTGGAGGTTTTGTTGAGGAAGAATTAAAACGTTTGAGAGATGGAATAATAAATGCCGATGCTGATGTGATTGAGGAATTCAGAAACTTATTTGAAAGAGATTATGTGAGAATCACGGCACAAATGGACGGAACATTAAACAGTTGGGATGAAGTGAGAGAAAATTTAAAACCTGCTGTTTTGAAAATGGAGAGGAAACCCCACATAATAAATGGGAGTGCCGGAGATATTCTTGATTACAAAAACAGAGAAGGCTTAGGACTCAGTGCAATTGCAATTGGTGGAGATAAACTATCAAGAGGGTTGACATTAGAAGGATTAACAGTAAGCTATTTTACAAGAGCTAGTTCTTTATATGATACGCTTATGCAGATGGGAAGATGGTTTGGTTACAGAACAGGTTTTGAAGATTTGTGCAGAATCTATACAACAGATGATTTGTTCAGTTGGTATAGACATATCTCCACTGCATTTGAAACCTTAAGAAAAGAGTTTCTCGAAATGAGCAGACAAAAATCTACTCCAATGGAATTTGGTTTGAGAGTCTTATCACATCCTGACATGATGGCAACAAATGCAATGAAGATGCGACATACTACCAAATTGCCTTTGACTTATAAAGGGAAACTTACAGAAACTTCTTCTCTGTCTGGTGAAAAGTCAATACTTATAAACAATTATAACGCAGTTGAAAAATTTATTCATTTTTTAAGTCCGTTTACAATGTACCACAAAGATAACAGTTATTTGTGGACTGAGGTTACCAAAGAAATAGTCATTTCATTTTTGGAAGAATACATTTCATACAGAGGAGCACCAGCATCAAGCACGAAGAGAATTATTGAGTTTATTGAAAAGCAGAAAGAAGGAAATGAGCCAAATAATATTCTTGATTTTTGGAATGTTGCTTTGGCATCCCTTAAAAGAAACAATCCAGAAGAACAGATTATGGTTGCAGGATTAGCAATCAAACCATTTACTAGGTCAATAAAAGAAGCATTCAAAAACAACCAACTTTTCGTAAAAAGAATTGTTAGCCCTGATGATGAGAAAATAGATTTTGAAACTGCAACAACATTAACAAGTGATCAACTAAGATCATTACCACCAAGATTAAACAGACCGCTTATTACTATTTATCCTTTATTGATTGAGAATTACAGAGCAACAGATGATTTCCCTTCTGAACTGCTCTCATTGGAAAAAATGCCTTTCGGCTTTGCAATCAGTTGGCCTAACAACAATAATCTTAAACAATCAACTTACGACATAAACAGCGTTTATGAAGAATTAGAATTATCAAGTTATGATTGATTATCACAACATTTGGGAGTCAATTAATAATGAATCCAGAAGCAATCCATTGCAACCACAAATTGCAAGACGGATCCCTTCAATAGGATTGTATCCTGTTTTTCTTGCAACAGATTTCAGGAAAGGAATCCGTTTATTATATATAAAACTTGACAGCAATCACGATATTATAACTGACAATTTACCACAATTCAGTGGACTTGAAATTTCAATTACTGTTACTTCGCTTGGTGAATTCAATAATTTAGAATTCATAAAATTCACTCAATCCATTCCCAACACAGATAACATTTTTGAATTGGTTATTTCTGATGTGTGCGATAATATTGTTCGTTTGCAGGACAGAGTAAATCTCAATGCTACTTTAACAAGAGTTCTAAATGATTGGAAAATATTTTTCGAGAAACAGGAAAATGAAATCCTTTCCATTGAAAGCCAGAAAGGACTTGTAGGTGAATTGCACTTCCTAAGAGATTATTTGTTTCAGAAATATTCATTTAGCGAATCACTTTTTTATTGGACGGGTTCTGAAAGAACCAATCACGATTTTCAGATAATTGGTAATGCAGTTGAAATAAAAACAACCTCAGGGAAGCAGCACAAAAAATTTACTGTTTCATCTGAAAGGCAACTTGACATTACAGGGCTTGAGCACCTTTACCTTTCAATATTTTCTTTGAACTTGCACAGCAATATGCCTGACAGGACTTTGCCAGCACTGATAAGAAAAATTCATTCAGTTATTCAGGATGACCCGATTGCATTATTTCAGTTTCAATTAAAGTTGGTTAAGTATGGATACAATGAAATTTTAGCAGACAAATACACAATTGGTTTTTCTGTTTTTGAAATGAAATTTTTTGAAGTGGCAGAGGGATTTCCAAGATTGCTACAAAGAAATTTACCAGATGGAGTTGGCGACTTAAAATATTCAGTTGTAGTTGCAGCCTGTGCACAGTTTGAAATAACCAATGAAATTATAAAACATTTATAAAAAATGAATTTATCAGAATTTGCGATTGAATTTTTAGAAGGAACTTTAATTGCAGTCGAAGAAGATAAAATTTCTCAAGAAGATTCTATAACAAATGATATACTTGAGTATTCTATCGATTCCGGTGAAGTAATTGCACATGAATTGTGCCATTACAAAGTAAGGGGAATGAAAATAAATGCATGGAATTACGATGAGGAAAATGAAGCAATTGATTTATTTGTAACGATTTTTAAGAGTGAACAAAGACTAACAAAAGTCTCCGACAAAGATATTGAAGATGCATTTTTAAAAGCGGAAAATTTTTTCTGGTCAGCCAGAGAAGGTAAACTTTCAACAAAAATAGATGAATCCGATTTAACCGTTTTTGATTTAGTGCAGATAATAGAACAATCTAAAAACGATGTGAAAAATGTAAGAATATTTGTTTTAACAAATGGACAAGCTTCTGAATTGAAAATTCCTGCGGCACGTGAAGAAAATGGTTTGTACATTGATTTTCAGTTATGGGACATTGAAAGAGTATATTTACAATATTTAATACGATCTGATAAGCAAAAAATTGAAATAAATTTTCTAAATGACTACAACCTAAAATTAAAATGTCTTAAGATGGATAAAGTAAGTGATAATGTTGATGTTTATCTTATCATTATCCCTGGGAAAATACTTGCATCTATTTATGAAAAATATAGACAAGGTTTATTAGAAAAGAATGTGAGAACATTTTTACAATTCAAAGCAAAAGTAAATAAGGGAATAAGAGAAACTATTAAAAATGAACCTGATATGTTTTTAGCATATAATAATGGAATTTCTACAACAGCGGAAAGAATTGATGTAGAGTTTGAAGGTAATATACCATATATCACACGAATAGAAAACTGGCAAGTTGTAAATGGGGGACAAACCACAGCATCAATTTTTGCAACATCAACAGAAAAGGAAATAGATTTATCAAAAGTATTTGTACAAACAAAAATATCGGTTATTAAGAAAAAAGACGAAATGCTTAATATTATTCCTAATATTTCAAGATATGCAAATACTCAAACAATAATCAAAGAATCTGATTTTAGTTCAAATAATGATTATCATATTGCAATAGAAAATTTTTCAAGAACTGAATGGACACCAACGAAAACAGGTGGTAAAGCAACTAATAAGTGGTTTTATGAAAGAGCAAGAGGGCAGTACCTTGATGAAAAATCAAAAAAAACCGGAAAGGACTTAAAAATATTTGATAAAGAATATCCTAAAAAACACAAATTTAATAAAACAGAATTAGCAAAATATGAAATAAGCTGGATACAAAAACCATTTGAAGTAAGTAAAGGTGCAGAATATAATTTTAAGTTCTTTACTAAAGAATTTAGCATACAAATAAGGAAAGTTGATAAAATATATTATCATGAATTAATTGCTAAAGCAATTTTATTCAAAGAAATTGACATGATAGTTGCAAAAAGAAAATTAGGTGGATATAAGGCAAATATGGTAACGTATATCCTTTCTTGGATATCATATAAAACTAACAAAAATTTAAATCTTGAAGATATATGGGAAAATCAAACGATTAATGAATCTTTAAATAGTCTTATTGAGCAAATGATTGATGTCGTTTGGAAGCATATTAACAATCCTTCAAAAGAAGGGATGAATATTGGTGAATGGTGTAAAAAATCAGAATGTTGGTTTAATTTAAAAGATACAAATATTGATGTAGAATCAATATTAAAACAAATTACTATAGATATTGATGCAAATAAGGTAAATGGAAATGTAACTCAAGAATTTACTATACATGAAATGAAAATAATTGAAGAAGCATCAAAAATTAAAGCAGAGTTATGGTTTGGTATTTCTAAATGGGCAAAATTAAATAACTTATACTCACCATTTGACAGAAAATTATCTTATAATTTGGGAATATTAGCTAGTAGAGGGTATAATTTAACTATAAAGCAGTCTAAAAACGCTTTAAGAATTTATAATTCTGCAATAACTGATGGTTTTAAATTATAAGCTTCAAATTATCTACCCCATTAACAGACCATTCACTTTCGATATATCCCAGAATAAAATTTAAAAATACGGTTGCCCTTCCCAAATACACTTTTCCACAAACCATTTTGCATTCCTTTTCTTAAGCTCTTCATATGACAGCTTTTTTCCATTATCCAACTGCTCTGATTTATTCGATTAATTTTCAGAACTAATTTATTTTCAATAAAAATATATTATAAAAAAGTATTACAAGTGTTTGTAATAATTATTAAATTTTAATAAAGATATGATTCATGAAAGATAAAAAGAGGAAAGAGAACAAAAGATAGTTTAATGATTGGGGGCAAGATGAAAATGAGGGAAGAGTTTATAAATTAAAATTATCCGGAAAATGTGGTTGTTATGCAGTTTATGAAAAAAAGGTAGATAAAAATGAAGTAACAATTTCAATTATTCAGAACATATATGATTCCAATGATACCTTAAGAGAAGTTCACCAAAAATATCCGGTTGATACAAGGCATAAAAAACTTTAATAATAAAATCATGACAATTACAAAAAAATACTGGCAGATAAGATCTTAGATTACCTTCACCATAAAATTACATTATCTGAACTTGTGGATTGGTCCGAAAAAACTATATTGGATAGTGAATTTGATGATAAATGCTTTGAAATAATTAAAGACATTACCACAGGTCTTTCATCCCATGCAATAAACTATATCTATATATCTAAACACCTTCCAATTGATTCCCGCCAAGAGCACTTTGTCTGAAAACGTTTGGTTTGCCTCTGATTCTCAAAGTCTCCAAGTCTCAAAGTCTCATAGTCTCCAAGTCTCCAGGATAAAAACCTTCAAAATGCTCTTCTTTAAGATTTCGAGTCTCGT
>CALMST010000113.1 GCA_937872315.1 uncultured Ignavibacteria bacterium | reverse complement strand
GTAAAATTACCGCTTTTAGATCATTTTTCCAAAAACTTAAAATCCTTATCTTACCCAAATACTAAATAAACATTTACCAAAACAACATTAATTATGTTTTGAATGCAAAAACCCAAAGAAACCCAAAGGAAGCCAAAATCTATAAAATTTAAAACAATTTATAATTCACTAACTGAACATGAAAAAAATGAATTCAGGTTTTTTGTTCTTATGAATAATATTGAAGGAAGAAATTATGAAAGAATACTGAAACTCATAACCGATAAAGATTTTATATTACCGGATATTAATTCTGATTATAAGGTCAGGACATTATGGAACCGCATTTCCGAACTTACAATTCTTTTAGAAAAATATCTTGCTATGAAAGAGTTTTTGGAGGATAAAGGTGCAGTTAAAATACATCTGCTTAAACAACTCCGGAAAAGAAATTTAAATGATCTTTTTGTCTCTGGTCTGAATAAGAATATAGACGATCTTGAAAATATGTTAATTGAACCTCAAACACCTTTTCTAAAGCAGTCACTTTATAGTGAGGCGGCATTTTTTACAGCTCAGCAAAATAACATGGATCAATATAAGAGATACAGAGAGTTATATGAAATAAATTTTTTATCATATGTGATAATGATTTTGATAATTAACAATTTTGATGCCCTGGTAAACGAGATGAAGGGAGCTAAAATAAATTCCGAATTATCACAGCTCGTAATTAATTCTGCTGAGATAAAAAAAATTATTGAACTTATTTCAGGGAAAGATAAAAAGATTGGTATTCAGTTATTGATGTTACACAGGCTGACATTAACTTTCAATAAAAGCGGGAATGATTGTTTAAATGAAGCTAAAGATATTTTTTACAACAATATTAAAAATAATTCTGAAAATTTAAATTTTCTCCTTTTCAAATTCATGTTAAATTACTGCATCAAAAAGGAAGAAACAGACCCCGGGAAACATGAAGATACGATTGTGGAATTGTTTGAAAAAAAAATTACCTTTGGATGCTACAAAGACCTCATGGATCCTACTCCTTCATTTAATCACTTCAGGGATTTTGTTTTGTTTGCGGGAAGAAATAAATTAAGCCTCCTTGATCTGTATATGAAAAAAGTTTTTCCACATGTACAACCTGCTCTTAAATCAGAAATTGAATATTTTATAAAAGCAATCCGGAGTTTTTATACTGATGATTTTGAAAAATCATTAAATTTTTTGAAAAAGATCAATAAGAAACACTATATTCATTATTTAGACTATTTCAAATTCTCTTCTATGGTTTATTATGAAACCTCAATGTTTGAGGAGTTATCACAGGGACTTGTTAATTTCAAAACTTATGTAAGGCGGCATAATGAATATTCAGAGAATGCAAAATCTAAAATATTTAATTTTATCGATTGTGTTAATCTTCTTTCTGATTATAAAATCAACAGGAAAATGAAATTTTCCGACCTGGAATTTCAGATCAACAAAAAAGCTCCCGTACTGGAGCCAAAATGGTTGTTAAAACAACTATTTAAACTGAGAAAATTTCACATCCATATTTATAAAAAATAAATATTTTTTATTTTTCAAAACTGCCAGATCCTGATCATTCAAACTCAAAAATTTTCTTCCAGTCATTTTTTATGCTTACCACATTCCAGTTATTCTTTGCTGCGGCATCCAGTGATTCATTTCCCTTCTCACTGTATTCAAACTCTCGTACAGCGTCATCGTGATTAACGATAAGCTGAATGCTCGGCAGTGAATTGCTCTGACAGTATTCGCTCATTTCTATATCACCTCCGGATCTTACATTTCCCGCAGAAAAGACCGGTTTTCTGCCGATGAAATAATCAATGCCGACAGGCTTTCCGGCTTTATCATTAATAAGAACCGGGTCAGGTAGCTTCATGATTTCGGCATTACCATCGGTTATTTCAAATTTGGATTTTCCAAAACTTCCGATCACATTCTGTGTAGGGATGCCGTAAACTTCGTTTGATATTACGCGCATGAAATCCAGTCCTCCGCCCGAACAAATGAAAACCTCAAATTCATTTGCCTTAAGATAATTAATTAATTCAAGCATAGGGACGTAATAAACTTTCGTAAACGGAACGTCGAATTTCGGATGTTTTGCTTTTGCAAAAAATTCACTGACTTCTTTTTGGAAAACTTCCAGCGTCATTCCGGTATTGGTTGCGGCAAGAACCTTCATAAGTCCCTTTCCCCCATCTTCTATGTCCTGATCAATGTATTCTTTATCCCCGTCTATCAAAGCAGTAAATATTTTCTCATCTTTCCATTCGGGATGTGACGGAAACATTTCTTTGACCTTTTCAAAAGTGTATGCAACCTGAATAGTCGGCATTTCACACCAGAGAGTTCCGTCATTGTCAAAAGTTGCAATTCGGTCATAAGGTTTTACATACAATGTATTTTTCACGTCAGTTACTGAAGTGACAAAATCTATTATATTTGATTTTACTTTTGAATCATTCCAGGATGGAAGAGGATCGGACTGACTTAGTAATACACCAAACGGTAATAATAAGATCAGTAAAAAAAATTTTATTTTCAAAATCTCATTTTTCATAATACAAAAACAATTAATTTTTTGATGATGACTCAGAAGTTTTATCTTCGTCTTTTTTTATAAACAGATGGACAATTCTCTCAACCGGACCTCTCATTATCAGATAAGGCAGTATAGCCAGAAAGAACCCGACTCTTAATACTTCGAGCGGATGAACTGTCTTGAAAACAATTAATTCAAAAATAATTTCCAGAACAGTTGCCAGTATGAAAATTTTACCAACATCTTTCCATAATTCTTTTAACAGATCTCTTCTGCTTGCTTTTCCCAATATCAGAGCTTTAAGAAATGGAGGTTTATCGGCTTTGGCATCTTTGATCCCTGCAATTACGGCATACACAAGAGATACTAAAGGCTGAATGATTATTCTGAAAGACATTGGACCGTTATGACGGATATCGACCGCATCAAGAAAAGAGTTTAAAAAATTTTCCATGATTTTTTAATTTTTATAAAATATAAACTTAGATTTACAACTTCTATAAAAAAAGTGTGACACCCAAAATAAATCATATAAGTGTCACACATATCTATCCGAATCAATTTTCTATTAACTGTTAACTGCTAACTGTTAACTGCTTAGTTGCCCGTGCTTCCGCGTTTAGCTATTGCTGCTTCAATCTGTTTTTTGACCGCATCAAGATTGAAACTTGCGGCTGCCTGCATCGGTGGAAAATCAAGTGCCGTCGCAGCCAATTTACCAACCTGCTGTTGCACAAATACATAACGCCAGAATTCATAAGTGTACCATTGCGCATAATACATTGAACCTTCCATATCCATTTTTTCAAACGGATCGAGTCGTAGATTTGTCAGTCCCGGCCAGTCAAGTTTGACTTTTGGACCGAACCATCCGTCAGGTTGATCTATAAATGTATATTTATAATCACCGATCCTGACTGCTGCGAGTGTTGTCTCCGTGAAATAGAAAAATTCATTTCTTGAAGACTTACCTCCTGAGAGAAGATCCGTTTGATCGTATCCGTCAAGATGAACTTTGTAATCCTTTCCGTTAAGAGTTTTTCCGGCAATTAATTCTTTGGCAATATTTGGATTTCCTGCTGCAGAAACAAACGTAGGGAACCAGTCAAGACCTGACATAACACCGTTGATCACAGAATTAGGCTTTACTTTTCCCGGCCATCTGATTACGCAAGGCGATCTGAATCCTCCTTCTGTTCCCATACCTTTCGCTCCTTTAAAAGGGGAAGTTCCGCCGTCAGGCCATGTAAAGCTTTCCGTTCCGTTATCAGTTGAAACCACAACAATTGTATTGTCCGCTATTCCGCTGTCATCCAGTTTCTTTAATACGCTTCCAATGATATCGTCAAACTGCGCCATACCTGCTTCCTGAAGGCTCCAGGAATTCTCCGGAGTACGAAGCGCTTCATATTTAGGTGAAAGGTGAGTGACTACGTGCATCCTGGTTGGATTCATCCAGACAAAGAAAGGCTTGTTAGCTTTGACGGAATTATCGATAAAATTCTCCGTCTTTTCGAGAATAATATCATCAACAGTTTCCATGTTAAGCTCAATTCCTTCAATTGGATGAGGAGGAAGAGGTCCCTTGTCTTCGATCTTTTGCTTTCCGACTTTTCCCCATCTCGGATCGACGGTTTCATCATCTGTGTCAGTTGCCCAGCAATGCAAAACATTTCTCGGACCTACAGTATCCTTTAAGTTTGGAGGATAATTAGGGTGGAACGGATCTTCCATCGCATCCAGATGATAGAGATATCCATAAAATTCATCAAATCCGTGAAGAGTAGGAAGATATTCATTTCTGTCACCAAGGTGATTCTTTCCGAATTGACCCGTTGCATACCCCATTTCTTTTAAAGCAGTAGCAATTGTGGGTGCCTGTGCAGGCATTCCAACCGTAGCTCCTGCCTGACCAACTGTCGTGAGACCGGTACGGATAGGAAGTTCACCGGTGATAAAAGATGCGCGTCCTGCAGTACAACTTGCCTCTGCATAATAATCAGTCATTATTGCGCCTTCATTCGCAATCCTGTCAATGTTCGGGGTCTTTCCCGCCATTAATCCTCTGTGGTATGCTCCAATGTTCCACATGCCGATATCATCTCCCATGATGTAGAGGATATTCGGTTGTTTTTGAGTTGCTTTTGCCATTCTTGTTTAGGTTTAATTTGTTGAAAATGAATTTAAGGTGTAATAAAAATTTAAAGAACATTTTTTAAAAAAGTTTTTTGACAAAAAGAAAGATTAATTTTCTGGATATTTAGAAAATGAATTAGATGTTAAAAATATTTTTAAAAAACAACAGTTGTAAAAAATTCTATAAGTTTATTTTTTGGGGGTTTTGAAAATAATAGAAGAATATTCTGATTTATAATATGTAGACCTGTAATTAATGACGCTTTAACATAGTAATAAAATTCATTAAAAAACATTAGTTAATTATTCACATAAGATATGATACAAAGTTACAAAATTTAACTTGATTAAACAAACGGATGTGTGGCAATATTTCATAAGTTAATTTAAATTTAATGAAAAAATAAAACAGAAGTTATTTTGATTTATACTGATCTTTTTCTGATAACGAATAATATAAGTCCAACCGATTCGTTTCGACTAAACTCTTTTGAGAACGATCAGTAGTCTCCGAATTAATTTAAAAAAGTTACAAATAAAATCATAAGAATCCAAAATCAAAAAATTAAACTGACTTTCAAAACAATCTGTCCGTGATAAAAAGACAGAAGAAATTCAAAGCTCATGCGATAAGAAAAAATTTCCTGTCCGGCAAACCCTGCAGAAACATAATCCGGATTATCTGAAAAAATTTTATTTAATTATGGTAAGTGTTATGACTTATACCGATTTAAACGAATTTGAGGTAACAGGGAAGTTAATAAAAAAAACCGGAACAAATCTCCCTGAGAATAAAAAGTATGAATGTTTAATTTCCACAATAATCCATTAAAATAAAATCAATTAATTATTTACATCCTTAAGACAGTAACTATCAACAGCACAAGGGAAAATAAAAGCATCAGTGAAGCAAGAACAGGTGTGAAAGATTTCAAAGGGGCTATTGTATATGAACCCCGTAATCTTTTCATATCCCTGTGGTACTGGATCAGTCCAAAGAACAATCCAAGTATTCCAAATGAAATTAGGATTATACCTACATCCACAGGTTTTACTAATTTATGAGTTGCTAACCCTGAATCCATTTTTACCACATCTGAAAAGAATTTATAAATGGTAAATCCGAAAGAAGTGAGAGAAGTGGCTGTTCGTACCCAAGCCATTAACGTCCTGTCATTTGCAAGAGCAGTTCGTTCATAAGCAAGATTCGTCCTGTCCTCTGCTAAATCGTTGGAAGATTTCTGTGTTGTGTTGTCAGTTGCCATTTTAAAGTATTGAGAATTGTGAAAATTAAATTTTAAATTCAAATTTAAAAAAGCATCCTGCTTACCATAAAAAAAATAAGCAGGATTAAATTTTTAAAGATCTTAAAACAAATATAACTTAACAAACTTTATGAACTTTATTAACATTACGAACTCAACTAACTATTTCGGAAAAAGAAAAGCTATCTGAATTCTTGATGTCCATCCCGGTCCGATATCAGGTTTTACAACGTTTCCGAATGCTCCGATACTTACATTCATTGGTTGCTTTTTTATATTAAATATTTTGCCGACAGATAATCCCAGAGGCACTATCCATTCCTGTCCGGAAGCAGCTTCCCAGTTTGCCGTGATAATAGGTGAAAATGAGAAATACCATTGTTCAGGAAGATTATAATTAACAAACGGCTGAAACAAAAAAGCATTCACATCCGGTTTATTACCCTGTCCCGTAAATGACCATATATTATTTACGAGTCCGCCGATCACCCACTGATCAGGCATTATCAGAGCAACTGCAGTCGGTCCTATACACCATTTACCATTACTGATATCAGGAGAAGTTCCTGTCGGTATAGATAAAACCGGTCCTAATCCCCAGATAAGCTTTGTTGAATTTTTAGGTGAAAAAAAGAATGAAGCATTTATATCTCCGACACCGTTTGTAGTTCCGTTTCCTTTTACAAGATCAGGCTGTGTAATTATCGGAAAAATAATTCTTGGGATCAGATTTAATTTTTTTGTAAATGAAAAAGGAAGCACCGGCTGAATGTTAAGAACATTCTGTGCCTGACCGTGATCACCTAATTCATAATTTGTATTATTCTGAAATGGGACTGAGATAAGACTGCTTACAGGATTTTGAACCTGCTGTGCAAGTGACTTTTTTACCTCAACCATTGCATTAACCTGTGAATATACATTAGAACTGAACATTGTAATACTTACAATAAATAAGATTGCTGTTACAGTAAGTTTTATTTTCATTATATTTTTATGATTTTTTAAAATTGGTTCAATTTAATAAATTAAATGTTCAAATTATATAAACTAATAAAGATGTTGTACAATACATCCCACATCCGGCCAAAACGCATTAAGTAAAAATCTAATTGATACATCTTCACTCAGTATTCCCTTCATTTTTTTGAACGGTCTGAGGAAAGAAAAAAAAAACGGGTATGGCTTAAATTTAATCCATACATTTTTAAAAATTCCGGGGAGAGTTAAAATTTTGCAAAGGGATGAAAATTTCTATTGGTTTGTTATTCGTAATTTTTGAAATTATTTTTGCTTTATGAATTTTTGTATTAAAAGTAAAAATGTACTTACTCCAGACGGTATGAAAGATGCTGTGATCATTATTGAAAATGGAATAATAAAGGATATTGTAAATCAAACAGAATATTCAGGAATAGCATTTGAAGATTACGGAGAGCTGGCAATTCTGCCTGCTCTTACTGACACACATGTACATATCAACGAACCCGGCAGAGAAGACTGGGAGGGATTCGAAACTGCTACAAAAGCAGCAGCAGCGGGCGGGATAACAACGCTTGCTGATATGCCTCTTAACAGTTCGCCGGTTACAATTGATATCGATTCCCTGAATTTAAAAATAAATTCAGCAAAGGATAAATTATATGTTGATTGCGGATTTTACGGAGGCGTAATACCGGGAAATTCAGACAAACTTCCGGAATTGTCCAATTCCGGAGTACTTGGATTTAAAGCATTTATGACTGATTCAGGCATTGATGAATTTCCATCTGTAAATGAGTCTGACCTCAGGTTAGCATTAAAAAAATTATCAGGCCACAATATTCCTCTGCTCGTTCACGCTGAGACAGATTGCGGATTTACAAAAGGAAAAAATTACTCTGAATATTCTTATGATTCATTTCTTAGTTCACGTACTCCTGAATGGGAAACCAAAGCAATAGATATACTGATAAGACTAAGCAGAGAATTTGATCATCATATTCATATTGTTCATCTGTCTTCAGCTGAGTCGGTAAATAAAATTAAAGATGCTAAATCAGAAGGCTTGAAGATCACGGTCGAAACATGTCCTCATTATCTTTTCTTTTCATCTGAAGAAATCGAAACCGGACAGACTTTATTCAAATGTACTCCTCCGGTAAGAGATTTATTTAACAGGGAAAGACTATGGGATGCCGTAATAGAAGGTGTAATAGATTTTATTGTAAGTGATCATTCCCCCTGTGATCCTGAATTGAAATGCATTGAGGAAGGAAGTTTTGAAAAAGCATGGGGCGGGATATCTTCTTTACAGCTTGGCTTGCCTGCGGTCTGGACTGAATGCAGAAAAAGAGGCATCACTTTAAACAGGACCATTGAACTTATGAGTAAGAATACAGCAGAATTTATAGGCACTGGAGATTATAAAGGAAAGATAGAGAAAGGTCACCATGCAGATCTGGTGATTTTTGATCCTGAAGAAAAATTTAAAGTAACTGAAGAGATGCTGTTTCATAAACACAAAAAGACACCTTATCTGAACAGAGAGCTATATGGTTATGTGCAAACTGTTTTTTTAAAAGGAAATAGAATTTTTGAGAATGGAAAAATTCTGTCCGTTCCAAATGGAAAAATAATCTATGGGAATAATTAAACATTATGTTCCGCAATTGCGGATCAATAAATCAATATGAATAATAATATAATTGCTTCAGCATTTGCAGGTCTGACCGATCTTGCTTCGGAGCGAAACGGCGGAAAAGCATTAAAGGCAAGTGATGAATTTTTTGCTGGGAAAGAAAATCTTTTAAAAGAAGGAAGAGGTATTTTTATACCTGATAAATTTACAGACAGAGGAAAATGGATGGACGGATGGGAATCCCGAAGAAAAAGAAAACCCGGTTTTGACTGGTGCATTATAAAACTTGGCGCTGAAGGGATCATAAAAGGAATAGACATAGACACAAACCATTTCCTTGGAAATCATCCTCCTTATGCTTCAGTGGAAGCAGGCAGAATTACCAAGATAGATCCTGATAATAAACAGGCATTGTCCGGTAAAATTAAATGGATGGAGATACTTCCGAAATCTCCGCTTGAACCAGGGTCACAGAATTTATTTGCGGTAACTGATTTTTATAACGAAAAGTGGACGCATGTAAGACTAAATATCTATCCTGACGGAGGTGTCGCAAGATTAAGAGTTTATGGAGAGATCGGCATAGAAATTGAAAAGTTTAAAGATAAAAAAATACTTACCGATCTTGCAGCATTGATGAACGGCGGGAAAGTAATTTCTTGTAATGACATGTTCTTCGGCTCAAAAAATAATCTTATATCTCCGGGAAGGAGCAAAAATATGGGAGACGGCTGGGAAACAAAACGTAAAAGAACTCCCGGAAATGACTGGGTCATATTAAAGCTTGCAGCAGTTGGTCACATAAAAAAAATAGTCGTCGATACAAATTTTTTCAAAGGAAACTATCCGGATAGCTGTTTGATAGAAGGCTGCTTCGAACCACTGGCTGAAGATGATTCGCTTTCCGGTGATAATATTCAATGGAAAACCATACTACCAAAATCTAAACTTAAAGGTCATCATCTGAACAGCTTTGCCGGGAAAATTTTGAAAACCGGACCTTTTACGCATGTAAGATTAAATATTTATCCTGATGGTGGTGTAAGCAGGCTGAGATTGTTTGGGTATGCGGATTGAAGGTGTTAAGTATTAAGTATTAAGTATTAAGTATTAGGTATTAGGTATTAGGTATTAGGTATTAGGTATTAGGTATTAGGTATTAGGTAAAAGATCTTTACTTTATTAAGATAATTTAAATTCTGACTAAAGAATGACAATCGATGAGTTAAACAACTCCGACAGATTCGAAGTATTAAACTTTTTTCTTCAATGCTGCGGATGCACGAAATGGATCGAGCTCATGGCTTCATCGAGACCGTTTCTGGACAAGCAGGATGTGCTGGAAAAATCCGAAATGCACTGGAATTCAATTGAATACTATCATCGGATGGAAGCATTTCTTCATCATCCCAAAATAGGTGATATCAGATCATTGAAAAAAAAATATTCCGGAAGTAAGTTATTATCAGAGTCCGAACAGTCAGGTGTAAATTCAGCATCCGAAGATACATTAAGATTACTTTCTGACCTGAATACAGAATATGAAAAGAAATTCGGGTTTATTTTTATAGTCTGCGCAACCGGAAAAGCAGCAGAGGAAATGGTGTTCTGTTTGCTTGACAGGATCGGAAATTCATTTGAAAAAGAGATTCAAATTGCTATGAACGAGCAAAATAAAATTACAAAATTAAGACTGGAGAAATTTTTATGAGCCGGATTACAACACACGTGTTAAATACATCTTCAGGAAATCCCGCATCAGGAATGAAGATCAATCTTTACTATATGGGTAAAGATATATGGGAACTTGCCGGAAACGGAATCACAGACAAAGACGGAAGGATCAATGACCTTCTGCCGGACGGTAAAGTCATGGATCCGGGAGTTTACAGAATGGTTTTTGATACAGGTGATTATTTTAAGGAAATAGATGAATTGTGTTTTTATCCTGTAGTTGAAATTTTTTTTGAAGTGTCAGGAAAGGAACATTATCACATTCCCCTGCTGATAAGTCCGTTCGGATATACAACTTACAGAGGAAGCTGAGTTCCGGTTCTCGTGTTAACAGGAACTTCCGGAAATGATTTTATTATATAGCTGAATAACTTTACAACTTATTTAAGAAGAATCATTCTTTTTATCTCTGTAAATCCTTTTGTATTTAATCTGTAAAAATAAACTCCGCTGGAAAGTCCCACGGCATTGAAAGTCACATTATATCTTCCGGGACTCTGAAATTCATTTACTAAATTTTTAATTTCCTTGCCGAGCATATCATAAATTGTCACGCGAACATTTCCTGAAACCGGAAGATCATAAGAAATAACCGTTGATGGATTAAACGGATTCGGATAATTCTGATTCAATGAATATTTAGAAGGAATGTTTTCTCCCGGGTTATTTACAGAGACTGTACCATTCAGAGAAAATTCATAAGTTCTCCACTGTGTATTATCCTGCGGAATGAAAAAGGAAGAAGTAATAGGTGCCGTGGAAAGCGCAAATCCTCCTCTTCTGAAAGCCTCTATAGGAAATGTTAATCCTCCGTCTGTAGATATGTTCACAGTAAGACTGTCTATATTTGTCCCGAGAGAATTATACTGCGCATAAGCCCAGTCAAATCTCAGAGTGTCGAATATTGTAAGATTTCTGTATGATTTTGAATACATCGTATCACGCTGCCCTTGTATATTATAGTCATAAAATCTCATAATGACGGATTTGCTACCTCCTACAGATGGACCGTTTGCTCCCGTATATTGCTGAAAAGTTATGAAGCCATCCTGATTTAAAACCTTCCATCCCAATGGAGGGAAATAAGATTCAAATAATTCCACGTTAAGACGGGTTTCATTTGTATCTATAAATCCGAAATTCTGATTATTATTAATACCTGAATAATCATATTTAATATTTAAAAGATCTACCTTTCTGTCAAATGATTCATTCTTTTCAGGGATCATATCAGGAATAATATTTCTGCTTTTTGCAGAATTCATCACTTCCCTGTTATTATTGTTCTGTATAAAAACAGTTGTTAACATCAATGAATCAACCCAGTAAGGCTCTTTATAATATGTATATTGATATTGATAATTTCCGGGATCCGGCGAGATCAGAATTCCGTTTGTATCCGGATATACGGCTCTGAAAATATTATAAAATCTGGTTTCCCCGTTAGTGCCTACTGAATCCGAATTATAAAACGCCTGAACAGCATTAATCTTAAGCACATAATTATTTCCGGGCATGCCGGATAATATGTTAATGTCAATGACAGCCGTAACCGAATCATCAGTTACATTTGTTTCTGTAACGGAAATGTTAACCGGCGTTCCTGTATTGAATCTTTCCTGATAAGGAATATACAGATTTAAACTGTCTCCGTATGGAGTATTAACAAAGATCTTACCATCTGCAAAAGTATTGGGAACGGCGGAGATATAATAATAATTACTTCTGGCAGTATTCTGTACGGGATTCTGCAAATAAAAAGAATCCAATCCAAGAATGCCCGTATGATAAACTATCCCGTTAACATTTTCTAAATTTCTTGCAAAAAAAGCATTCAGGTAAAGATTATTATTGTAGCAGGCAAAACTGGCATTTGAAGAAAATTCCTCATACAGAACTTTTCTCTGATATCCCGGCAATGATATTGAATATTGCCTGAGTGTGTCATTTACATTATTGGAATCTAAATTATATGAGGTATATGATTTCAGAAAATAACCGGTGCCTATTGTATAAATAAAAGGATCAAATTCAATCTGTCTTGTCTCACCGGAAACAATGGCAAGCACTTTGGCGGAATCCATGTAACCTCCCGGTTCAATCTCAAAAAAAACCTTTACCGTATCTGAAGTAATATTTCTGCCTAAGTTAGAAATGGTAACTATCGGTGTAACGGTGTCAGTACCTGATTGCAATACTGAATAAACGGTATCATATGGAATGTTTAAAAAAGAAGTTACAGTAACATCATTATCTCCCTGAATACCTGTTGATACATTATCGATGTACAGATTATTACCGTAACCGTTATATGTAACGAACTGCAGGACAACATCCCGTGCTGAAGAATCATTGTTATATTCGGATCTGCCTGTATTAAAAAACGAATAAAGGAAAATGCCTATTAGCAAAACGACAGATACAAGATATAATTTTTTCATTTAACCGGTTTATAATTACAAAGTGTATTTGTCTTATCTATAATTCTAATATTTGTCAATAATGAATGTTAAACTGTCTTTGTGACAACTGTTTTTTTAAAATAAAATCTGTAGAAGAAAAATTCCAGTAAAGTCACAAAGATCAGAGTTATGGAATCTTTTGGTGTAAGAGTAACCGTTGTACCCTCCTGAGCATAGAATCCCGAGATCTTGAGAAGAAACAATACTACCTGATTTCCGGGAAGCCGGATCATATATCCCGAATCAGGTATGAATAATCCAACTATTAACTCACAAACTGTAAGTGAAACCGCAAACAGAGTTATGATGAAGCCAAGATTAAGAAAAGCCTGAAGCCACCCTTCACTCTGATATGACCTGCAGAATGCATAGGCAGCAAAAATTACATGGAGAAAATAAATTACGGCAATTATCATTTCTTATAAATATGATCAGAATGCTTCTTTGGAAAAGAAAACTTCTTTTATGGTTTTAAAAATAATTTTAATATCTAAAGCTATAGACCAATTTTCAATGTAATAAATATCATAATCAATTCTGGTCTGCATGGATGAATCAGTACCTCTTGCACCGTTGACCTGCGCCCAGCCGGTAATACCGCATTTGACCCGGTGTCTTTCCAGATATCTGTGAATTGTTTCTTTCATGGAATTAATAAAAAATTCCCTTTCAGGCCTGGGTCCGACAATGCTCATGTGTCCGGCAAGAACATTTAAAAACTGAGGTAGTTCATCCAGACTGAATTTCCTGAGAGTCTTTCCGATCGGAGTATATCGGTCATCATTTCGTGAAGCCATCTGAGGACCGCTTTGCTCAGCATCTACAAGCATTGAACGGAATTTCAGCATCATGAATTTCTGGCCGTCCAGACCTACTCTTTCCTGTTCATAAAACAATGGTCCTTTGGAAGTTAATTTCACAAGTATTCCGATCACAACCATAATAGGCGCCAGTAAAATCAATATGAAAAAAGAAACAACAATATCAAATGTTCTTTTCAGAAATCTGTTCCATATATTCATTGGTACTGTCTTCAGCTTCATAAAAGGAATACCGTCCACTTCCTCTACTCTTAATCTGCTTGTCATCAGATCCACAAAATCCGGAGCATACATAAATTCAATATTTATGCCTTCACATATCTTAAACAGATCCAGTAAAGTTTCATGTGAATCAGAAGGCAAAGATATAAGTATCTTTTCTATTCCAAGTTCTTTTATTTTATCCGGAATGGTTTTATAATTTCCGATGAACTGTTTCCCTTCAAGATAATTCTCATCAGTATCATTTCTGGAAAAATATCCGATCACATTGAAACCGGCAAATTTATCCACAGAAAATTTTTCGTAGATCCTTTTAGCCATCTCGTTTGTACCGAATATAGCAACAGTGTTTACACCTACTTTCCTGTTGTATAAATTCTTTTCCAGTTTTAATGTGAAATATCTTCCTGACGTAATAAATAATATTGAACTAATCCAGACTAGCAAAAAAACAAGTCGTGAATAAGGAAAGTCCCCTTTTAAAATAAACACCATTGCCATTGCAAATAAAATGCCTATTGAAACGCATTTGATGATCGCAAATAATTCATCAAAGATAAATACACATCTCTTTAGCCTGTATAGTTTTCTCGACTGAAAAATGATCAGCCATAACGGAATCACTATTGCCGCAAACTCAAGATATCCGCTTAAGTCAGGAATACCCTTTGTAACAGGAAAAAATTTCTTAAACGGCTCAAATGAAAATCTTAACCAGTATGAAAATAAAAAAGCACAAAAGATCGATATTGCATCCACAAGTATAGTTATCAGCGGCAGTATGACTTCTGTTTTTGTAGTTTTGCTTTTCAATTTTTTATTTGAAACGGTTTTTTATTATTAAATTTTGTTAAAATAATTCTTTTAAGTGTAAGAGAAAATCTAAATTTATTACTTCATTTTACTCACACCTTATTATTGATCTGTTTTACAGAAATGATCTTCATACGGTTTTTGAAGAAACCGGGGAATTTTTGATTTTAAGCAACTTCCATAAGATATAATGAATCTTTATAATCTTTCATAAAAGTCTTTCTTATCACTTTATATTCTTCATTTCTCAGCTGCGGATCAATATCTATGATTTCAAATGCAGTTTTTCTTGCTTTTTCCAGTACATCCCTGTCTTTGGTGAGATCAGTACATGAAAAACTCAGTATGCCGGACTGTCTTATACCAAAAAATTCTCCCGGACCTCTGATCTCCATATCCTCTTCCGCTATCCTGAATCCGTCAGTAGTTTCACATAAGATACTGAGCCTTTTCATAGATTCTTCACTTAGATTTTTAGCAACAAGAATGCAGTAGGATTGCTCGCTTCCTCTACCGACCCGACCGCGCAACTGATGCAATTGTGATAATCCAAACCTCTGCGCTTCTTCAATTATCATTATGCTTGCATTAGGAATGTCTATACCGACCTCTATGACAGTTGTCGAGACAAGTATATCGGTTTTTTTATTTTTAAAATCCTCAGTGGCTTCATCCTTTTCATACCACAGCATTCTACCGTGAACCATTCCGAGTCTCAGATCCGGAAATACTTTTTCTTTTAACAACACATAATTTTCTTCAGCCGATTTCAGATCCAGTTTTTCCGATTCATCTATAAGAGGATATACAATATACACCTGTCTTCCCTTTTTAACTTCATCTCTGATAAATCCATATATCTTTGGCTTTTCATTTTCTGTTCTTAAGAAGGTTTTTATAGGTATCCGGTTTTTAGGTAATTCATTTATTACTGAAACATCAAGATCACCGTAATAAGTCATAGAAAGAGTTCTGGGTATAGGAGTAGCAGTCATTACAAGCACATCAGGATTAAACCCTTTCTCCTTTAATTTTGCACGCTGCATGACTCCGAACTTATGCTGTTCATCAATAACAGCAAAACCAAGATTCTTAAAATCAACCTTATCCTGTATCAATGCATGAGTCCCAATGATAATATTGGTTTTACCTTCTCTTATCCCATTAAGAATTTCTTCCCTCAGCTTTTTCTTCTGACCGCCAACAAGAAGACAGATCTCAATATTCAATGGTTTTAAAAGTTCTGATATTGTCCTGAAATGCTGTTCTGCAAGCAGCTCTGTCGGGCACATAAAAGCTGCCTGATATCCGTTCTCAATGGCAATGAGCATCGAAAAAACCGCAACAATAGTTTTGCCGCTGCCGACATCTCCCTGTAGCAAACGGTTCATGCACTTATCTGATCTCATATCCAGACAGATCTCATTTATTACTTTCTTCTGAGAATCCGTGAGTTCGTACGGAAGTAAGTTTTTAAATTTCTCTGTAAGCGCTTTTATATCTTTATCAAACGTGATCCCTTTTCTTTCATTTTGAATCGACTTTTTTTTAAGTGCCAGTATAAGCTCAAGATAAAAAAGTTCTTCAAAAGCCAGACGTTTTCTTGCGGTTTCAATATCTGATAGTTTCACGGGAAAATTTATTCTTAAAACCGCATCTCTTCTGCTGATAAAATTGTTTTCTTTCAATATTGACTGAGGGAGTGTTTCTTCAATGGCATCAGGATTTGATTTAAGCAATGTTGCAAAAGCATTAAAAATTATCTTTGAAAGGAGCATAGGTCTTATCCATGTTTTTTTAAGAATGCCTGATAATTCATACAAAGGCAGATGCTGAAATTTCATAAAATCCATTTCCAGAGGATCATATTCATTGATTTTCAAATGATCCCTGTAACTTATTTTAGGCAGAGAACTGAAATCATCCCTGACCGCTTTTATCCAGAACAGAAAATTCTCATTTAACCTGAATTGTTTTGAACGGAATTCACTTGTGCCGAATACCGGAATATCCAGAACACCGGTTTTATCTTTCAGGATCAACTGAAGCGGATGGTTGCTTTTTCTCGGATAAACGACATCTATGATCTTTCCGAATATCAGAATATTCTCATCAAGATGTTTGTTCAATTCACGGATATTAATCCTTGAAATATATGTTCGCGGTATGAAGTTTAAAAAATCATCAAGAGTATTGATCCCTATCCTGGCAAAAGCTTCAGCCCTTTTTTCACCAACTCCTTTTAAAAATTTTATGTCCATGTGTTTTTCTGATTATTCTGATAAAATTGGGAAGCAAAGATATGAGGGGATAAATTCAATATATAAAAAAGTGATTTTCAGGATTTTCTGAGAGATAAATAAAATTTTAATGTTTAAGAATAAACTTTTCCAAATAGTTGTTTATTCAATTCCGGAATTAAAATTTACTAATTTGATCCAATCTATTTCTCCATTACTCAGACAGTATTCATTGGTAATTTCTTTTACAAACTTATTGATCATTTTCGAATATGATTACACATCTACTGCCTTTATATTTAATTTAAATGTACCCGAAGGTTGCAGAATTCTTAAAAACCGGCCTGAAATTGGGAGAAGCCATTCTGAATGTTTCAAAGGATGAACTCCGCCATATGTAAATTTTCTTTGATCGGTATAATTGAAGAAGTAATTATCAGATCTATTGAATCGTCATCTGTTTTCTTTAATTCATCTTTACTGTAACCGGGAGAAATCTGCGTTTTGGTTTCCACTTTTTCGTTTTGTAATATTCAGAAATAATAAAGGAATGTAATTATTTTATCTCCAATATTCAGAACAAAATTACAAAAACCATCAGTAACATACAAGCATTTGAGTTCTTTATTGAGATACTTATGAAGTAAATGCCGGATTTTTTTTAATTTTAACCGCAGGATAAAATTTCAATGCTTTCCGGCTTTCCGGAGCTCATGGCAGCGCTTTTCTGCCGGATTAAGATAATAGATTTTTATTTGCCGGTATTGGTTTATCTATATTCAGATAAAGATTAATTAATATAAATCGTTTTTGACAAGATTTTAAAAATTACAACCTTAAAACAAATTTTTATATTTTGTTTATTTAAAAAGATTTTTAAATTAACCCGGGTCATTTTAGATGACTTATACCGATACAAAGGATAATTTATTAATTTAAGAAAGAAGAATATGATACTGTTTTTGAATGACCTGACCGTAAATGAATTTTTCCACTTTGAAACATTTCTTCATTCGCCATACTTTTCCAGAGTCCGTAACATCAAACTGCTTTTTGATTACATTAAACCTTTTTATCCGAATATAAAACCGGAGCACATTAGTTATGAGTCTATTTCAAATAATGTGCTTAATGAGAATAAAGTAAACAAGATCAAGATCCGTAAACTTATCTCTGATTTTTCAAAGCTTATAGAATCCTATCTCTTGCAGGTCGAAATGGAAAATGACAGGGATCACAACAAATTTCTTCTCTTAAATGCCCTGAGAAAGAGAGGGCTTGCGAAAAGATTCAACTCGGAATTAAGAACCTTTTTAGAATCAAAAGGGAAGACTTTTTCAAAAGATGACAATTATTATCTTACAGATATAAATGTTTATGATTCCATTTTTTATTTTAACTTCAGTAATTTCAAGCTTAAATTTGCTGATATTCTGCAGTCTAAATCCGACTCCATTGATCATTTGTTCTTATTTTTAAAACTGCACATTTTCAATGAAATGATGGAGAATGAAGCCGGAAGGGATCTGAAATTCAATAAAAAATTTTTTAATGAAGTAATAAATTATGTAAGGGAAAATAAAAAAGAAATCTCTTCAAATCATCCGAATATATATGTAATTTATCTTGTTGTTTTGATGAATATGTCAGGTGATGATCTTTATGTGGAAGAGCTGAAAAGGTATCTGAAATCCAATGAAAATAAATTAGACATGAATAAATTAAACTATTATTATCATTACATCAGAGCATATTATGTAGTTAAAATTAATTCGGGAAAGATTCAATACAGGGAAGATCTGTTTGAGATATTTAAACTCATGAATAAAAAGCGGTTGTTTATCATAGATAATACAATCACTGATATGGAATTCAATAGCGTGGTGAACACAGTCCTGGCTTTAAAAGAATATAAGTGGGTAAATAATTTCATAGAAGAATACAAAGAATATCTGCATCCGGATTTTGCTAATGACTCTTATAACCTTTCTGTTTCAAAATTATTGTATCACAAAAAGGATTTTGACGGGGTATTTGAGCATCTCAACAAAGTGGAATTCAAAGACCCGTTTTATTATTATAATTCCAAGTTTTTACTTGCAAGAGTTCATTATGATACAAAGAACTATATGGGAGTAACATACATAACTGAAAATCTTAAACAATATTCAAGGTTTAATAAATTTTTAAAATCAGACCAGAAAAGTGTGATCAAAGTTTTCAATAAATACATGAATGAACTACTGAGGTTAACCGAAATGAATTTAAAAAAAAGAGGATCAATGAAAACAGTGCTTAGAAAACAAATCGAGAATGAAAAAACACTCGTTACAAATGTTAACTGGTTTTATGAAAAAATAGATAAACTCTGAAAAAATCTTCTGCTCTGATGCCGTCAGTTCTGTTGCTCTTTCTAAATTTGATGATTTTAAGAATTGGCATAAAACAATAGAGACTCACAGAATTTTTTAAATCTCCATCCGGATTTATGAACCCGATATCAACAGATGTTTCAAAATACCTTCGGCAAAATAATTCATTTAATCTGATATAATTTGACAGATTTTATTTCATCGGTTAACGGCAGATTGTATTCTGACGGAAAACCATTCAGGTTCATTGGCGCCAATATGTATGAACTTGCAAATGTCGATTCGGCAACAACTGAATTAATGCTGCGGGATGCAGCTGATGAAGGTTTCCGTGTTGTAAGATTCTGGAATTTTCATCCTGTGTCAAAGGATAAATTAAAAGAGATATGTGAATTTGCGAAAGCATACAAACTTTATGTTATTCCCGTACTGGCTGACACTACGGGATTCCTTCAAAGCTTCAGCATAGATCCAGATTGGTACAGATCGGGTTATAAGAAAATATTCCTTCCTTATATAATAGAAATGGTCTCGTCTTTTCAAAACGCAAATGAGATCATGCTATGGGAAATAATTAATGAACCCTTTACCGAATCTTTTCAGGATATGTTTAATTTTGCAAAAGCCGTTTCTGAAACTATAAGAACCGAAGATCCAAATCATCTTATTTCAATAGGAACTATCGGCGGTATAGGCGATAAATTCGGAAACTCATTCTCGAGATTCAGCCTGTCAGGTTTTGAGAAACTGTATTCCATCAAAACACTTGACGCTGTCTCTTTGCATGATTACAGTTTCGGATCCACTCTCTTTGAGCGGCTGGACATATACAACAGATTAAAAGGAAAGCATGACACTTCAAAAAAATATTCTTCACTTTCAGATTTAATAAATTATATCCCGGATAAAATTGATAAATTTACTTTAGGATCATTTAATAAAACGATAGATTTTCCTCTTTCACTTAGAAGCTTATGGAAAAGATATAACAGAATGAATCTGGCTTCCGCAAAAAATTTAAACAAGCCTGTTTATATAGGAGAAGTTGGATTTAAGAAAAGTCTTAATGAAATGAGAAAAGTGGTTATGGAAAAAGAATTAAAAGAATATTTTAATGCAGATATTTCAGGTGTCCTTTTATGGTCCTTTGAATCTCAGGGAAAGTCAATCGATGGTCATGATTACGGGTTTGATAAGAAAGACAAATTTGGAGAAGTAGTTAAGATTTTTGATTTAAAATTAATGTAATTCTACCGGTCACTTCTTCTTCCTGTTTTTCCTGGAGATATTCTTTGCTTCTTCAACAGCCTCAATGAATTCAACCTGGTTAATATAATCTTTGATCAGGTCTTTTATTCTCCTTTCTATCAATTTTTTTGAAGGATGATTTATTGATCCTGCAAGAATTAATCTGATAGCTTCATCTTCCAGGACCCGGTCCGGATTAACAAAACCTGCATTTCCGAATTCATCATCCGGAATTTCCCACGGTTTCATTTTTTCAAGTTTGGATAAATATTTATAGCAAAGAGTTTGTAATGAATCATCATTTTTTCTGTGCCGGACTTTATACAGTTTGCATCTTTCAAGCATAAACTCCCTCGTGATCATATTCACAACATCATTGAATTCCTTTTCAGGATCTAATTTTTGATTCATAATTTTTAATTAAATAGTTTTTTGTTTTTATGATTCTTAGTGCTCCTCATACTTAATCTTTCTTTAACCTTTACAAGCCTTCACAAACTCCCTGAATAAAGGATGAGGTCCGATCAGTCTGGACTTTAATTCCGGATGAAACTGACAAGCTATAAAGAACGGATGCATGCTTTGAGGCAGCTCTATCATCTCAACAAGCGTGCTGTCCGGAGATAATCCGGATAATTTCATTCCCTTGTCTGTAAGTAATTTTCTGTAATTATTATTAACTTCATATCTGTGTCTGTGTCTCTCATTTATCTGTTCCTTTTTATAACTTTTAAAAGCCAGAGAATTTTTTTCAACAATACAGGGATATGAACCAAGTCTCATTGATCCGCCTTTAATTTTTACTGACTTCTGATATTCCATTATGTCAATAACAGGTTCACAGGATTTTTTGAACTCCGTAGAATTGGCATTCTTTAATCCGCAGACATTTCTGGCAAATTCAATTACCGCACACTGTAATCCGAGACATATCCCGAAAAAAGGGATCTTTTTTTCACGGACATATTTTATTGCCGCTATCTTCCCTTCTATTCCCCTGTCTCCAAATCCCGGACAAACCAAAAGCCCGCTTATGTTACTTAAGATCGATCCTGTATTATCAGGTTTTTTTTCTATCTCTTCGGCATTTATCCATTTAAGATTAACCTTTACTTCATTTGCGGCGCCTGCATGTACAAATGATTCGAGAATACTCTTATAAGCATCGGGAATAATATTATATTTACCGCATATTCCGATTGTGATCTCTTTAGTCGGATTCTCAATTTTCTTAACTAATTTTTTCCAGTTTGCCAGTTTCGGATCTTTAGCCTTCAGATTCAGCTTCTTCAAAACAACTTCGTCAAATTTTTCCGCCTTCAGGTTCAATGGAACTTCATATATAGATTTCGCATCCAGCGCCTGCAATACTGATCCTTGTTCGACATTGCAGAATAATCCTATCTTTGCTTTCATCTCTTTTGAGAGACTGTGCTCAGTCCGGCATATAAGAATGTCAGGCTGAATCCCGATCTCAAGAAGAGTTTTTACGGAATGCTGGGTCGGTTTGGTTTTTAACTCGCCTGCGGATCTTATGTAAGGAACTAAAGTAAGATGAATGCTCAGGGAATTATTGTAACCAACATCAAACATGATCTGCCTCATTGCTTCAAGAAATGGAAGTGACTCAATATCACCGACAGTTCCACCGATCTCAGAAATGATCACATCATATTTATTCTCTTTCTCAAGCAGTCTGATCCTTCTCTTAATCTCATCGGTAATGTGAGGGATCACCTGCACTGTAGCGCCGAGATAATCTCCCCTTCTTTCCTTTGTGATAACTTCGTTATATATCTGGCCGGTAGTCATATTATTTGCTTTCGACATATTCTCGTCAAGGAATCTTTCATAATGACCGAGATCAAGATCTGTTTCAGCTCCGTCCTCGGTTACAAACACTTCTCCGTGCTGTGTAGGCGACATTGTGCCGGGATCTATATTTATGTATGGATCAAGTTTCTGTATCGTAACTCTGAGACCTCTTGATTTAAGAAGTAATCCAAGTGATGCAGCTGCTATACCTTTACCTAAAGATGATACAACACCGCCGGTGAGAAAAATGTATTTAGTGTTTCGCAATTGATTGTTGGTTAATTATATTAAATGTGTTAAACATGTTAATTCTTTTAATTGTGTTATCCGCCGAAGCGGAGTGTTATAAATTAAATTCATCTGACCACTAAGAGAAATCTGTTAACTAATCAGCAATGATTGAAAATATCTTTTCATTAAAATACACTCCTCCTTTTTTCAGATTTTTCCTCAAAGTGCCTTCATATTCAAATCCGCATTTAAGTAATAATTTTTCCGAGGCAATATTGTTTTCAAATGTACCGGCATAAATTCTTTTAAGATTCAGATCATTTAGCGCAAGATCAATAACTTTATTTAATGCGACAGTAAGATAACCTTTTCTCCAGTATTCTTCCCCGAGCCAGTATCCTATCTCTGCTTTGTGTTCACCCTTAATATGAATACCGATCCCGCCGACATGCATACCATCTTTTTCGATTGCAAACAAATGATCAGTATTATTATCCCTGCACTTTTCTATGAATTTTTCAGCATCTTCATGAGAATAAGGAAACGGAACATGCAATAGCCATTTGCTTACATTTTCATTATTTAATAATTTAACAAGACTATCCATGTGTTTATCTGATATTTTTACCAGCTCTATCATTTCCTGTTTAGTTTTTTCAGATCTTCAGGAGAATCAACCGATACGGAATCTTTCTTAGTCAGTATCACTTTTATCTTATCACCGCTCTCAAGAATTCTCAGCTGCTCAAGTTTTTCCATCTTTTCAAGATATCCGGTTTTCATCTTTGCGAATTTTAACAAATATTTTTTGCTGTAAACATACAATCCAATATGTTTGTAGAATATTCTGTTCCCGATCTGAAAATCCTTCAATACTTTTTGCTCCATGTCATACGGGATGAAATTTCTGGAGAAGTATAGGGCTAAATTATTTTTATCAATAACGACCTTCACTTTATTTACATCTTTGAGATCATCAGCATTTTTTATTTTAATTGCTAATGTGGATACATCAAGACTTTTATCCGTTAACATCGGCTTAATAGCCAGATCAATATTTTCCGGATCAATGTAAGGTTCGTCTCCCTGAATGTTTACCACTATATCACATTTGATTTTTTCTGCGACCTCACTTAATCTGTCTGTACCTGACTGATGTTTATTTGAGGTCATCATAACTTCACCGCCAAAGGCATTTACACAATCAAATATTCTTTTGTCATCAGTCGCAACAATTACTCTGTTTAACAATTTAGCTTTTTTTGATTGTTCATATACTCTTTGTATCATTGGTTTTCCGTGAACGGGGAGAAGCGGCTTGCCGGGGAGGCGGGTGGATGCATATCTTGCGGGTATGATTCCGGCTATTATCATTTATCCAGTACTTTCGGCACTTTGAAAAATTTTCCTGTCTTTGAAGGCGCATTCTTTAATGCTTCTTCGGTTGTAAGCCAGGTAAACACTTCGTCTTTTCGTAATACATTCTCTGTTTCATTTATATTTTCCAGCGGCTCTATTCCTTCAAGATCAAGCTCGTTCAAATGATCAATGTATTCAAGAACTTTATTAAGATCTTTCTGAAGTTTTAGTTTTTCATTATCCGCAAATTTAAGCTTTGCGAGATTTGCGATCTTGTCTACATCATTTAAAGTTACTGACATGCCTAATAGTTAATAGTTAATATTTGTGTATATTTAGACTTTTCTTCAATAAACTCTCACTCAACTCACCCATTCAACGAATCATTAATCTTTTCCCTTATTTCCTCAAGCAATAATTTATCTTTTCTGTATTGTACAGGTTTCGAAAATACCACTTTCACATTTCCTGATCTGATCTGAAATTTTCCTCTGGGCATTATTACATTTGAACCAATTACTGTTGTTGGAACTAAAGGAACTTTTGCTTCATCAGCCAGAACAAACGTTCCTCTTTTGAATTCTCCAAGAGTTCCGTCCATACTTCTTGTTCCTTCCGGGAATATAACTACAGAAATACCACTGACAACTTTTTCAGCGGCTTTCTTAAGTGACTTCATTGCTTCCCTTACATTTTCACGATTGATCGGAATATATTGTCCAAGATACATTCCCCATCCGAGGATCGGGATCTTTGTCATTGTGTCTTTATATATAAATCTTACATTGTTCGGAATGGCAATCATTAAAATCGGTATGTCAAAATAACTCAAATGATTTGAAATGAATATGTAATTATCGTCAGGATTTAATTTTTCCCTGCCTTCTACTTTCACTTTCACACCTGCAATAAACAATATTACTCCACCGAATATTTTGGAAAGATAATGCGTGATCTTTCCTTTTTTGTCTATTGGTGAAACGAGTATTGTGAGGATTGCAATTATAATACAGTGAATGGATATGAAAAATGCTTTGATGTATGAACTCACGGAACCAAAAATAATTATTTGAATGAACTATTAAAAGTTAAATAAAAAATTAATTTTACTTTCAGTATATTTAGCAATGAAAAGAAACTATCGAAAAGGTTATTATCTGATAAGTACAGATAAATCAAAGCTTGATATAAAGGTAATTCACGATTACCTGACTAATTCCTATTGGGCAAAAAACCGAACTCTGAAAACTTCAAAACTTATAATTAAAAACTCTTTAAATTTCGGATTGTATTTTAAAAATAAGCAGATCGGCTATGCACGTGTAATAACCGACTATGCAACATTTGCTTACCTGGCGGATGTCTTCATACTTGAAGAATTCAGAGGAAAAGGATTATCAAAATGGATGATGAAAATTATACTTGAATACAAAGAACTGGAAAATATCAGAAGATGGTCTCTTGCAACGAGGGATGCACACGGACTATATGAGAAATTTGGTTTTCACTCTTTGAAAGAACCCGAAAAAATAATGGAGAAATTCAATAAAGAAAACTAATTAAAATTTTTCAACATTTAACTTTTAACTTTTAACTATTAAAATATTTAATGCATTCTATAAATTCTTTTATTTTTCTGTGTAAATTGTTAAGTTGTTTTTAAATAATTTCAATCTATTATTTACTAATTAAAAAAAACAAAAATGAAAAAATTTACTGCAGAGTTCATCGGAACTATGTGGCTGGTACTTGGAGGTTGCGGAAGCGCAGTACTTGCAGCAGGATTTCCGGATGTTGGGATCGGATTACTGGGAGTAGCATTTGCTTTCGGTCTTACAGTTTTAACTATTGCTTACTCTCTCGGACACATCTCAGGCGCACATCTTAATCCTGCCGTATCTATCGGTCTTTGGATCGGCGGAAGATTCAGCACCAAGGAATTAATCCCTTACATAGTTGCTCAGATCCTTGGCGGTATTGCAGGCGCAGGTATTTTATATGTGATCGCTACAGGTAACGGAAGCAGTATCGGAGATTTTGCTGCAAATGGTTTCGGCGAACATTCTCCGGGTAAATACAGTTTAATGGCATGTTTCGTAACTGAAGTTGTAATGACATTCATGTTCTTACTAATAATATTAGGATCTACCTACAGCAAAGCTCCTGCAGGTTTTGCAGGTCTTGCAATAGGTCTTGCTTTGACTTTGATCCATCTTATCAGCATTCCCGTTACCAATACATCAGTTAATCCTGCCAGAAGTATTTCACAGGCATTATTTGCAGGCGGCTGGGCAATGGAGCAGTTGTGGTTATTCATAGTTGCCCCGGTCATCGGCGCAATACTGGCAGGTTTAGTCGCTAAATTCTTAATGAACGACGAAAAATTATAAAAAGAGTTTGTAAGAAAAAAGCAGAGCTCGCAAGAGTTTAAATTAAAATTTTGCTATGTAAAAAAGGTTTGACAATTATATGTCAAACCTTTTTTGCATTCAAATCGAATTAAACTAATTTCGAAGTTTATGCCACATTTATAATAGCTGCTTCGGATTTTTGTTTTGGCATTTTAGAATAATCCTCTAAATGAATTTCAAGAGCTTCTTCAAGTAATTCCAAAGTTTCCTTTTTGGTTTTTGCAGCAGCAATACATCCCGGTATGTCCGGAATGTATGCACTATAGCCATTTCCGGATTTTTTAATTATTGCTAAATAATCCATGATTTATTTTCTAGGTTTAAGAATCTGTTAAAAATATTTCGATATCATCTCTCCGATAAAATATCCTACTATCGCTATCCCCATACCCACAATAAACATATCAAAACCGCTTCTGAATATACTCCTTCCCGTAAATGCGCTTCTTGCCGCACCGACCAAAAAGTGAGCTATCATTGAAATAACGAATGACGTCCATATAGCCACCATTCCTTCAAAAAAGAAAAACGGAGCTACCGGGATCAATGCTCCAATAGCAGTTGCTATACCTGTTATCCAGGCTTCTCGGAAAGGAGTTGAATCGTTTTCACTTATCCCGAGCTCTTCTCTGACACTTTCTTTCAGCGCAAGTTCGGGATCCTTTATGATTTCATCTGCAAGATTCTTTGCATCAGTTTCAGACATTCCTTTTGACTGGTATATAAGTGAGAGTTCCTCGGCTTCGAGCTCGGGCATGAGTCTTATCTCGTCGGCTTCCATTTTTTTTTCATATTCATAAACCTCATTCTGGCTTTTGGCGGCAAGATATCCTGATGATGCCATAGATAATGCATCGGCAAACATTCCTGAAACTCCCGTGAGTAAAATAATATGCGGTTGTACATTAGCTCCAATGACTCCGGCAATCAGGCCAAAGTTGGCTGTCAGTCCGTCATTGAATCCGTAAATTACATTTCTAAGCATTCCGCCTGATTCAGTCTGATGCCATGATTCGCCTTCGGAATCCAGTAAAGTCGTGAGTTTGCCGGAATGCTCCGCTGAATCTTTTGCAAGCTGCAACGCTATATCTTTTGTCTGATTTGAATTTGTTGAATTATACAAACCCAGATATGATTTTACTTCAAGACCTTCCTCTCGCAGCATCATTTTAGATAACAGCCCTGTCCCGAATTTATTTGCTACCCATCCAAAAAATTTTGCCCTGTATGATGGTCCGGGTGATTTTTTATTAAGATTATTTTTTAAAAAAAGATCCAGCCAAACTTCCTTATGTTTATCTTCTACCACGGCAAGCTGATTATATATCTTACTTTTATTCTCATTCTTTTCGAGTCTGCCAAGTATCCTGTAAAGATATGCTGCATCCGCTTCGTCCTGAAGATGGTGATTCCATATTTCAAGCGTACTTTTATCAATCATCGTTTTATAGGTATAAATATTAATGTGTTGTTTAAAAAATTAATTTATATATTGATCAAACTGTTTTCAAAATAAATCCTGTAAAATGAAAAAGCTATTAATTGTTGCTGTAATTTTCTTTTCATCGGTATTTTCAGGTTGTTCGGACGATGATACAGATAACTCTGTAACTCCTGATCCTCCCACCGGTGAAATATTACTGGCAACTGTATCCGGCGATTCCGTCGGCACTAATAGTTCCGGATCAGCCATTGAGATCCATTCCCGGAGCATTTCATCAAGTACTCTAAATTTTACTGACAGGGACAGCGCAAGAGTATCCTTTTTTTATTCCGGTGAAAATAACACGTCTTCTTCTCCGGTCAGTATTTATTATCTGAACAGTTCCGATACAGTATTTCTTTATAAAGGTACTGCATTGATTCCAACTGCAACAGAACAGTTCCTGGACGCCTCCATGGTTTCACCCATGGTAAATCAAAGTTTCAGATACACAATAATTTCAAGCAGTTCCTCAGGTTCTTCTTATTTTAAATTCCGGGATCTTAAAATTTATAAAAAATAAAGAATTTTTATATAAGTTTGGAACTTAATTTTTTTAAACTCATGCAATTTTTTACTGTATCTGTTAACAGCGCTTTATTCATTGTTTCTTCGGGATCGGCGATCCGTGGGGATCTTTCTGCGGATGTCCGAGCTCCTCGTCAATTTCTGCGAGAAGATCATCGGAAAGTACATGTTCGAATTTTTCTGCATCCTGATGTATGTCTTCAATATTGACAATATGTTTTTCGGCAACATAGGTTTCCCATAACCGGTGTGATCGAATAAGTCTCTCAGCAACTTTCTTCCCTTTTTCCGTCAGTTCATATTTTCCGTTCGCCTGAATTATCAGTTTCATTTTCTTTATCCTGTTCAATGAAGAATGTATCTTGTTTTTTGAAACTCCAAGTTTATCGGATATGGATTCGATTAATACTGAATCATTTTCGTGCTCATCTTTGCTCATTAGTTTGATTATATCTTCCGTTAGATTCAGATTCGCGTTTTTCCTTCTTCTGATCATCTTTATTATTATCCCTTCCTTAGGTGAGAACAAGAATGCCAGCCCGAAAAAGAAAACCGAAACCAATACAATTGATGCTCCTGATGCAAAATTAAGATGATATGATAAATACAATCCTGTCACTGCTGACATTACTCCAAACAAACATGACAGTATCAGTAATTTTTTTAATTTATCCGTAATCAGAAATGCAGTCGCCGGCGGAGTTATAAGCATTGCTATGATCAGGATCACACCAACAGACTGCAGTCCTGCTACAATTGACATCGAAAGCAATGTCATTAAAAAATAATGCACAACAGCAGTTGAGATTCCGATGATGTGAGCCATAGTAGGATCAAAAGAAGTGACAAGAAGCTGCCTGTAAAACAATATGACAGAAATTATTATTACCACCGTAATGACAGATGAAAGTATAAGATCAGAATCTGAGACTCCAAGCACATCACCAAAAAGATATGACGAGAGGTCAATGTGAACCTGCTTAAGTTGCGAAACAAGCAATATTCCCAGAGCAAACGCCCCGGTGAATATTATACCAATTGATGTGTCTTCTTTAATTTTGGAATTTCGTTCAACAAAACTTATAAGTATCGAAGTAAGTATTCCTGCTGTCAAAGCTCCGATAAACAAACTTAAAGCGCCTTTACCTGCTATCATGAATCCTATAACAACTCCCGGTAACACTGCATGTGCAAGAGCATCACCGATCAATGACAGTCTTCGAAGCATTATGTATGTTCCGATAAGTCCGCAGCTCACACCAACCATTATCGAAGCAATCAGTGCTCTCTGGATGAATTCATATTGAAATGGTTCGGTAATATATTTTGTAAGTATATCCATTAATTTATTATTAACTGTTCTGCTTTCTGAAGAATGGTAAGCTGACCGCCATAAGTTTTCTGAAGAAGCTCGGGTGTAAAAACTTTTTCAGTTTCACCGTAAGCTATTAGGATCTGATTTATAAGTATCAGTTTATCAAAATAATCTTCTACTTTGCTGAGATCATGATGCACTATCATAATAGTCTTCCCTTCTGATTTTAATTCTTTGATAAGATTAAATATTGCAACTTCAGTTTTTGCATCAACACCGACAAACGGTTCATCAAGAAAATATATATCACTTTCCTGCGCAAGCGCTCTTGCAAGAAAAATTCTCTGCTGCTGTCCGCCTGAAAGATTTCTGATCTGTGTCAAAGCATATTTATCCATCTCAACTTTCTTCAGAACTTTATTTACAATTTCCTTATCATTAGTATCCGGTCTTCCGAAAAAACTTATATAAGGATATCTTCCCATCATTACCACTTCTGAAACATTGATCGGAAAATCCCAGTCAAACTGTTCCTTCTGCGGAATATATGCAACTCTTTT
>CALMST010000112.1 GCA_937872315.1 uncultured Ignavibacteria bacterium | reverse complement strand
AAATTGCCGGTGTAATGATTCCGTCACCATAAAGCAAAGCAGCTCCGAATAATCCAAGTCCCAGAATTAATGCATACTTCCCGCCTTTTGAATCATCTGGCCTGAACAAAGACATTGCTGCAAGTATTCCGCCTTCACCTTCATTATCCGCCCGCATCACAAGCAAAAGATATTTAACGGAAATAATTATTATTAAAGACCAGAATATTAAAGATAACACACCCAATACATTATTTTCTTCAGGTGCAATACCGTATATTCCGCTGAAACATTCTCTTAGGGCATATAACGGACTCGTGCCAATGTCGCCGTAAACTATTCCCAGTGCACCAAGCGATAAAAGTAACAACCGATTTGAAACCGGATTATTTACCGGTAACTCCTGATTATCCTTATTAATACTACCGGTATTGCCTTCTTTAATCAAAATATTTTCCTATATAATCCTTCCTGTGAAAAAGAATTTAAATGGAACACTGAAGAAAAATAAAATTAACCCGGAAAATTGATAAAAATCAATTTGATTCTTAACTGTTCCGTAAAATTTTCCGGAGCACATTCTGAAAATTATAAGCATAATTCTAAAGTTCAACCTGTGTCCCTACTTCAAACACTCTGTTTGGCGGGATATTAAAAAACTCAGTAGCTCTCTGCGAATTGCTTGACATCAGTATAAACAGTTTGTCCTTCAGTTTGGAAAATCCTTTATACTTACTGGGTATGAGAGTCTCTCTCCCGAGGAAGAATGTAGTTCTGTCCATTTTAATGTTAATACCCTTGCTGTTAAGAATTTCAAGTATCTGCTGAATATTTGTCACATCCATATATCCATAATGCGCTATAACCTTAAAAAATCCTTCTGTTGGTTCCTCCATCTCAATCCTGTTCACGGTTCTGATGTGCGGGACCTTGTGAAACTTTATTGTAAGGATAACTATCTGCTTGTGAAGCAAACGGTTATGCTTAATATTTAAGATCAAAGGCGGTGGTGTACCATTGGGATTACTTGACATATAAACAGCCGTTCCCGGAATTGCGATCATCCTGATACTCATTATTTCCGTTATAAAGTTTTGTAAAGATAAGGTCTGCTCCTTTATCTTAAAAAGCAGATTTTTTCTTCCGCTATTCCAGGTAGTCATCATTACATAAACTATTAATCCTATTGCCAGAGGAACCCAACCGCCCTGAAAGATCTTCAGAAGATTTGCTCCCCAGAAAGAAAGATCAATTGCAAGAAATAATATCATCACAATTACAGAAACAGCAAGGCTCCATTTCCATAATCTCCTCATTGCTTCAAAAAGTATTAAAGTCGTTATCACCATAGTGGTTGTAACAGCCACACCGTATGCAGCAGCAAGATTGGTAGATGATTTAAATCCCAGAACCAAAGCTATTGTAGCAATACACATTATCCAGTTAAGCTGAGGTATATAGATCTGCCCTCTTTCATGCTCGGATGTATGAAGTATTCTCATACGCGGTAAAAATCCGAGCTGTAAAGCCTGAAATGTCAGTGAAAAAGAACCGGATATTACAGCCTGGGATGCAATTACAGTCGCTAATGTTGCTAAAATTACCATCGGGTACAAAGCCCATTCCGGCGCTAGAAAATAAAATGGATTTGAAACCGTAGTATGGTCTCTGAGAATCAATGCTCCCTGTCCAAAATAATTTAATAAAAGGCATGGCAGAACGATACTGAACCAGGCGATCCTTATTGGTTTAAGACCAAAATGTCCCATATCTGCATATAAAGCTTCTCCGCCTGTAACAACCAGAAATACAGCACTTAATATTGCAAAACCGTGAAATCCGTTCTCTATAAAGAAATTGTATCCGTAATATGGATTCATAGATTTCAATACTTCTGGTGTCTCTGAAATTGAGATTGCTCCAAGTAATCCAATTACTATAAACCAGACAAAAGTAATAGGTCCGAAAATTTTTCCAACTCCTGTAGTTCCTTTACTCTGGACAGAAAAAAGAAATGCAAGTATCAATACAGTAAGTGGAATAATATACGGATCAAAAAAAGAAGTGGCAACTGAAAGTCCTTCGACCGCACTTAGTACCGAAATTGCAGGTGTAATTATTCCATCACCGTAAAGGAGAGCTGCACCAAATAGTCCAATGGCCAGTATTATCATATATCTGGTGCCTTTTGAATTTTCCGGTCTTACTAGAGCCATAAGAGCAAGTATTCCACCTTCTCCGTCATTATCCGCACGCATTATTATCAGTAGATATTTGACTGTAATAATTAATATTAAAGACCAGAAGATCAAGGAAAGTACTCCGAGTACATTACTGTCAGTAACAGGTATTGCATAATGACCATGAAAACATTCTTTTAAAGCATACAAAGGACTGGTGCCAATATCTCCATATACAATTCCCAGTGCGCTTATGGACAGCAACAGAAGTCTTTTATAGGTTAAAGGGGTTTTCTGATGGGCTTCTTCAGCCCGGTCAGAGATGTTCTTTGATTTTAAGATCTCTGGGTTGGAAGTATTTTCGGGATTATTACTTTTATCTGAAGAATTATTATCAGGTATATCTTCTTTATCCAATTATAAATATTTAATTTTACGTAATAACAGAAAATTATTTATATTGTGTAAAAAAAATATGGAATCATTCTGTAATTACGATGCATCAAAAATAATTCATTAAATCTTAAATTACAATTTATATACTGTCCGGTAAAGATTACAGCTTTTGATTAAAGTACCTGACTTAATCCTTTTTAAAAGTATATTTCAATGGATTAAATCATTAATTATTGTAATATTAAATTAAAAATACTTACCTGATTTTAATATTTTGATAGGAGCAAGAAACATAAAAGTTAAATCTTTGATGATTTTTATATCCGTTTTATTATGCTCCGGTTGTCAGGAGCAGGCAGAGACACCTTCTCCGGGTCCATTTGCAGATTATACACAGATAGATTTTGATCCTGCGTGGACCGTGACGGGAAAAAAGATCGCTTATAGTCACTCCAATACAGATATTGATTTAAGCGGAATTTATTCCGTAAATTCGGATGGTAGCAATGTTACTCAGCTGATAAGCGGTATCGCAGTCAGTCCTGACTGGTCGCCGGATGAAAGCCGGATTGTGTTTTCTCAATTTAATGATCTTTATATTAGCACTTCTTCCGGAGACAGTATTTTCAGATTAACATTCGGAAGTATCTCCAATGATCCGGAATGGAGCAACTCGGGAGATCTGATCGCATACAACAGATCAAATTCAGTTTCAATGTCTGATATTTATTTGATACATCCTGACGGATCGGGTGAAACATTTATAGACAGTAATGGAAAATATCCTTCCTGGGTTACCGGAGATACTTCCATTATATATTTCAAACAAATATATGAAGGCGGATATAGTTCACAATCCGGAGATTCACTTGTACAATATTTTTTTAAAACCGAAAGCATAAATACCATTGCAGTGCTGTCAGGGGATGAACATAAGTATAACAGTTATCCTAATATGACTGATGATGGTATAATTTTCTGCTCAAAGAATAAAAGCGGTTATTCGTATATTTACAAAATCGATATCAATGGTGAAAACATAAACAGATTAACTGACTCTCAGAGTTATTCGCCTGACTATTGCAGAATAAATCAAAAAGTCGTTTACACAAACAGAGACAAAGGCAATGGCCGTTTATGGATCATGGATAAGGATGGAAACAATAAAACTCAGTTAACTTATTAATTTTAAATTTAAAATAATTTACAAACTGCAGTTATAAATTTATTAACTACTAACTATTAACTACTAACTGTATTTGAAGATCCCGCAGGAAAAATTCGAAGAAATATCTTCTGCTAATGACATTATTGATGTCATATCCGGATATATTGAAGTAA
>CALMST010000111.1 GCA_937872315.1 uncultured Ignavibacteria bacterium | reverse complement strand
TTTTGCTTTTGCTTCTAACGGTTTTGCTTTTGCTTCTAACGGTTTTGCTTTTGCTTCTAAAGACAGACACTTTGCTTCTAACGTTTGACACTTTGCTTCTAACGTTTGACACTTTGCTTCTAACGCCGGACATTTTGTTTCTAAAGACGGACACTTTGTTTCTATCGACGGACACTTTGCTTCTAATGCCTGACACTTTCTGTCAGGGCAGAGTCTGCTTTAAAGCGTCAGGATAAAAATCCTGACACCATATTAATTCATATATTCTGAAATCCTGAAATTCTGTGAATTCTGATTCAGACACTCTCTCCTTCATCTGCTTCAGCCTGACATCGATAACAGATGAACAAAACTTCCAAAACTTCATATTAACTAACCTATATTTTATTTAAATTCACAAAAATTAATCTGATTAAATTATATTGAAAAAAATCATTTCTGTAGTCGGAGCGCGACCGAATTTCATGAAAATGGCTCCGATCCATAAACAACTTCTCAAACATAAATCTAAAGTACAGCATAAGATAGTTCATACAGGACAGCATTATGATAAGAAAATGTCTGACGTTTTTTTTAAGGAACTCGAACTTCCGAAACCCGATATTTATCTCGGCGTCGGCTCAAGATCCCACGCAGAACAAAAGGCGCATATAATGATGGAGTTTGAGAAAGTTGTGCTGAAAGAAAAACCCGATCTTGTACTTGTATATGGTGACATAAATTCAACTTCCGCAGCTTCGATAGTGTGCGCAAAAACTTTAACCGAAAACGGAAGGTCAATTCCAGTGGCTCATATTGAGTCAGGGCTGAGAAGTTTTGACAGAAATATGCCCGAAGAAATTAACCGGTTAATAACTGATGTGCTTGCTGATTACCTTTTCGTTACAGAACCTGCAGGGATCCGGAATCTCAAGAATGAAGGTATTAATGACAGGAAAGTATTCTTTGTCGGAAACACCATGATCGATTCGTTGAAGTTTTATCTGAATAAAAGCAGTAAGTCAGGTATCCTGAAAGAGCTTTGTGTTTCAGGAAATAATTATGCGGTTGTGACTCTTCACAGACCTTCCAATGTCGACAATAAAGAGAATCTGAAAAAAATATTGAATATTTTCAAAAGCATTAATAAGATAAATCCTGAACTTGATATTGTTTTCTCCATTCATCCAAGGACCATAAAGATGCTGGAAAAGTTCAAGCTTAAAGAATCCTTTGATGAAATTAAGAATCTTATCACCACAGAGGCATTAGGTTACTTTGATTTCCTTAAATTGATCTCCGAAGCAAAGTTAATATTAACAGACTCAGGAGGTATACAGGAAGAAACAACTTATTTAAAAGTTCCGTGTCTTACTTTACGTGAAAACACAGAAAGACCTGTAACTTCTGAGATCGGCACAAATGTGATCTGCGGGTTGAATGAGAAAATGATCATTAATAAGATAAAAGAAATTGAATCAGGTAAATTCAAAAAAGGAAAGATCCCGAAGCTTTGGGACGGTAATGCCGCTGAAAGGATCGTGAAAGTTATTTTGAAGAAGATATGAACGTTTGATTAACAACCCCTCCCAACCCTCAATCACCGTGGCGAGTTGCAAGAGGAGGGAAAGGTTGGATTATCTAACCGGGCTTTATTAATATTGTAATTTTAGTTGAACTATAAATATTGTTATAATGCAAAGAGTAAACTTCAATAAACCTCAAAAAGCTCTCCCCTTTTTTAAAAGTGGAGGGTTGGGAGGGGTTAAAGTAATGAGTTTACATTTTATAGTAATTATAATTTCCATTAAAACTAAGTGAACAAATCCAAACTATCAAAAGTAATATCACGTCTCGATGAACATTTCGGAAAACCCTTTGACCATTCCAAGAAACCGCCTGAGATACTGGATGTACTTATTGCAACTAAGCTTTCACAGAATACAACGGACAAGAGTTCTTTTAAAGCATATACTAACTTAAAGCAAAAATTCGGGACATGGGAGAATGTTGCCGGGATAAAGACAGAAGCAATTAAAGATTGTATAAAAGTTTGCGGTCTCTCTAATACTAAAGCAAAGAATATAAAAGAGATGCTTGTTGCAATGAAGAAGAATTACGGTACACTTGATCTTTCCTTTATGAAAAAGTATGAAAATGAAAAAGTATATGAAGAGTTTCTGCAGTATGACGGGATAGGTGTTAAAACAATTTCCTGTGTACTGATCTTTGCAATGGGGCGGGATGCTTTTCCTGTGGATACGCATGTTCACAGAGTACTTAACCGGCTTGGGCTTGTAAACACTAATTCAGCGGAAAAAACATTCGAAGCGATCAAAGATAAGATACCCGATGGAAAGAGATATGAACTTCACAATAATCTTATTAAATTTGGGAGAAATATCTGCAGATCAAATAATCCTTTATGCGGCAAATGTTTTTTATACAGTTTATGCAGGTTTCCGGACAGGCAAAGTTTTCGTAAATTAAATCTTCCGGAAAAAGTAGCTGAAAATAATTTTATTATACTTGAACACTTGTAGAACGGTATTGAGTATTGAGTATTGGGTAGTTAGTAGTTAGTAGTTAGTAGTTAATAGTTAATAAAAAATTTATTATTGAATGTTAGAAATTGAATGCTGAAAATAGATAAGAATAAAATAAAAAAAATACTGATTATTAAATTCGGCGGTATCGGCGACATACTGTTATCCACGCCGGTGCTTCC
>CALMST010000110.1 GCA_937872315.1 uncultured Ignavibacteria bacterium | reverse complement strand
CTCCTGTATTTGAAATTAATACCAGTGAAAGTTGTTCAATTGAATGTCAGGAAATAAAGACTGCGGAATAATTATTTATAAATCTGTATAACAATAATTTTTTAAAATTTAAATCTTACCTCAAATGGCTACAGAAGTTTCACTTCGCGATATAGTCACAGGAGTTCCAACGTTTTATTCTACTTATAGCGCTGCAAGGAGTGCTGCCGGAGCAGGCGATGTCATCAGCATTTATGCAAATCTTACTGAGCAAATTATATTGCTCGACGGGGTGGATGTTTATATTGATCCCGGAACAGTGTTAAACCATTCAGGTGATGGTCCGACTATTACAGATAACAATGTAACTTTCAAATGCAATATCACAGGAGGCGGGATCATTATGAATTCTTACTCCGGATCAACTAAAAGAGAGTGCATAAAAATTTCTGATCCTTCTTCAGAGGTTAATATAGAATGTTATAAAATAGACGGGATAGGTGAAAATAATTCTACACTCGAAGGCAGTAGTGTGGATGTCTCAGCTGCTGCCAAATTCAGATTGATCTGTAACAAAGTATTTAATCAATTTAACAGTGCAATAAGAATCTCCGGCTGTGATGATATATTCTTAAATATCAGTACAGTAGAATCAGGAACTGCTTCAAGCCCAAATGCGGGCTCACCTGTTTTATCGTTAGAAGGAACGGGTTCGGTTTATATTAATGAATTGTTATGTACCGGATATGGATCCTGCTTAGATCATAAAGATGGAATCATTGGAGCAACGATAAATAAACTACACACGCTGCTTCCTGCCGGTGAAACTCCTTCCACTACAGCTCCCACAATTTTACTTGATGCAGGCACAGGCACAGACGAATTTTCTAAAATAATAATGTGCAATATTATTTATTAAATTTATAATTAAATTTGATTAACTTTACAAACATTTAAAAAACAATGTATATTTAAAATTAAAAAATAAGGAGAATAAAAATGGCAGACCCAAACCCAGGAGAATGGGAAATAATAAAAGATGAGAATGATATACCTATCGATTCTCTTGTTACAGCAATACATGCAAATTTAATACCGATCACAATTGATCCGCTAGTTCATCCGGAAGCTAAAGTGTTATATTGGCATGGAAGATTTATAACCATTTATGACGATGGCGGAAAAATTGTAAGTTGTCTTTATAATCCTGTTACAAAAGAAATTATACAATATACTGTTCCTACATGGCCTGACATTGAAGAACCTTTTGACCCATCTAAAATATTTTGCAGTGGTCACATTCAGCTCCCGGATGGAAAGTTATTAACCGCTGGAGGTGAAAGAAACATTCCGCCTGTTGCTTCAAGGGGTTTGAAATATTCATTTATTTTTGATTCAAGCGTTCTTTATGAAACGAATCCGGATCCGAACCATGGAGGAATACAAAAGAAGTGGGAACAAATTCTCCAACAATGATGGATAAGGGAAGATGGTATCCTCAACTTACCAAGTTACAAACAGGATACATAGTTGCTATGTCTGGATATAAATATGAATCTCAAGAAATTGAATTGCAAGCCGAGTTATTCGATATAAATACCGGTTTATGGCAAACTTATGATAATAGTGTAGATTTAGCAGTTCCACTTTACAATTCAGCATATCTTATTCCATTTGGCGATTGGAAGGGAGAAATATTTTATGACCTAGTTTCATTCGGACCTGTCTTACCGGGTTGGATACGAGCTCATAGGTTTAATCCTGATGTTAATGCTCCGGAATGGAATCAAGTTGGACTTGAACAATCAATGAGATTTAAAGGAAATTCTGTTATGCTTCCTTTTTCTGTCTTAGATTCTAAGATTAGAATTGTGAACTTGGGAGGCGCAGATGAACAATTATCAGACACGAGCCAAATAATAGAAATTGGCGTAAACATTTCTTCATATTGGATAACACTTCCTGATTTAAATTTTCCGAGACATGATGCGCCGAATGCTCTTTTATTAGCTGATGGAACGGCAATGGTAATAGGCGGAGGACATCCTGATGAAACAGTATTAACTCCCGAATATTTGGATTATAGTGATCCTGATCCGAACAAATGGGCTTGGAAGACAATGCCTGCAATGACTGTTCCCAGAAAGTATCATTCTACGGCATTATTATTACCGGACGGAAGTGTTTGGGTAGGAGGCAGCCGGATTTACACTGATCCTCAGAGATGGGAATTTGAGAATGATATGGAAAGAAGAATTGAGATTTTTAAACCCGGTTATTTTTTCGAAGGACTCCGCCCTGTAATTGATGAAGCTCCGCTTTCAATTGTTACTGGCGATCAAAATCCTTTCGAACTTTTATTAAGCATTGATGTAAGCGGAGAATTACAGATTGATTCAGTTGTTTTGATAAGCATGGCAA
>CALMST010000109.1 GCA_937872315.1 uncultured Ignavibacteria bacterium | reverse complement strand
GTATTAGGTATTAGGTATTAGGTATTAAGTAAAAAAATAAAATATATTAGAATGAAATACTTACTTTTATTTTTAACAGCTTTAATAATCTCCGGCTGCAACACCAAAGGAAAAGATAGCTATGATGCCGGGGTGCTTTTGTTTCAGGAAAAAAATTACAGCGAGTGTATCCCTGAATTTGAAAAAGCCGTTATAGAGAATCCTGATTTCGGCGAGGCATATATGTATATGGGAAGAGCATATAACTCTCTTCAGAAATATGATCTCTCTATAGACAATTATCAGAAATCTCTCGGCATTTTCAAACAGGATAAATTTAACGCAAAGGTAGAACATCTTCCGGACAATAAAAAAATAGCTCAGGTAGAAGAGGTATGGCTTCCTTATTCTCAGATCCAGCAGAAGATACAGAAAGGCATTCAGCTGACTGATATTGAAATACAAAAACAGGAAGAGATCATAAAAAAGCTTGATCCGAAATAAGTGTGATAAGTGTCTGTATAGTTTGTATAACTTGAAAAGTAAATATTTATGCTATATAAACTTTAACAACTAACTTCTTTTTATGAAAACTTTAAGCTCTTATCTTATTTACTTAGTTATATTTTTTAATACCAAACAATACGAACCTTACTAACTTTTAAACTTTACAAATTTAATTACTCTCAATAATGGAAAGAATACTTGTGATCGGAGCAGCAGGGCAGATCGGCTCCGAATTGACATTAGCCCTTCGGAAAGTTTATGGTAATGAAAACGTTTTTGCCACAGACATAAAAGATGCGCCAAAGGACATTAAAAGATCGGGTCCTTTTCAGATACTTGATGTCATGGATGATAAAAGACTCATTCATTTTGTAATAAGATACAATATTACTCAGATTTATTTACTGGCTGCGGTTCTTTCCGGAAATGCGGAACGTCTGCCTTTACAGGCATGGGATATTAACATGAAAAGTTTACTGAATATTCTTGATCTTGCCCGTGAAGTAGGGATTAAAAAAGTTTTCTGGCCCAGCTCGATTGCAGTATTCGGATTAACTACACCAAAGATCGATACTCCTCAGCTTACCATAATGGAACCAAATACCGTCTATGGTATCAGTAAACTTGCCGGAGAAAGATGGTGTGAGTATTATAATAAGAAACATAAACTTGATGTAAGAAGCATAAGGTATCCCGGTTTGATCAGTTACAAAACTGAAGCAGGCGGAGGAACAACAGATTACGCCGTAGAAATTTTTTATGATGCTGTGAAATCAGGTTCTTATGAATGTTTTTTAAATCCTGATGCGACACTCCCTATGATGTTTATGCCTGATGCGATCAGAGCTACCATTGAGCTTATGGAAGCTGATCAGTCTTCACTGTCTGTACATTCCAGCTATAATGTAAGCGGAATAAGTTTTGATCCGCAGGAGCTTGCATCTGAGATAAAAAAGATCCTTCCGAAATTCAGGATCTCATATAAACCTGACTTCCGCCAGGCAATTGCAGAATCTTGGCCGCAGACTATTGATGACCGTGTTGCGCAAAAAGACTGGGGCTGGAAGAGTGAATACGATCTCGAAAAGATGACGAAGATAATGTTAAAGCAGATCAGGAAAAAGAATTAACAACCGAATAATATTTTTTTACTTGAAACACGAATCTTAACTATCCAGGCTGCGACTCCTTGATTATTCTGGTTTTTATTTTTCATGATTTATATTAATCCCGGAAGTTAATGACAACTTATCATTATAACAGATACATTTTTTATATTAATTAAAAAACCGGTCTTCCCTTTATGCAATGATCATTATTGCAAATTATATTTTTCAAAAAACATCAAATAAACATTTAAACATTTTCTTCTAAATCCTCACTGCTTTTTACTTCGGGTAATTTTTTTGCGGCTTTAAATTTTTTTATGGCAAGTTCAGAAAAAGTTTGTATGACAACTGCTAACTGATATGAAAGTAAGACAGCAAATACAACAACTGAAATTAAAATAACAATATCCGGTATTAACATTTCGGTTACGGAATCCACATTATACCGGGAAATTCCGGGATCGCCTCCTGATATTTTCTTAATCTGAAAAAATATCCCTTCATAGGGAAAAAGCACAATAAAAAATAACAGAATTATAAAAACTGTTATCCCAATTACATTTTTTTTCAACATGATTTTTAATTATTGATATTAAATGAATTTTCAATTAAATAAATATTTTCAGTGAATCTCAAAAAGAAGAGATTATACAGATCTTCAGTTATTTATCTGAAAAGAATAAATTCAGAATCCGGAGGCTAGCAGAAATTGTAATTCCTGTTTTTTCATATATTATTTTCCTCTGCCCGGCAAATCTTAATTACTACTCCTTGATATAAATAAGGTATAAATAAAAAGAACCGGAAGTCTCAAAAGTCTTCAGGCAATTTTTAAATCTGATCTGAAAAATGAAAATAAAGATCAAACTGGTAAAACTGCTTTTTGATTTTAAGCTTCTTTTTAAATTTTATTAAATGAAAGACAGGATTTGAAGATCAGACCGGCTTTCATAAATGTTTTTCCGTGTTTTAATTAAGTATAAGAACTATTGTGCATGATAAGTATTGATAATTTAAAAAGCTATTATAAAATTTAAACATCAGAATTTCTGAAAATTAAAATTCATATTAACAATCCTGTTTTGAATTCAACTTAATTCAGATTAATTGTATAATGATAACCTTAAGAAATCATCCGTTTTTAATTTCAAATGATTGCAAAAATCTCAGCTTCAATACCCGACCATAAAAAAGGTTTGATCTTTATTAGCGCGGCTGCGCTTCTCTGGAGCTCCGGAGGTTTATTTATCAGGATACTTACATTGGATGCTTTTCAGATTTCTTTTTACAGGTCACTTATTGCAGCTATTACAATCATTGTAATTTCGGCAGCCGGAAAGCAGAAGTTAAAATTCCAGTTTGATCTTATCTCAGTTTTGTGCAGTTTAAGTTATTCATTGATACTTATATTATTTGTTGTTGCCGCAAAATTAACCACCATTGCCAATGCGATCTTCCTTCAGTTCACAGCTCCTATATATCTTTTATTTCTCGAGCCTGCATTTCTTAAAACAAAATTCGAAAAGAAAAACCTGATAGCATTGATATTTTGTCTTTTTGGCATGATACTTTTCTTTTTCGGAAAGCTTGAGCTTTCGGGTTATCTTGGAAATTTAATTGCCATAGGTTCGGGAATCTGTTTTGCGCTCTTCACCCTTTTTTTAAAATGGAAAAGACAGCTTCATAAGCGCGATGAAACACTTGTATATATAGTAGCAGGCAACTTTTTAGTATGTATTTTCTGTCTGCCTGTAATATGGGGTAATTTTTCGTTTGACCTGACACAGGGACTTGTCCTGTTATTCATGGGAGTTTTTCAGATCGGAATAAGTTACATTATTTTCAATGAAGGAGTAAAGTATATCTCTGCGACAGAGTCAATGATCATAGCAATGCTTGAAGCCATATTAAGTCCGGTCTGGGTTTTTATCGGAGTGGGAGAGACACCAAGCGTTTATGCAATCACCGGTTCCTTAATAATATTGCTTACAATTGTATGGAGAAATCTGGTTTTAAAACCGGGGGAGAAGCTTGAGATGGTAGATTAATTTGAAATTTTCTATATCCGTAAAAAACATCTGTAATTCTGATCAGTCAAAAAACAAGAAATAGATCAGTCCGGCAAGCGCAGCCTGCATTAAGATTATCGATACTGTGAAGACCGTATCGTCACTGTTGGCATTATCCAGAAAAGTAGTATTTCCTGTCCTCAGATATCTGTCATACTCATTGTTAGCTGATTGCTTGTAATTAATCGCAAATATACCGCTGCCAACAGCTAACAGTGCTGTTCCGAAGATAGGTGGAAGAGGTCTTTTGGTTTTGAACTGCGTAGAGCGGTCCTGATATACTATATCATTCACCGTTTCAGTTCCTTTCGGCAGGAGTTCAATGCTTAAGCCGGTTTTGAAATCATAATTTCGCAGATCAAACACTTTATCTTTATAATCCCTCTTGACAAAATTCAGGAATCCCTCCAGTTTTTTTTCTCTGTAAAACCTGAGAGGAGTTTCTCCAAGCAATGAGTCATTATTAAAAACTTTTACATTAAACGGGATCGTATTTATAAAATAAAAATAATCGAATTCAACATTGATGGTAGTATCTTTCTTAATGTCTGCTTCAATTCTGATTATATAATTGCTCCATTCTTTCAGAGAGATCGGATTTATTATCTTAAGGAAATGCATCCCTTCTTTAATTTTAAAAGTGTCCAGCGGTGTTCTGCCGATAAAAACCGTATCTGAATATATCTCCGCATTTTCAATATTTGTTTTTACGGATAAAAAGTAAAATTTTACTGAATCCGTTTCGACCTTCATAGTATCTGCCACAGAAAGGGAATCACCCAACTCCGCTTCATGGTTTTCAGCGGCAAATGAAGAATCGGTCTGCGAACCGGCGGCATTGATATTCAGAATAAAAATAATCAGAAAAATTATATTTGCGAATAAATATCTCATCTGTGTTTCGGTTTAAATTCTTCTTCTGGCATTTCCTTATCCGAAAAACAGTAAACGAATTTCCGGTCACTGGCAGTAAAAATAAAATTTTTCCAGATCACCGCACTTGTTTTTATTCTTCCTTCACACTGATACTTCCAGAGTTCTCTTCCGTCGGAAGCATTAAGACAATAGAAATAAGTATCATAAGAACCGACATAGACTTTATTGTTCTGTATCAGAGGTGATGCGGTTATGACTCCTTTGGTAGTGTAAGCCCATACACTGTCACCGGTATATTTATTAAGCGAATATATTTTTCCGTTAATTGCTGAAATAATAACAGTGCTGTCATAAAAAGTCGGGGAGGAAAGAATTTTTGTATTCAATTCTTTCTTCCAGATAAGATTTCCGGTAGTATCAATACAATAGAAAGACATGTCATCAGAGCCGAAATAAATTTTACCTTCACTGACGGCTGCATCACAGTTGATGGAATTACCGGTTTGATAATTCCATATTTCTTTTCCTGTATTCAGATCAAATGCATACATGTTATAATCAGAATTCCCTGCAAGTATTAAGTTTCCCGCAATAGCCGGACTGGTATAGAAAGATCCGTACCTTTTTTTCTTATCTGCATAACGAGTAGTCCAGTTAAATCGACCTGTTTTACTGTTAAGATTATAAACTATTCCGTCAACTGCGCAGAAGATTATATTGTCACCGTCAGGCAGAGGGGAAGATTCAACCCAGCCGATCTTTTTTTCCCATTTGACAATTCCGGTGACAAGATTGTAATTAAACACTTTGCTTCTTGAATCTCCGGACGAGGCAATAATGACATTGTTGCCAAGAATGAGCGGTGTGGAGAAAGAAGATCTTCCTATTGTCGAAGTTCTCCCGAGACTCTTCCCGCTTGTTATATCAATCGCAAAAAATTCACCGTTAAGAGTATTGACAAACAGAATAGCATCACTGACCGCAAGACAATTTTTGGAAAGACCTCCGTCCACATCATATTGCCAGTATAGTTTATATGGAGGTTCAAGATTTACTTTGGATTTGGAAATATTTGTTCTCTCTACATCACCACCTATAAAAAGCCAGTCTTCTTTCTCATTGATCTCAACCCGTTCATCAATGCTCAGATTCTGGCATGAATATAAATCTAAAGCGAAACAGATTAATATTATTTGTGTAAATAATTTCAATTGGGCTATATTGTCGTTTTAATATACGAACTTTGAATGCTAACTGATTTTATTAATTTAAGATTCACATTGGATCTGTGACAATTGAGGGTTTAAATCCGAAACGAATTTCTTAAAGTTAAACAACACATAATTAAATTTCCATTGAGTATTTAATGATAAACAAATTATCGGTCCAAAACTGACCGGAACGTTTTAATGATATATGGAACAGTTTCATCCTTACTCCTGCAAAACTTCCGAATCACCCGCCGGCTGTTTTGTTTCATAACCTGAAATCTTTGATCATGCATTGGATTTAAACCAAATATTATTTTTAAAAAATGTTTTGGGCAGTGCCGGTGAATGGGAGTTCACAAAGGAATTTTTCTTATAGTCATTTAAAAGTATATTTACCAAATTAATTAAATTATGAAAATAGGTATCACCTGTTACCCGACATACGGGGGAAGCGGAGTAGTAGCGACGGAACTTGGAAAAGCACTCGCATTAAGAGGACACGAAGTTCATTTTATTTCCTATGCCATGCCGACAAGGCTTAACGGATTTGTAGATAATATATTTTATCATGAAGTTGAGATCAACAACTATCCGCTCTTTGAATTTCCATTATACAGCATTGCTTTATCGAGTAAAATGGTGGAAGTAACAAAATTTTATGATCTTGATATTCTTCACGCTCATTATGCAATACCCCATGCTACCAGCGCTTATCTTGCGAGGGAAATATTAAAATCAGAAACGAATAATGCAAAAGACATTAAATTCATTACAACTCTTCACGGCACAGACATTACACTGACCGGACTCGAGCCGAGCTTTCTGCCTACTATGAAATTCAGCATAGAAAAATCCGACGGGGTAACAGCGGTTTCTAAATTTTTAAAAGATAAAACTCAGCAGCAGTATAAGATCGACAAGGATATCGAAGTCATCCATAACTTCATCGACATAGAAAAATACAAACGCCAGGAAGATGAGAAAACAAAATGTTTTAAGAAAAACTTTGCCCCTAACGGAGAAAAAATACTTGTACACACTTCCAATTTCCGGGCACTTAAACGGGTACAGGATGTTATCAGGATCTTCAATGAAGTAAAAGAAACGGTTGACTCAAAACTGATACTGATCGGTGACGGACCCGAAAGAAGTGATTGCGAAAGGCTCGGCCGCGAACTCGGAATTTCGGAAGACATTAAATTCATGGGAAAACAGGATGCGCTTGTAGAGCTTTTATCTGTTGCGGATCTGTTTATCATTCCTTCCCAATCTGAAAGTTTCGGATTATCTGCGCTTGAAGCTATGAGCTGCAGTGTACCTGTAATATCATCAAGTGTTGGAGGATTACCTGAGCTTAATCATCACGGCGAAACCGGATATATTGCTGAGATAGGAGATGTCGAAAGAATGGCAAAATACGCTATAGAAATTCTTACCAATGAAAAGCGATACGGGATACTTTCAAAAAACGCAAGAAAGAGAGCCGAAGAATTCAGCGAAGAAATAATCGTTCCTCAATATGAGGCTTTTTATAAGAAGATAATTGAGGGGTAATGATAAGGTTGATTGGTTGAATGGTTAAATGGTGGATTGGGTGTGATATTATAATTTGTAAGGGGTTAATTTAAAAATTAAAGTACCCCGCCGCAAGCAGCGGGGTATCTAACTTATTATAATTTTTTAGGTCTATCTGATTTCTATGGAAAATAATTTCAAAAATACTTTTTTAATCAAATTTTTTGTTTCCCGCCTGTGGTAAATTGCCGAAAGAAATTCTAAGTATTGGCTAAAAGAAAAAATTTCCTGTTTGAGCCACTCGCCAGTGCTTTTGTGGCGAGTGGTGAGTTGAAATTTTTTTAGCCAATACGAGAGAATTTCCGGCAATTTACCACCAGCGGGCGATTTTTCTTTGCTTCTTTCTTTTGATCGTTCAAAAGAAAGAAGGTAAACCAGATCAATGTTTGAATCTATATTACATTTAGATAAATTGTCAAACGCAAAAAAGAAATATTCAATACCAACTAATTCTTATAGAACCAATTAAATATTCTTTCGCCGCAAGCGGCGGGGAATTTGACCCTTCGAGATTAAAGATCATTCTCAGCCTCTCTGTGTGTCTGCTTTAAGAATTATAAAATGATTCAGTTTTAAGTAAAGAGTTTAAGACCAGAGGACCGGATTCCGAAAACAAATTACACCATCTGATTAAAATTAATTTTTTATCAACTCATTTAATATTTTAATCAGCCAATCCTTATGCACTGTTTCATTAATCCTTTCAATTTTATCTTTCAGAATCAGGTATTCAGAAATTTCCTTCTTTCCGTGTTTTGATTTTATGGTAAATATTTTTTTTATATAAAATATAAAATTATTATACTGAACCCTGTCAGCATTCCTGAGCTCTTTATTTCTTTTTAAAAAATGCCGGAAACTGTCAACCAGTGATAGGAATGCTTCATATTCATTTTTGCGGAAGTATATCTTTAAAAGCGTGGAATTAATAAACAGTTTAAAAAAAATATCCAGAGCCTCAACCCTGGAAAGATATCCCAGTGATTCGTCAGGTTTTCCCTTTTCAAGTGTGATCAAAGCCTTGCAGTAATTGTAAGATGATTCCCTGAAGTCAGAATGAAGCATGGTCCTGTATCTTTCAACGAATTTATCTGCCCAGTCCGTTTTTTCATAATTTATGGCATTAACGGCAATGGCATTATATATATAGTGAGCCATAAAATCATTTCCTTCAAGATAAGCTTTGGTTTTGAGCATTTCCATATTTATTTCAAACAGCTCCCCTTTAAAATCATCATTCCCTGATTTGATCTGCGTGTTGCAGTGATTTGTCAGAACTATAAACATATTCTTTCTGTCAGTCAGTGTCAGCTTTGAGTAATGCTTTTTTACCAGCAGTTTCAATTCATCAAAATAAGTCTTTTCACCAGTCAGAAAGATCATAACACAATTATAAAAAATAATTATGTAAGGTATGTGTTTATAAAATGCGATATTTTCTTCGATATATTTTCTTAGGTATTCATAAAACCGGAAATCAAATTTATGGTCATAAGTGTGTTTGCTTTGGTTCAGCAGTATAGCGTATATTTTTATGTTCTCGATAATAAAATGCAGATTATGAAAATATGCATGTTTATCCATGTTATCATCTTTAAAAAGTATCCTGCTTGAATTGACAACTATATTTCTTCTGTGCTCGTCCTCAAGAAGAAAACTATTCTGGTAATAAATTTCATCAGCTATCCCGGTTTCCTTAAGTATCTTTTCTGCTTTCCGGAAATTCATTTTAAATAATTTCTGCTGCTTCCTGTTTGTAAGTTCTTTTAAAAGATTATACTGTTCATAAAACGGATCTTTTCTCATTTGAATTATTTTCAAATATTCCTCCGCCAGTTTAACCATGTCGGAAACAGTATTTCTCAGCAAAGCATCATTATATTTTTTACCCGGAAATAGTTTTACAAATATTTTCCTTTTGTCCAAATTGATTTCATTAAAGTCAGGGTAATATTTTTTTAGTAATTCCGAGAATCTTATCAGTACTTTCTCGCGGTTAAAAAACGGAGATTTAACCAGCAGAAAAAAATCTTTGAATTCATCCGGAGAAAACGTCTTCAGAAGTTTAATAAAATTGCTTTCATCCATAAATTATTTTTTGAAAAATTAAAAATCATATTTACTACAGTTATTTAGGCTTAAGCGCAAAATATCCTACAAATTAAGAAATTTGTCTTTGCATAAAAACGAATTCATTAAGTATTTTTGACATAATTAAATTATAAATCTAAAATTAAATAAAACAGCATGAAAAACATTTTAAAAAATTTAACAAAAGTATCACTTTTCTTTTTTATACTTTTAATAATAATTTTTTCGGCGGATAAAAAAGCATACTGTATTCAGGATACGATAACCCTGCCTTCCTATTTCGACAATACCTTATATGAAGATGCAGGAGGTATGATAAGTAATGGAAGGGGAAAATACATGTTTGCAGGTAAGAGTAACACAGGTCTTATCAGAAGAGCATTGTTGAATTTTCTTGCAATAGAATTTTTCCCGCCATGCACAAAAGTATTAAGTGTAAACTTAAAACTTCATCTCGCAGGTGGTAATCCGGAAAACAAAACAATTGAAGTCAGAAAAGTACTGGAAAGATGGGGTCAGGGAAATTCAAATGCTCCCGGCCTTGAAGAAGACGGAACCGCGGCAAGCAGTTATGATGCAACATGGCTGCATCGTTATTACAATACTGACTTATGGTCTTCGCCGGGCGGAGTTTATTCCGGGATAGTCAGTACTTCTGCTACAGTCGGAGGTCCCGGATATTATAATTTTAATTCAACTCCCGAATTGGTTGCGGATTTTCAGTCATGGCTTGATAATCCTTCTGATGAATTCGGATGGATCCTGATCGGGGATGAAACTTCAGATTCCACGGCAAAGAGATTTCATACCGCAGATGCAGACACGATTGAATTCCAACCTGAAGTTACCGTCATTTATGAAACTGCCGTTTTCAATTTTTATCTTGAATCACTCATTGAAGGATTCTGGAACGGATCGGAGATGGTTGAAGACGTAATGACCGTAAAACTTCACAGTCCGGTCTCTCCATATAATGTAGTCGATTCTGCATCTGCGATAGTTGGGACCTGGGGTGGACAATTCTGTTTTTTTAATGCTCCTCCGGGAGATTACTATGTTTCGGTTCATCACAGAAATACCATAGAGACCTGGAGCAGTGTTCCAGTCACATTTAGTCTTAACGGATTTGAATATTATTCTTTCAAAGATGATGCAGCAACTGCTTACGGAAGTAATCAGGTATTTAAACTTGCCAAATATTGCTTTTACGGAGGTGATGTGGATCAGAACGGATTTGTAGATGCCACTGATCTTGTGAGTGTGTTTAATGATGCCAATTTATTTACGACAGGATATGTGCCAACCGATCTGACCGGAGATGATCTTGTGGATGTAACAGATGTATTGATAGCATTTAATAATTCCAACAATTTTGTAAGCGTGATAAAACCCTGACACCAATTTATAAAAAAGCATGATGTTCAGTATGATCTGCCCGCCGCCCGGATTAAAAACGGATTATGCTGTTACATATTTATATATAACTCCGGCAAGACATTAAATATAAAATGCCTTGCCGGAATTCATTTTATATAAAGAAGTTGTCTTAATATATTCAGGTGAAGAGTTTATCTTAAATGTTGTATCAATAATTATGATCAGTAAAATTGAAAAAAGATAAGAGATGAACCTTCTGTTCCAAAATTGAGTCCACCCCGTTCAGAGGTTTTTGTAAGCAGATCTACGAAAGTTAAACCAAACGGTCAGGTCATAACAAATGCGGTCCGGAACAATATTATTCCTGAAATTTCAGGATAGTAATATGCCTGCACAACATGCAGGTTCAGACCTCCTGTCAGTATTGCTCCGACTTCAAATCCCAATCCGGTATCAATTGCAGGAAATTACCCGGCAAAGTACACCGGTTAGTTGAAAACAAAACAGCAGTCCATTAAAATCATTTAACCTTTAAATTCAAAAAACACCGGACTAATATCAGGAAATTGAACTTTTTTCGGAGTAAAAGAATTTTACCGGAAATACATTAATATAATTGACGGATAATTCTCATTTTAACAGAAATTATCATTTCAAATGAACCCGACTTCCTTTTATCAGGATTAATTATGCTGTCCGAAATATTTTCAATCATTTAAAATAGTTTTAATAATGATTTTAAATCTGTGTATTTATAAAGAAAAAGAAGTTAAATCCGGATATAAATTAAAATTAATTCTATATTTTTTTACTGTTTTGAACAGAATTGAAAGATTATAAGCTCAAAACTAAAATTTAACTTTTTTTTTGCAATAAAAATTATCAAATTACTTTTACACAAATATTTATCTTAAAAAAACCAATCTTATCCAACTGTTTTCCATTTCTAAACAGGTGTAAGATCTTATATAAATTAATTCAAAATAATACATGAAGGCTACAGTTCTATTTTTAGTGTTTTTATTTGCCGGCATAAATATCTCCCAGGCAAAAATAATCTATTCTGATCCTGTAAACAACGCGCAGTATGTCAGCATAGAGAATAATATAATCTTTACATTTGACGGAAACATAACCGGTTCTGATCTTAACTCACTTATCACGGTTACAGGTTCTAAAAGCGGTGTTCATACCGGAAACATTGTTATTACCGGTGATAACAGAACTTTAATTTTCAAACCGCATCAGCCGTTTCAATTCAACGAAACTGTTACAGTAAATTTAGCAAATGTCAGGACTACCGGTACTGCGGATAACAGCCGGTCTTTTACATTTCAGACGCAAAAAGTGAAGCTGGATGTTGATGTTATGAAATATTTCAATGATGAAGATCCTGATTATAACAGACTGGAAGTTAAGGACAGCTATTCATCACTGCCTGCTCCTTTACTTACGCCTTCAATTTCCAATAATCCAACCAATGGTTTAATTTATACAAATAATTTCCCTAACTTTTTTAATCCATCACATATTCTGATTGCGGATGAAGAAGGAAATCCTGTATATGGTCTTCAGTCACCTCAGCCAAATGTTGATTTCAAAAGACAGCCAAACGGTTTGATGACGTATTTTGACAGATTAAAAAAAGTATTCAGGGCAATGGATAACAGCTATAACATCATTGACAGTTTTTATACAGGTAATGGTTATACTACAGATCTACACGAACTCCAGGTACTTAGCAACGGAAATTATTTATTAATGGCATATGATCCACAGCCTGTGGATATGAGTCAGGTTGTGGCAGGAGGTAATCCAAATGCTATTGTCACCGGTCTGATAATTCAGGAACTTGACCCTGCAAGGAATGTAGTTTTTCAATGGAGAAGCTGGGATCATTTTCAGATCACGGACTGTATTAACATCAGCCTTACTGATTCTTTAATCGATTATGTTCACGGTAATGCTATTGAAAAGGATGACGATGGCAATATATTGATCTCAAACCGTCACATGAGTGAGATCACAAAGATCAACAGAACCACAGGCGCAATAATATGGCGCTTGAGCGGAAAAAACAACCAGTTTGCTTTTCCCAACGATTCAATTATGTTCAGCTATCAGCATGATATAAGGAGAATTTCAAATGGCAATATTACTCTGTTTGATAATGGTAATTATCATTCACCTTCTTTTTCAAGAGCAGTCGAATATCAGCTTGATGAAGTAAATAAAATCGCAACAAGAGTCTGGCAATACAGAAACATTCCTGAAATCTATGGACCTGCTAGAGGTTCAGCTCAAAGACTCAGTAACGGAAATACATTCATTTGCTGGGGAGCCGCGTCAACACCTACTTTTACAGAAGTTACTCCGCAGGGAACAATTGCTCTTGAAATTTCCTTTGAACTCGGACTCGGGGCATACAGAGGATATTTTGAAGTGCTGAATCAGAATCTTGATCTGAAACTTGCAATGGAAGGATTCTATAAATCAGCAACCAATACTCTTAACCAGAGAGATACAGTAACAGCATACTTAAGAAGCATTACTTCCCCGTTCAATATTATTGACACTGCAAGGGCAGTAGTGGATTCAGTAACACTGTATGCAAATTTCATTTTTAAAAATTCACCAACCGGAACTTATTACATTACCGTAAAACACAGAAACAGTCTTGAAACATGGAGCAAAGCCGGCGGGGAATTATTCTCAAACGGTTTTACGGTAAACTATGACATGACTAACACATCTTCTAAAGCTTACGGAAATAATTTAACACAGGTCGATGCCTCTCCTGTAGTATTTGCAAATTACAGCGGCGACATAAATAATGATCTGTTTATAGACCTTACAGATGTTGTATACATTAATAACGATGCCGGCAATTTTGTTACGGGTTATAAATTGTCTGATGTTACAGGGAACAATATCTCCGATCTCACTGACGTTTTGATAACATTTAATAACTCCGGAAAATTTGTAAGCTCAATAACACCCTGAACAATCTTAACAAGCAATTTTACATTGCCTTAGGATATAAAGAAATATCTCTGTTTATTTCACCCGGTTTAACTTTTGTTATTAAAAAGGATAAACCGGGTTTTGATTTTATTACGTGATCCATCAGTTATGATATTATATTGCTTTTTAGTTTAAAGCAATAAGGAAAAGTTTTTTTTAATTAAATAATGATAAAATGAAAACTTATGTTCTTTTCTTATTTTTACTTTCTGTATGCCTTAAAAATGCTCATGCAGATGTTGTTTATACTGATCCGGTAAAAAACGCAGCGCACGTCAGCATAGATAACGGCATCATATTAACTTTTGACGGAACGATTCTCAATTCTCCTTCAGGTCCGGCATTGACCGTCACCGGTTCAGTCAGCGGAGTACATTCCGGCGAGACAGTTATAACCCCTGACAGAAAAAGTTTATTATTCAAACCTTATCATCCGTTTGAATTCAATGAGACAGTATCTGTAAATCTTTCAATTTTATCAACTTCGCGATCTTATAATAACAATGTCTCATATTCATTTCAGACTGAGAAAAAGAAAATTGAATTTGATGCAATGAAGTATTTTGATGAAGAAGATCCGTCTTACAACAAATTTGTAACTTCAGATAATTATTCCTCTTTACCTGCTCCGCCTTTAACTCCCGTTATATATAACAATCCGACTTCAGGTCTGATCTATACCAATAACTTTAAGAATTTTTATAATAAAGCTCATCTGCTTATTGCAAATGAAAACGGTAGTTATTTTTTCACCCGCGAGGAGGTCAATCAGGTACTGGATTTTAAAAGACAGCCAAACGGAGTGATGACATACTTTTCAAGAGACCGCCAGAAATATTTCTCGATGGATAATGATTATAACATAACAGACAGTTTTTACTGCGGCAACGGATATTCGACTGACATTCATGACCTGCAGTTTCTTGCTAACGGCAATTACCTGATAATGAGTTATGATCCGCAACCCGTGGATATGAGTCAGATCGTCCCCGGAGGTAATACTAATGCAATTGTCACGGGACTGATTGTCCAGGAGATTGATCCGGACAGAAATGTTGTCTTTCAATGGAGAAGCTGGGATCATTTCAATATAACCGATGCTAATCATATTGATCTTACTGATTCACTGATAGATTACGTTCACGGCAATGCAGTGGAGCAGGATGATGACGGTAATATTCTTATCTCCTGCAGACACATGAGCGAGATCACAAAGATCAACCGCGCTACCGGTGACATTATATGGAGATTAGGCGGTATCAATAATGAATTTACTTTTCCAAATGATTCCATTGAGATAAGTTATCAGCATGATATCAGAAGAATTGATAACGGTAATATTACTATTTTTGATAATGGAAACTTTCACAGTACCCTGTTTTCCAGAGCTGTGGAATATCAGCTTGATGAAATAAATAAAACAGCAACACTGGTATGGGAGTACAGAAACTCTCCTGATATTTACGGTAATGCGAGAGGTTCGGCTCAGAGACTGGAAAACGGAAACACTCTGATATTCTGGGGAGCTTCCAGTCCCGGCACTTTTTCTGAAGTAACCCCGGAGGGTGAGATCAGACTTGAATTATCATTTGAACCCGGAATAGGTTCTTACCGCGGCTTCTTTGAGATCCTGGACATTGATCTTGATCTGAAAATTGCCATAGAAGGATTTTATGATAATGCAAATAATATTCTTAATATGAGTGATACTGCAACAGTTTTTATAAGAAACATTGCAGCGCCTTTTGATATCATAGATACATCCATAGCGGTTATTGACTCTCTCACTTTTACGGGAAATTTCAAATTGAAGAATACTCCTACAGGAGACTTTTATATAACCGTTAAACACAGAAACAGTCTTGAAACATGGAGTAAAGCGGGTGGTGAATCATTTACCAACGGCTCATCAGTAAGTTATGACATGACTGATAATTCTTCAAAAGCGTTTGGAAATAATCTTGTTCAGGTTAACAGCTCACCTGATATTTTTGCATTATACAGCGGTGACGTTGTTAATGATGATTTCATCGAACTATCTGATGTGATATACACATTTAATGATGCTGTTGATTTTGCAGCTGGTTATATAGACTCCGATCTTAACGGAAACAATATTGCCGGACTTGCTGATGTCCTGATTGCTTCCAATAATTCTATTTTATTTGTTGGAACGGTAACACCTTAGAGTAAATACTCCATATTTTCTTATCAAAACCAATACTGAAAGGCGGAATAGCAACCGCCTTTTTATTATTTTTTTTTTTAGTAATTTAAATTAACTTTTGCCTTAAGATACAATCGGTAAAAATCCCATAGTATTAATTAATAATAAAATAGTTTTTTATAAATTATAACAGTAATTCATGAAATCCATCCTGACAATTCTTGTAATTTTATTTTCAAACTTTAATTTGACAAATGCAAAGATCATCTACACCGACCCGACAGATAATGCCGGATCTGTAAATACCGAAAACAACATAATTATCAGTTTTGATGAAAAAATTCTCACACGGGATATCACATCAAAATTAATTGTTTCAGGATCGGTCAGCGGTATTCACAAAGGCGGGATCATATTCACGAGGGACAAACAGTCTTTGATCTTTAAACCGGATCAGCCTTTTGCATTAAATGAAAAAGTAAATGTTGAGCTGAAAAATGTAAAAACCACAGGTATGAAAAACCATAATATGTCCTTTTCATTCTATACTCAAAAAGCAAAACTTGAAGTTGATGCGCTCAGGTACTATGATGATGAAGATCCTTCATTCAACAGAAATGTAAATTCAAATAATTATTCTATGCTCCCGGCACCGGCATTAACCGTGGAAATCTCCAATAATCCCACATCCGGTTTGCTTTATACAAACAGTTCACAGAATATATTATACCCGCCGCATTTAATTATAGCAGATGAGAATGGAAATCCGGTTTTTACAAGAGAGGAACCTAATGGCGTAGTGGATTTTAAAAGACAGCCAAACGGACTCATGACTTATTATTCAAGAACAAGAAGAATGTTTCTTTCGATGGATAACGATTTTAATGTCAATGACAGTTTTTATTGCGGTAACGGTTACATTACAAATATTCATGACATGCAATTACTTGACAATGGAAATTATCTGCTTACAAGTTATGATCCTCAGCCGGTAGACATGAGTGTGATCGTGCCCGGCGGAAATCCAAACGCAATTGTGACGGGATTCATAATTCAGGAACTTGATCCTGACAGAAACGTCGTCTTTCAATGGAGAAGCTGGGATCATTTTCAGATCACAGATGCAAACCATATTGATCTTACTGATTCATTAATTGATTATGTCCACGGAAATGCCGTCGAACCCGATGATGACGGTAACATTATGATGTCCTGCAGACATATGAGCGAGATAACTAAAATAAGCCGGGCAACAGGCGATATCATCTGGCGTTTCGGAGGAATAAATAATGAGTTTACAATTTTTAATGATTCGGTTGAATTTACCTATCAGCATGACATAAGACGGATCGCAAACGGAAATATTACAATGTATGATAATGGTAATTTCCATACACCTAATTTTTCCAGAGCAGTGGAATATCAGCTTGACGAGACGAATAAAACTGCAACTCTTGTATGGCAGTATATAAATGATCCTGTTATTTACGGAAACGCCACAGGTTCTGTACAAAGACTCAGTAACGGAAATACGGTTATATGCTGGGGCGCTTCTCCGGTCGGCACATTTTCCGAAATAACTCCCGCAGGTGATATTGCTCTTCAGCTTACATTTGAACAAGGGATAAGATCATACAGAGGATTCTTTGAGATACTGGATGTTGATCTGGAGCTTAAATTAGCCATTGAAGGATTTTATGACAATTCCGCCGGCACAATGAGAAGGAGTGATACTGTTACTGCTTATGTTAGAAATATAAATTCACCTTTTGAAATAATTGATACTTCTATAGCAGTTTTAGATTCTGCAACACTCACCGCAGGTTTTAATTTCAGGAATACACCCGGAGGCACTTATTTCATTACCGTTAAACACAGGAACAGTTTAGAAACTTGGAGCAAGGCGGGAGGTGTAATATTTACAAACGGCTCAACTGTCAGTTATGACATGACTGAAAATTCGTCAAAAGCATTCGGAAGTAATCTCATTCAGGTTGACAGTTCCCCGGATGTTTTTGCTGTCTATAGCGGTGATGTGAATAATGATTCTTATATAGAAATGGGTGACGTGTTGTATATTTATAATGATGCTATAAATTTCATTACAGGATATGAGTTGTCAGATATAACCGGTGATAATATCTCGGATGTGTCAGATGTACTGTTAGCTTTTAATAATTCGGGAATGTTTGTTGTTGCCGTAACTCCGTAGATTTTTTAATTCTTTACAAAATGCAGATTTCTTAAAAAAGTATTATACACCCAATACCTAATACTTAATACTTAATACCAAATACTTAATACTTAATACTTAATACCTAATACTTAATACCTAATCATACAGATTAGCCAGTTTAATCAGGGCATCAATATTCAGTATCTTAATCTTTTTTCCATCGAGAGCGATTATACCTTCGCGTTTGAGTTCTGATAAGATTCGTATGGCAGTTTCTGTAGCAGTTCCGACAATGTTGGCGATCTCTTCTCTGGTAATTGTAATAGTAAGTGAATTTTCATCTTTTATAAAACCATAATATTCCCTGAGCATAAGAATAGCTTCAGCAAGTCTTTCTATAACAGGTTTCTGAGCCAGATTTGTAATTTTATTTTCTGCATCTTTCAGATCTGACGCAAGCAGTTTCATTATTTTTCCTGTAATTTCAGGATTCATCCTTATCATTTCGAAAAAAAGAGTTTTAGGGATCAAACATACTTTTGAATCTTCAATTGCTATAGCAGAAGCAGTATAGGCATCACCGCTGACAAGTGATCTGTAACCAAGAATATCGCCTTCTTTGGCAAGTCTAATGATCTGTTCTTTACCTTCAAATCCGCTCTGGGAAACTTTTATTTTTCCCTTATTTACACAATGTAACCCTGTCGGAAAATTTCCTTCGGTAAAGATCTGCTGGCCTTTCAGATAAAAATTACAATGTTTTTGCGCAGAAATATTTAACAATTCATCTTCCGTAAGTTCGCAGAATATTGAACCTATCCTTGCCTGGCATGTTTCACAGAATGGTGTCTGAAATTTTTTTGACATAATATACCTTTTATGAGCATCAAAATAATTCATATATATCTGAATAACAATTCAACAGTTATTGGGAAACTAATCTTATCTGAAATATTTTGGGGAAATGGGATGTTTTAAGTATGTAAGAAAGACAGGCAGTAAAAAACAGCGGTTAATGGTTTGAATACCGGATATTATATTTTTTTATCAGTTTACAAAGATCTCAATTTACAAAAATTTTTTTCTCAACAAAGTAGTCATCCCCGTTTTTTATGAGTTTAAGACTGACTTTCCAGTAACCTTTAGCAAGTTTTTCCGAATTTATTTTCTGGATCCCGTTACTGTCCGGATCAAACGGAATATCAAAATCTTTTTTTGCATCAGAGCCTCTGTAAAACAGTATTTTTCCCGAATAAGAATTTTCGCCTTCCTTTACAAGTTCTGAAACATTCAGGATAAGCTCATTTCCTTCCTGTGTCAGATTAACAATCTCGTTAAGGTGTGCAGATTTATTAAGCAGATCTATCTGGTCCTGATATTTGATCTCCTGCTCATAATAGTTTTCACTTACAAGATCAGTATCATTCATCATTGATACAGCGACCATTGTGAAAATACCCGCCGCAAAAATTATAAAAGTTATAATTATTTTTACTCCCCAGCTTATTTTCATATTATTAATTTACAGGACCTAAAAAAGAGGTCTCTTCTTTTATAATTAATTTATCACCCGTATATACATCTATAGTAATAGGAGTGTTTACGGTCTTAATACTTTCTTCAGGAATTATTACCATTAAACTTCCCTCATAAATTCCCGCCGCTTTAAGATTAACATTTTCACCGATCACTTTTATTTCACCTGATATATTATTCAGTTTAAAACTTACAGGCAGGTCATTAAAAGTCTTATTTGAGATCTTAATATTATAAAGGTTACTGACCTTGTTTCCTTCTATTTTCTGATAGAGCATACCCTGAGTCCTTAATATACTCACATCAATATCCTTTCTTGAAGTGAACATAAGTGTTGTGATTGTTATCAAAACCAGCAGCACTGCAATATACCCGGCGACTCTTGCAGTAAATTTCAGTTTTGTCTTCGTCTCTATACCTTCAATCGAATCAAATCTTATGAGTCCTCTTGGCTTATTGATCGAATCCATTATAGAATCACAGGCATCTATACAGGCAGTACAGTTCACGCATTCCAGTTGTGTTCCGTTACGGATATCAATACCCGTAGGACAGACATAGACACATTTTTTACAGTCTATGCAGTCACCGGTCTTCTTTTCACTGACTTTGCTCAGTTTACCTCTTGGTTCTCCTCTGATAAAATCATATGCTATGACAATTGAATTCTTATTAAGAAGTACACTCTGAAGCCTGCCGTAAGGACAGACGAGTATACACGCCTGTTCACGGAACCAGGCAAATACAAAATAAAACAAACCTGTAAACACCATAATGGAAATGAACCCGCTAAGATGCTCTGACATAGGATCCGTCATTATCTTAAACAACTTGTCCGTACCAATTATGTAGGCAAGAAATGTATTTGCAATAATGAAAGAAAGGATGAAGAAGATCAGATATTTTGAAAACTTCTTTATTATTTTGGCATTATCCCATGGAGCTTTATTAAGCTCCATTTGTCTTGTATAATCACCTTCAATAAAATATTCGATTTTTCTGAAGACCATTTCAAGAAAAATTGTCTGAGGGCATATCCATCCGCAGAATACTCTTCCGAATACCGCTGTAACAAGAAAGAGAAGCACAAATGCGGAAATCATTATAAGTCCGAAAAGATAATAATCGGAAGGTGTAAAGAATGTTCCGAAAAGAATAATTTTTCTGTTCAGAATATCAAAAAGCATTACAGGATGTCCGTCAGATCTTAAAAACGGGACACCGAATAAAATTGCAAGAAGAATAATGCTGACTATTGTTCTGGCATTATAAAGTCTGCCTTTTGGTTTTTTCGGATAAACCCATTTCCTACCGCCTTTATCATCAACAATTGATATTGTATCCCTGTATGAACTCTCGGTTTGCGTTTCCATATATTTATTTCTTCATCGACGTTGTATCAGATTTATCAGTCTTTACCTCTTTATTATTATTTTTTTTTAAACTATCTGATTTTATCTGTTCAGACTTTGAACTGTCTGTTTTAACGTTATCGGTTTTTAAACTGTCAGATTTAACTACCGTTGAATCCTGTCCTTCTTTATACAGATTTCCTTCGGGAGCTTTACCGCCCGGAGGATTTGTTCCCTGAAGTGACATCACATAACTAACAACCGCCTGCATTTTTTTAGGATTTAATTGTGTCTGCCATGATATCATCCCTTTTACAGGAACACCGTATTTTACGGTCTTAAAAATATTCTTTACCCCGCCGCCGTGTATCCAGTATTCATCAGTCAGATTCGGACCGACAATACCTTCTCCGTTTCCGCCGTGACAGGGAATGCAGTTCACAGCATAGATCTGTTTACCTTCAGTCAATACATCGGGAGCATTAGAAAATGCAACATTGTTTTCATTAATAAATGCGCCGGTTCTTATCAGTTCTTCTCTCTGAAGCTCGGCTGCATATACTTCATCATTATATTCCTGAAGTGGAAGTTTTCCTGTTTTAAAAACATGATAATCGAGCAGATAAACAATCGCAAATATTATAGTAGCTAAAAAAAGCACATTGAACCAGGGCGGAACGTTGTTGTCAAGCTCCTGTATGCCGTCATAATCCTCATCAATGAGAAGAGATTTTTCTTCTTCCATTGGTTTCAGTCCGTAGAATTTCTGTTTAAGCACCTGGAATGATGATTCCTTTTCTTCAGCTTCCTCAGTTTTTTCTTTTTCAGAATACAGAAGAGGGATGAATACCAGGTTTATCAGTATTATGAGGAAAATCAGAAGTATGGTATTATATGTCTCCGTATTTCCCTGATCCTGAGGAGCTGCAGTCTGTGCAAATATCAGTGATGACTGAAAGAAGACTGCAAGTAATGAAACTGAGAATTTCAGTTTATTCTTTAAGATCTTCTTAATTGATCTATTTTTATTCATTATTTTCAAGCGGGATCTCCTCCATTTTTTTTAAATAATTTTTATCCGCCTTCATACTCCAGATGAAGACCAAAACGAAAAATATAAAAAATACAATTAATGAAAATATGGGATAAATTTCCAGACCGTCAATTGATTCAAAATAATGTTTGAACATGTTATAATTTTAATTTTATTATTTGATTTTTTCTAAACTAATTTGATCCACTTTAATATCCGTACCAAGTCTCTGAATATATGCAATCAGTGCGATGATCTCTCTATTGCTCTCTACACCTACATTGTTTTGTCTCAGATCTGCAGTGATTTCTTCAGCCTGTTTCATCAGATCAGCATTTGCGGTATTTTCATATCCCGGAGGATAAGGCACACCAAGTGTCCTCATTCCATTGATCTTTGAAGGAGTAGTGGAAATATCCAGCTCCTGTGTGATCAGCCATGGATACGATGGCATGATCGAACCGGGCGACATTACACGCGGATCTTCCATGTGAAAATAATGCCAGAGATTCGGATATTTTTTACCTTCTCTCGCAAGATCAGGACCTGTTCTTTTTGATCCCCAGAGAAACGGATGATCATAAACAAACTCTCCCGCTTTTGAATATTCTCCGTATCTTTCGGTTTCGCTTCTGAAAGGTCTGATCATCTGCGAATGACAATTATTACAGCCTTCGCGGATATACAGGTCTCTTCCCTGAAGTTCAAGCGGTGTATATGGCTTTACGGCAGTTATCGTTGGTATATTCGACTTAATTAAAAATGTCGGGATCAGTTCGACCATTCCGCCGATCAGAATCGCTACGGTTGCAAAGATCGCAAATCTTCCCGGTTTTGATTCGAGCCACTTGTGCTGAGCTTCAGCTTTTTCAAAAATATCCTTGCTAAGCGCCGGTGCTTCAGCTTCTTCATTTGGTACAAGCTTTCCTGACTTTACTGTTTTTACAAGATTGTAAGTCATTACAATTACCCCGGTCAGATAAAGTGTTCCTCCTATAGAACGCATCATATACATTGGAATGATCTTTATAACCGTCTCAAGAAAATTCGGATACAGAAGAAGACCTTCCGGTGTGAACTGCTTCCACATAAGTGACTGTGTGACTCCCGCCCAGTACAGAGGGACAGCATAAAAAACAATTCCGAGTGTACCGATCCAGAAATGAAAGTTTGCAAGTTTTGCAGAATAAAGGTTTGTCCTGTAAATCTTAGGAATTAGCCAGTAAAGTATTCCGAATGTAAGAAATCCATTCCAGCCAAGTGCTCCCACATGTACGTGCGCTACGATCCAGTCAGTAAAGTGAGCGATTGCATTCACGTTTTTAAGTGAAAGCATAGGTCCTTCAAATGTGGCCATACCGTATGCCGTAACGGCTACCACCATAAACTTCAGTATAGGGTCTTCCCGTACTTTATCCCATGCTCCTCTTAATGTTAGCAAACCGTTTATCATACCTCCCCAGGACGGAGCTATCAGCATAATGGAAAAAGCCACTCCAAGTGACTGTGCCCAGTCAGGAAGAGCTGTATATAATAAATGATGAGGTCCTGCCCATATGTAAATGAATATAAGTGACCAGAAATGAATTATAGATAATCTGTATGAATAGATCGGACGATTAGCAGCTTTCGGCAGATAATAGTACATCAGACCAAGAAACGGAGTTGTTAAAAAGAATGCAACTGCATTATGCCCGTACCACCATTGAACCAGCGCATCCTGAACTCCGGCATAGACCGGATAACTTTTCATGAAACCAACCGGAAGTTCTATGGAGTTTACTATGTGCAGCACTGCAACTGTTACAACTGTTGCAATATAAAACCAGATGGCTACATACATGTGTCTCTCGCGACGTTTAATAATTGTCCCGAACATATTTATAGCAAAGATCACCCAGACCACTGCGATCATAATATCAATCGGCCATTCAAGCTCAGCATATTCTTTGCTTGTGGTAAATCCAAGCGGAAGAGAAACGGCTGCGCTGACAATAATGAGCTGCCATCCCCAGAAATTAAGTTTGCTCAGTGTATCACTGAACATACGCGCTTTGCACAATCTCTGCAGGGAATAATAAACTCCCATAAAGATCGCATTACCTACGAATGCAAAGATCACTGCATTTGTGTGCAGCGGCCTTATTCTTCCGAATGTAATATACTGAGTCGCGAAATTTGCCTCAGGGAGGAAGATCTGTATGGATACTATCAGACCCACAAGCATTCCTACGATCCCCCAGATTACCGTTGCGTAAGCAAAATCCCTGACGATCTTATTATCGTAACTGAATTTTTCAGGTATCATTTTATATTTTTATTCCTTTTTTATTTATAATAATTTAAAATTTTATTTTTTATTTTTTATTCCGGCTTCAGTATCATCAAGCAATATCCTGACCGACGGTGTATATTTATCTTCATACTGCCCGGTCTTTACTGACCATATAAAGGCTATCAGGAATGAACCTGCTACTATTATACTGACGGTGATCAAAAGAATAATTACACTCATTTTAAAAAATTTTTATTATAGTTTTTTTAACTTTGCAGAAAAATTTGTTGCTATAGTTACAAAGATCACTATGGATATCGAATTTAACGGCATCAGAATAGCGGCTACAAGCGGAGAGAAAACCCCGGTTGAAGCGAGATATAAACCTATTACATTATACAGAAAAGATATCACAAAACTTACCCTGATAATATTCATCGTTGATCTCGAGAATTCCATGAATTTTCCGAACTTAGAAAATTCAGATGCTTCTGCGATAGCATCGCAAGACGGTGAAAAATTAGTAATGTCTTCAGATATAGTAATGCCTGTATTGCTTTGTTTCAATGCTCCTGCATCATTAAGCCCGTCACCAATCATCAGTATATTATCGCCGTTGCTTTGTAAATGCTTTATGTAATTCAGTTTATCCTGCGGTGATTGATTAAATAAAAGCGAGCTTTCATTATTAAAATATTTACTCAGATTTTCTTTCTCTGAATTGTTATCTCCGGACAGTAAAGTAAGTTTATATTTTTCGGACAAATCCTCTATCACTCTCATTATACCGTTTCTGTATTTATTCCTGAAAGAAAAATAACCTTTAACGGAATCATTGACAGAAAGGAATACATTTGAAGAAACAGCATTTCCCGTATATTCTTTTTTCAGATCTTTAAATGAGCAATCAGGATCTTTTACTATGAATCTCACCGAACCTAATTTCAGATCGTTTCCGTTGATACGGCATGAAATACCCTCCCCCACCGATTCTTTAAAATCTTCGGCTTCGTAATATTCGTCTGTATCTATGAAATCATATATATTTTTACTTAACGGATGTGAAGAATTTCTTACAAGAGTTTTAATCTGAGCAAGCTCTTCCGTGCTTAAAGAAACTCCGCTGTATGTAACTGTCAGATCTTTTGAATTTGTCAGCGTTCCTGTTTTATCAAAAACTATCGAATTCACATTAGCTAAATTCTCAACAACCGATGAGTTCTTCAGATAGAATTTATTCCTTCCCAGTATTCTCTGCGCATTACCGAAAGCAAAAGGTGTTGTAAGAGCAAGAGCGCACGGACATGCAACTATCAGAACTGTTGTAAATACATTTACTGCTTTATTTATATCCGGAAGCCAGTATAAAGCAGCTGTTACGGCTATTGCAAGAACAGCAATTGTGAAATACTTACTGACAAAATCAGTTAATTCTGAAAATTTGGAAGTATTGTTCTTTTTAAATGCAGGATCATTCCATAGTTTTGTAAGATGACTCTGAGAAACTGTTCTTATGACTTCCAGTTCAATTGATGACCCTAAATGTCTTCCCCCCGCGTAAATGATCTCACCGGCTACCTTTAGTTCGGGGATAGATTCTCCCGAAACAAAACTATAATCAACGCTTGAAGTTTTGCCGAACAAAATAGAATCGGCAGGCACTATTTCATTATTTCTGATCAGTATCCTGTCACCCGGTCTCAGATTTGCGACAGGTATGCTTCTTTCAATTTTATCCTCAATGACTGTAACAGATACCGGAAAATATGATCTGTAATCTCTTTCAAAATTCAATGATTCGTATGTCTTGCTCTGAAACAGTTTTCCTAAAAGAAGAAAGAAAACAAGTCCGGCCATGGAATCCATATATCCCGCATTGTTAAAGAAAATTATTTCGTACAGACTTCTTACAAACAATGCTGTAATTCCCAGTGAGATGGGAATATCAATGCTTATCACCTTTTGTTTAAGACCTGACCAGGCAGATTTAAAATATCCGGAACTGCAGTAAAAAAATACAGGAAGCGAAAGAAGTATATTCAGATAATTGAAAAATGTTTTAAGTGTATTATCAGTAAAATTCTCACCTGAAAAATATTCGGGAAAACTTAAAAGCATTATATTTCCCAGACAAAATCCCGCCACTCCGATTTTAATGTAAAGATCCTTTTGAGATGACTTACTCTTATCGGAATTTTCATTGTCTTTATGCAAGTCTATCTTGGCTTCATATCCCGCATCGGAAAGTACTTTTACAATTTCTTTAAGAGAAATGACTGAACTGTCAAAGATTATATGGATCTGTTTCTGAAGAAATTCTACTTTCGAACTTAAAATTCCGGGATTGGTCCTGTAGATATTCTCAAGCATACCAACGCAGGAAGTGCAGTGAATGCCGGGTATAGATAAGGAAACAGATGTTACATTCTTTCCGTTATACCTTCTGTTTTGATTTACAATTTTCTTCCGGATCTCGCTGTCATCAAGAAAATTAAATTTGTTCTGGTCCGCAGGATCTTCAATTTTTATATTGGTTGCCTCATTTGATGAACAACAGCAGGAAGACTCAGCTTTTGGAAGTGAAGTGAGAGATGGAAGTGATTTTTCAAATTCATCCTTACAGTCATGTCTGCAAAAATATTTATCTTTAAAACGGATAAAAGTTTCATTGCAATCATTACCGCAATAATGACATTTCACACCGGTCTTGGAAGTTGTTTTGCTCATTAAAAATATTGATTCAAAAATATGAAAAATTAGTTTTATACTCTATATAAATACATAAAAAGATATATGATATTTATCATAGTATTTTTAATAAAAATAATGTTTAAATCGTATTATTTTTTTAAATTTACTGTTAATACCGGTTTAGCGGAATATCTGATGGTTTCTTCGGATACATTTTCAAAAAGTAAACGGATAAGACCTTTCTTACCATGAGTACCGATAGCAATCATAGAAGAATTTATTTTATCTGCGTATTTATGAATACCCGAAGCTATGGTGCTGCTTTCGAAAACAACTTCTTTATAATTTGAATTGAATTTTTTATTGAATTTTTTCAGAAGGGCAATATCTCCGGCATTATTGTAATGAGTAAAAATATTAACTTTAAGAAGATGTATCTCGGAATCATAAACTTTTGCAAATTCCTGTACAAAAGGAAACACCCTGTAAGCTTCCTTTTCAAAATCAGATGCAAAAATGATAGTTTTTATATTACGGATGCTATGGTTCATGATCAGAACCGGGATCTTCGAAAACCTTGATACCCTTTCAGCATTGCTTCCTATCAGTATCTTTGTAATTCCATGCGCTCCGCTTGAACCCATTATTATCATGTCTGATTTTGAGATCCTTGAATATTCCTCTATACATTTGAATACTTTCAATCCTGTTCCTATTTTATATTCAACAGGAATATCCTTCAGATATGCTGATCTTGTAATTTTATCAAGACGGCTTCTGATCTCATTTTTAAGCTTCTCGTCATGTGCGTTATTGCTGTATATTAATTCGGGCGGAATTACTATCGGATCACTGCCGAGGAAATAGTAATTCTGTTTTTCAATAATACTGATAAGATGTATCTTTGCTCCAGATCTTTTTGCAGTGAAGGCTGCAAATTTCAGAGCATCTAATGAACATTTTGAAAAATCTATCGGGACAAGTATTGCTTTCATTTCTGTATTAATCTTTTTACAAAAGTAAAAAGTCATACTCATAGTGCCAATGATACATATCACTTTAGTTTATGACAAAAGTCATAAGACTAAACAAATACTTATGCTTTGCAGCCAATACACTCTTTATAAAACAATATACGGCAGCAGCTTTAATTTCCTCAAATTATCAATCAGGTCCTGATTTCAGATTAATCAGTGCGGCAGCTTATCCCTGAATTTCCCATATACCCACGTACCGGCGACTGCAGAAATTATTGTAATTATGATCACACTGAATCCGCTTCCAAACTGCGCAAAGAGCGGACCCGGACATGCGCCGGTTACAGCCCAGCCGACACCGAATATAAGCGCTCCGTAGATCTGTCCTTTGTTAAACTCCTTATCATCTATGTGTATCTGCTCCCCGTAAATACTTTTCAATTTAAGTTTTTTTATAATGGAAACTGATATTGCTCCCACTACCACTGCAGTTCCGATCACTCCATACATAAAGAATGATGAAAGCTGAAACATTTCCTGTATCCTGAACCAGCTTATTATTTCAGCTTTGACGAATACTATTCCGAATATTATTCCAACTATAGTGTATTTGAAATTATACCACCAGGGATGTACAAGCTCAGATTCGTTTGTACATACCATATCAAGATGTCTTAACTCGACCTCTTCCTTTGTTTCTATATGATCACTTGTTATCATTATTTTAAAATTTTTCAGTTTATGAATTTAAATATCAATGGAATAAAAACATTCGTTGACAAAAATCCTCCAGCCATGAAGAATACTGTTGCAACAAGAGATGACTTCTGAAGATTTGCAAGTCCCATAATTGAATGTCCTGATGTACAGCCTCCGGCGTACCGGGTCCCGAATCCCACAAGAAACCCTCCGATCACAAAAAATATCAGGCCTTTGAGTGAGAATAAATTTCCCCAGCTAAACAGGTCTGCGGGTAAGAGAGATGAAAAGTCTTTTATTCCATAACCTTTCAAAGTTTCAAGTGTTCTTTCCGCTATCTGAATTTCCTGTCCGGGATTTGACAAAAATGTCGATGCGATAAAACCACCGATTATTATCCCTCCGACAAAAAACAAATTCCATATCTCTTTCTTCCAGTCATATTTAAAAAATTTAATATCCCCTGAAAAACAAGCAGCGCATATATGTCTGAACGAAGAGGATATTCCGAATTTCTTATTCCCTAACACCAGTAATAATGGGACTATGAGTCCTATCATGGCTCCGCTTATTGCCCAGTGCCATGGTTGTTTTATTAATTCAAGCATTTTCTTTTATTTTTTAAATTTTATATTTAAACTTTTTGTGTCTTTGAAGGACATGCAAAGTCAGTTTTCGGAACATTTGTTTCCTTAATGCTGCTATATCCGCCTTCAACTTCCATGAAATTTTCCCAGCCTCTTGATTTCAAAATTGAAGCAGCGGTCATGCTTCTGTATCCGCCTTCGCAATGTATCACGAATTCTTTATCTTTTGGAAATTCAGCCAGGTTAACATTTATATAATCAAGCGGAATGTTCATTGCTCCGTCCACATGCTCGGAATTGTATTCACCGGGCTTTCTGACATCAATGACTATTGATTTATCCTTATCATACAATTTTTCAAATTCCAGTACACTTATCCTGTTTACTTTATCAGTTTCTTTTCCGGCTTTAATCCAGGTTTCAATTCCTCCTTTAAGATATCCGATCACTTTATCATATCCGACTCTTGCAAGCCTCATAACTGATTCTTCTTCTTTTCCGGGTTCTGTAATTAAAAGTATTTGCTGTTTTACATCCGGGATCAGAGTTCCTACCCACGGAGCAAACTGTCCGTCAAGGGATATGTTAACACTGTTTGGAATAAAAGCTTTATGAAAGAAGGCATCATTTCTTGTGTCAAGCATTATTGAATCTGTTTCATTTGCAGCAGCTTCAAACTCTTCAGCATTCATTGCCTGCAGTCCCCTTTCCATTACTGTATCAATGTTCTCGTATCCTTTTTTATTCATCGCAACGTTCATAGGAAAATAACTCGGCGGAGGAAGCAGTCCGTCCGTTACCTCTTTTACAAATTCTTCTTCCGTCATATTTTCTCTCAATGCATAATTGGTTTTTTTCTGGGCTCCGATCGTAGAGATGGTTTCCTTACTCATATTCTTACCGCATGCGCTTCCGGCTCCATGAGCAGGATAGACCACTACATCATCTGCAAGCGTCATGACTTTGTCCCTGAGGGAATGGAAAAGAGTCGCGGCTAACTGCTCCTGTGTCATATCCGCAGCTTTCTGAGCAAGATCAGGTCTTCCCACATCACCGATAAAAAGCGTATCTCCTGAAAATAATGCTGCATCTTTTCCGTTCTCATCCTTTAAAAGAAAACATGAACTTTCCATCGTGTGTCCGGGAGTGTGAAGAACTTTTATTTTAATATCACCTACAGAAAACTCCTCTCCGTCTCCGGCAATTATGCAGTCAAAATCAGGTGCGGCTGTCGGTCCGTAAATGATCTTTGCGCCGGTAGCTTTTGCAAGATCAACGTGACCGCTTACAAAATCAGCGTGGAAGTGTGTCTCAAGTATGTATTTGATCTTAACGTTGTCCCTTTTGGCTCTTTCAATGTATGGTTTGATCTCTCTTAGCGGATCAATTATTACAGCTTCATCTTTGCTTGTGATGTAATATGCACCTTGTGCTAGACATCCTGTGTAAATTTGTTCGATTTTCATGATTGTTATTTTATTTTATATTTTATTAAAATTTGTGTTTATTTATCGACCTTTAGTTCACCATTCCATTTCATAATTCCCCCGGAAAGGTTATATACATTTGTAAAACCTTTTACAGACATGATCTTACAGACTTTGGCGCTTCTGTTTCCGCTGTGGCAGTATATTATATAATTTTTGGATCTGTCGAGTTTATCTATTTCATCTTCCAGTTCAGCTTTGTTGAAATCCAGAAATACATCTGTTCCTGGTATATACCCGCTTTCCAGCTCTGATGGGGTCCTGACATCTACGATAACATAATTGCTGTCTTCTGTCAGGGTTTTCATTTCTTCCGCACTGATATTAACATATTTTGCCGTTGAGTCATCTTTGAAAAACTTATCTATGAAACTGCTGCTTTTTGTACTGGCTCCGGCAAAAGTTGAAAATAATAAAGATCCGAGTATCGCTCCGTATGTTACTGAAATGTATTTGTTTGATGTTATTGGACATGTACCCGATTCACAACCTATGAATTTCCAGTAAAGGAAACCGGCTACCGCTCCAATGATTATCCCTATGTATGTCATTATTGTTTATTAATTAAATTTATAAAAGATTCTGTTCCTTCTCTTTCCGGAATTGAGTTGTAACACTTATCCAGAACTTTAATATCAAAATATCTTCCGAAAAGTTTTCGATACTCTTCTTCCGATCCGCCGAATGGAGGTCCGTCAAATTCAAATTTTCTGTCAAATAACACTCCTACAAGTCTGCCGTTTGGTTTTAAAAGTTCTTGCATCTTTTTCGCATAGCTTTCTCTCAGCTCCGGATCAAGTGAACAAAAGAAAGTCTGTTCAATGATCAGGTCATATTTTGAATCAGGAAAGTAACTAAAAAAATCACGGTTTATTAAATTTATATTAGAAGTGTTTTTGAATTTGAGGGTCAGGTGATTCATTAGTTCTGTTGAAATATCCAGCAAGTGTATATTATTAAAACCCTGCTCCGAAAAATACTCAGCATCATAAGCATTACCGCATCCGGGAATAAGAATTCTGATGTTCCTATCTTCTAACGAGTCAGTGTATTCCTTGATCGGTCTTGAAGTCATCCCAATGTCCCATCCGGTCTGCCCGGTTGAATATCTTTCATTCCAGAAGCTTTCATCGAGTATTTTTTCTTTTTTTAAACTATTCAATTTATACTTGTTAATTAATTTAGTAATATTTTTGCCACGGGTTATCATGGATTTTCCGGATTAAAGATTTATTGTTTATTTTTTCGTGTTAAATCGTGCAAATTCATGGCTCATCAAAACAAACTGCAGGCCTGCATACAATCAAATATCTTAAGAATACTTCTGTCTTCAAGACGATACATAACATTCATACCATTCTTCTCACATTTAAGAATTCCCCTGTCTTTCATTTTGATAAGATGATGTGACAGAAGCGATTGCTCTGTATCAAGATTAATCCTTTCCTGAATCTCCGAAACAGAAAGAGGCTCTTTTTCTTCAAGTGCCTCGAGTATTTCAAGTCTTACGGGATGTCCGATAGTTTTAAGTATCTCAGCAACTCTGGTGACCTGCTCTGCATTTAAGTTCGTTCTTTTGGTTATTGTTGGCATTGTTTATAATTAAGTATACAAATATATGAACATTTATTCATATAGTCAAGAACAAATATTTGCCTCGGTGTGTCGATGCTCATTAGCAACTGCAAACTCGCAATCCCTGACGGGATTAAAGCCTGTGTACAGCGTCTTACGTCTGGAGCAGAACTGTCCAAAACATTTTGTAAAATTAATAATTGTATAAAATTCACTTCAGAATCAAAGATTTCAAGCTGTGAAATATAACAATCCTCCTGTGATAAATTGCCGCAAGAAATTCAGAGCTTTGGCGAAATGCAAAAACATCCTGTCTGAGACGCACGGCAGTGATCTTCTGCCGTGCGGTGAGTTGAAATTTTTGCCGCCAAAGCGAATGATTTTCCGATAATTTATTTTTATAACCGGCGGGAGATTTTTCTTTGCCGGCTTGCTTTTGATCTTTCAAAAGAAAGTCCGTTAGATTTTTCTATATTCAGAAATAGAGTAATTTTTATTAATCGTTCTGGACAAGATTGCGTCCGGAGTCTTACATCTAACTATAATAGAATTGAATCTCTAAAACAGTAAAATTATATTGATGGAAATTCTTTTACACCTAAACATTACCGCATAATTTCACATTTATCGAAAAGTTTATTTCTCCCATAAAATTAAATTAATTTAAAATTACTCCGAGGAGGAGGATTGAAACAGTGAGCAGCATATATGTATTATGTTATCTGCGGAAATGGAATCATTAACAAAAGACATAAAACTTAAAATTTTTAATATAAATAATGGCAAAAAGTAAAACAGAAAAGACAATTAAAAGCGAACACAAAGAAATTACAAAAAAGATACCCGAAGACGGTGAAGCGGAAGTGCTCTTTGACGGGCAGTCCGGCATTCCCGATCTGAAGGCTACAATTCCGGATAATCTTCCGGTGCTTCCTTTAAAAGACATTGTAGTATTTCCCTATATGATGTTCCCGATCCTTGCAGGAAGGGAATCATCCATAGCAGCAATCAACAAAGCTGTGGAAAAAGATAAATTCATATTGCTTGTAACTCAGCTTGATGAAAAAATAGAAGATCCGACTTTTGAAAATTTATACAAAACCGGTACAGTTGCTAAAATAATTCAGGTGCTGCGACTGCCTAACGGTCTGATTAAAGTTCTGGTTGACGGACTTGTAACAGCAAAGATCAGTAAATTTTACAGTAATAATTTCATCACTGCGGATATTACGGTAAAGCAAAACCCCATAAATAAAGATACCGAGCTCGAAGCTCTCATCAGGCAGTCTGCAAAGCTGTTTACGGATTATGTCAAAACCAGCAGAACTATCCCTCATGAAACTCTCATAGCATTTGATAATATAAAAGAGCCTGACAGAAAACTTTTCTATATAGCATCTACGATCAGCGCAAATGTTCATAAAAAGCAGCATATTCTGGAAATAGATGAACTGCATAAACAGTTTTATGAAGTGCTGTTTTTACTGGGCTCGGAGATGGAAGTCCTGAATGTCGAAAAGGAGATAGACGCAAAGATCTATCAGACCATGCAGAAGAATCAGAGGAAATTCATAGTACAGGAGCAGATAAGGATCCTTCAGGACGAACTCGGCGAAGGCACTGAGACCGATCCTGAATTGATAAAGCTTAAAGAGCAAATTGACAAAAGCGGTATGCCCGAGCAGGTGATGAAAAAGGCAATGGAAGAATTTACAAAACTTAAGAAACTACCGACCATGTCACCTGATTATTCAGTTCTTAGAAATTATCTGGACTGGATGGTGAGCGTACCATGGAATATTTTCACAACAGATAATTTTGATCTGAAGCATGCCAAGAAAATTCTCGACGAAGATCATTACGGACTTGATAAGGCAAAAGACAGGATACTCGAGCTTATGGCTGTGCTGAAATTATTGCATGATAAAAATATCAAGAAGGCGCCGAAAGGTCAGATACTTTGTTTCGTAGGACCTCCTGGAGTCGGAAAGACCTCACTCGGTAAATCCATTGCAAGAGCTATCGGAAGAAAGTTTGTGAGAATATCCGTCGGAGGTATCAGAGATGAAGCGGAGATCCGCGGACACAGAAGAACATACATCGGTTCAATGCCCGGTAAGATCATTCAGGCAATGAAAAAATCCGGAAGTGTAAACCCGGTTGTTTTGATAGATGAGATAGATAAAATGAGCAATGACTTCAGAGGGGATCCTTCAAGCGCAATGCTTGAGGTACTGGATCCGGAACAAAATGCGTCATTCAATGATCATTATCTTGATGTTGATTATGATCTGTCAAATGTGCTGTTCATCACAACCGCTAATGTGTATTACAATATTCCTCTGCCATTGCTGGACAGGATGGAGATCATTGAAATGAGAAGCTATCTGGATTTTGAGAAAGTTCAGATCGCCGAGCGGCATATCATTCCAAAAGAACTCGAAGAGCACGGACTTACACCGGATCAGGTGGAATTTCCGGAAAATGTCGTTATGAAAATAGTTCAGGAATACACCCGCGAATCAGGAGTAAGAAGTCTTGAGCGCGAGATCTCGTCCGTTATCAGAAAGATCACAAGAGCTATAGTAGAGAATACTGATGTTAAAAAATCCGGGAAGAAAGTAACAGTTACTCCTGAGCTTGTTGAAAAATATCTTGGAGTTCACAAATACAAGCAGAAGCAGGCTAACGATGGAGAAAAGAGTATGGTAGGTTCTGTAATAGGACTTGCCTGGACTTCTATGGGAGGAGACATTCTGAATGTGGATGTTACTATAATGAGAGGTCCGAGCAAATTCATTCTTACCGGAAAGCTCGGTGACATAATGAAAGAATCCGCTCAGGCAGGATTCTCCTATATTAAATCAAATGCAAAGCTGTTTAAAATACCGGAGTCATTTTTCAAGGAAAAAGAAATTCACATTCACCTGCCGGAAGGCGCAATACCCAAAGACGGACCATCTGCCGGTATCACAATGATAATGGCTATGCTCTCAGCAATCACTAAGTGTCCTGTTAGAACGGATGTGGCAATGACAGGTGAGATCACATTGAGAGGAAATGTTCTTCCTATAGGCGGACTTAATGAAAAATTGCTGGCAGCTGTCAGAAGCGGAATTAAGACAGTTCTGATCCCTAAAGAAAATGAAAAGGACCTTGCTGAAATTCAGAAAGAGATACTTGAGAAACTGAAGATTATTCCTGTAGAGAAAGTAGAAGACGGGATAAAGTATGTGTTCAGGGAAAAGAAAGTTTTATTTAAAAAATAACAAAAGCAAAAAGACACTGCTCTTATATAAGAATACACTTTAAAATACAATCACTTACCCATGCTACTGCCTGGGTAAGTGATATAGAACAAAGGCAAATGATCAAATAATTTAATTATGAAAATTCTTACTCCGTTCTTTGTTCTGACATTTATACTTTTATTTAACTGCATTATTAAAGCTCAGCAGGATTCTTCAGTAATAAAATACTTTCCCGAAAAAAACAAAAATGATTCAGCCCTGATTCCGTTCCGGACTGAACAGAGCGACTGGTTCAGGAATTCTGAAATACCAAGCTTTGTATTTACTTCACCCGGAGGAAAATTCTCTTTAGGAATAGGCGGTTTTTTTAATCTTACAACTTCTTTTGACTTTGACGGGATCACCGATAATCTGGATTTCGTGACTTATGACATTGATGTCCCAAAAGATTCCATTCAGAACTCACAGTATCAGATGTTTGCTAATACTTCAACACTATATTTTAAAGTTATCAATAAGACAAGCAATGGAAACCTTGTAGGATACGTTAATGCAAATTTCAGAGGTCCTGAAAGCACCTTCAGCCTTTTCCAGGTGTATGTAAAATACATTGGTTTCGAATTAGGTCAGGACTGGAGTACGTTTGTTGATCTTGCGTCTTTTCCTACAACGGTCAACTACACCGGACTGAATGCAATGCCGGAAGCTGTCAATACTATGATACGATATACAAAGACATTTTCAAAAAACTGGGAATTTGGCATCGGGGCTGAAATGCCTGACTTCAGTACCAGCTATGCTAATACTATCAGCCTGAAACAAAATGTACCGGATATACCCGTCTATCTTGAATACAATTTCGATGAAAGCCATGTAAGACTTTCAGGAATTTACAGAAATCTGCTGTACAGGAATGATTACCTGAATGAGAATCAAACTGAAACCGGAGCCGCGGTTTCACTTACAGGTAATGTTGATATCACAAAAAAAGCCCAGATCTATTTTCAGGGACTGTACGGTAAAGGTATTGGAAATTATGTTCAGGATCTCAGTATAGATGAACTGAATGCAGTGCCTGTTACAGGTCAGCCCGGGCAGCTTGCGGCTCTACCGGCTTATGCATATTTCGGAGGTCTTCAGTATAACTTTAGTAAAATTCTTTTTGCAACCATAATGTATTCACAGGTGAAAGTTATGCC